>DATDDN010000055.1:0-70419 GCA_036523795.1 Gallionellaceae bacterium | reverse complement strand
CAGCCTTAGGCGGCCAGAGCGTACTTTTCGTCGTTTGCGACTATTTGGTTTCCAGCTGATTTACGAGGTAGCGGGTCCTCGGTATGCCCTACACTGCTTTGCAACCTACGTCGAAGCCAGGTCGCCCCCGGTATCGATACTGCATTGCCTGGTTGTTCACGACCAGCCCTGGGGCAAGATCGCCAACTAGCACGGCAATTGTAACGCATCAGAGTGGTGCTGGCGAAAATTAGTTCCGCGGGACGCCGGCATTCTGCCGCACCGCCTCAAACAGGCAGATTGCGGCAGCGGCAGCGGCATTGAGCGACTCGACCTGCCCCGGCATGGGAATACTAATTGTGCTACAGGCGCCGAGCAAGGTTGCGCTCAGGCCTGCCCCCTCATTGCCGATGGCAAAGGCTACCCTGCCCTGCAGCGCCGCCTGAAAAAGGCTGGATGAGGCTTGCAGGGCAGCGGCGTAGCAGGTTCCGGGGAATGCGGCCACCACGGCGGACAGATCGGCCTGCTCCTGGATGCTCAGAGCAAAATGCCCACCCATGGCGGCACGCAGCACCCTTGGTGACCAGGCATCGGCACAGCCTCGCGACAGGTACACGGCATCGCAGCCGGCCGCCGCCGCCGAGCGCAGCATGGAACCCAGGTTGCCCGGATCCTGAATGTCTTCCAGCAGCAGGCAGAAACGGCTCTGTGCCGCATCAATGCCGGCTCGCGGCAGCTCGATCAGGGTCAGGATGCCGCTCAGGGATTTGAGCTCGGAAAGCTTGGCAAACAGGCTTTGGTCCAGCAGGGTCAGCGGAACGCTCGGAATTTTTGCCAGCAAGGACTGGATCTCGGCATCGTTCAGCGCAGGCTCGGTGACGATGACATGCACTGGCGTTTTGCCGGCGCTCAGGCAGGACGCCAGCAAATGTGTGCCGTCCAGCAGGGCCTGCCCCGAGATGCTGCGCTGGCGCGCCGAGCCAGCCAGTTTGACCAGCGACTTGTAGAAAGGATTATCGGACGAGGTGATGTGCTTCAAGCGAACGGCCACTGGGGACCGGCGGGTTTGCCGGGCTGTTCGGTATCGGCTTGCGCTGCCTCCGTCGTGGCTGGTTCCGCAGCCGACTCATCGAGCTGGCTCTCCGCCTGCTGAGCTTCAGCCACTGTCATGGGCGGCTCTGCTTCAGGTGCGGGCAACTGCGCTGGCGTCGCCGACTCAGGTTCGGCTTCTGCAGGCGCTTCCTGCTCCAGCAGGCTGCCCATCTCTTCCAGTGCTGGCAGCTCGTGCAGCGAGCGCAGGTTGAGATCGTCGAGCAGTTGCTGGGTGGTTGCAAACAGCTCGGGCTTGCCCGGCACGTCGCGCGTGCCGATCACTTCGATCCAGTTGCGTGCCTCCAGCGTCTTGAGTATCTGCGAGGCCACCGCCACACCGCGGATCTCCTCGATGTCTCCGCGCGTCACCGGCTGACGGTAGGCGATGATGGCCAGCGTTTCCATCACCGCACGCGAATAGCGCGGCGGCTTTTGCGGGTTGAGGCGGTCGATGTATTGCTGCATCGCCGGTCGTGCACGGAAGCGCCAGCCGCTGGAGACGCGGGTCAGCTCGATGCCGCGGGTACTGTATTCCTGTGCCAGCTGTTGCAGCAGCTCCTCCACCACGGCACTTTCGAGTGGTGTATCGCCCAGCTTTTTCAGTTCGCTCATCGACAGTGGTTCCTGCGAGACCATCAGGGCCGCCTCGATGATATTCTTGAGCAGGGACGCATCCATGCTTGGCACGAGGTCGCGGACAGGAAGTTGCTCCTGCGCCTCTGCGGACGTCATGGTGTCATGCGGGTTCGGTGTCAACGCCGTTACTGTTGCTGGTTCTGACATAGATTTTCCCCAGGGTTTCAGTTTGGGTAATTTCGACCAGGGTTTCCTTGGCCAATTCAAGAATTGCGATAAAGGTCACCACCAGTTGCGGGATGCCGCCATTCATGTCGAACAGCTCTTCAAATTCGACAAACTCGCGGTCACGCAACTGGCGCAGCACTTTGGTCATCTGTTCGCGTACCGACAGCTCTTCGCGGCGCACCTTGTGATGGGCGTTCACCTTGGCGCGCGCCAGCAGAGACAGCCAGGCGTGGCGCAAATCCTCCACGCTGACGCTGGGCAGGCGTTCGACCACCGTGCGTTCGATCAGAACCTGCACCAGCTCGAAATCGCGTCCAGCTTGCGGCAATTCATTCAGCTTCTGCGCAGCCAGCTTCATCTGTTCATATTCCAGCAAGCGGCGCATCAGCTCGGCACGCGGGTCCTCTGCCTCCTCTTCGCTGGCTTTGGTCGGCCGTGGCAGCAACATGCGCGACTTGATCTCGATCAGCACCGCCGCCATCAGCAGATACTCGGCAGCCAGCTCAAGGCGATTGCGCTGCATCAGCTCGATGTAGTCCATGTACTGCTGGGTGAGCTGGGCCATGGGGATGTCCAGCACATCGAGATTGTGCTTGCGGATCAGGTACAGCAGCAGGTCGAGCGGCCCCTGGAAGGTGGTCAGCACCACTTCCAGCGCATCCGGCGGGATGTACAGGTCCTGCGGCATTTCCATCATGGGCTCGCCATGAATATGGGCCAGCGGCGCGGCAGCTGGCGTTGCCGCTTCAGCCGCCGCATTCTCCACTGGCATTTCTTCCGTATTCATGGTCGTCGCTTGCCTGTCTCGCCCAGATCAACTGTAACTGAGTCCCATCGCCTCGCGCACGTCGCGCATGGTTTCGCCAGCCAGCTTGCGCGCCTTCTCACAACCATCGGCAATGATGTTGCGCACCAGCGTTGGGTCATCCAGGTACAACTGGGCTCGCTCGCGCATCGGCTTCTGCTCTTCCAGCACGGCGTCGATCACCGGCTGCTTGCACTCGATGCAGCCGATGCCAGCAGTCTTGCAGCCGTGCTCTGCCCATTGCTTGATGCTGTCGTTCGAATACACCAGATGCAGCTGCCACACCGGGCATTGCACCGGGGTGCCGGGGTCGGTGCGGCGCACGCGTGCCGGGTCGGTGGGCATGGTGCGGATCTTCTTGCTGACACTGGCCTCGTCCTCGCGCAGCGAGATGGTGTTGTTGTAGGATTTGGACATCTTCTGCCCGTCCAGGCCCGGCATGCGCGAAGCGGCAGTCAATATGGCCTGTGGCTCGGACAGGATCATCTTGCCGCCGCCCTCCAGGTAGCCGAACAGGCGCTCACGGTCGCCCAGACTCAGGCTTTGCTGTTCATCCAGCAGCGATTTGGCCGACTCCAGCGCCTCATCATCGCCCTGCTCCTGGTAACGCGTACGCAGTTCGCTATACAGCTTGGCTTTTTTGCTGCCCAGCTTCTTTATCGCGGCCTCGGCTTTCTCCTCAAAGCCTGGTTCGCGGCCGTACATGTGATTGAAACGGCGCGCCAGTTCTCGCGTAAATTCGAGATGGGGGACCTGATCCTCCCCCACGGGAACGTGGGTAGAGCGGTAGATGAGGATGTCAGAGCTCATCAGCAGCGGATAGCCGAGGAAGCCATAGGTGCTCAGATCCTTCTCGGAGAGCTTCTCCTGCTGGTCCTTGTAGGTCGGTACACGTTCCAGCCAGCCCAGCGGCGTGATCATCGACAACAACAGGTGAAGTTCCGCATGTTCCGGCACCTTGGACTGGATGAACAGGGCGGCCCGCGCCGGGTCCACGCCGGCGGCCAGCCAGTCGATCACCATGTCCAGGCTACTCTGCGCAATGCCATGGGGATTGTCATAGTGAGTCGTCAGGGCGTGCCAGTCAGCCACAAAGAACAGGCACTCGTATTCATGCTGCATCTCCACCCAGTTCTTCAGTACGCCATGGTAATGCCCCAGGTGCAAGCTCCCTGTTGGACGCATTCCGGATAACACGCGATCAGCAAACATAATTTTCTACTTTACATTCCCAAAATGAATTGCAGGACATGATACACAGTATTGACCAGCGGGCTGAGTACCCAGCCAAGAACTGGCGTGATCGCCAGAAATATCAGGATAAACATCCCATATGGTTCAACCTTCGACAACTGGTAGGCCTGGCGATGTGGCAACAGACTGATGGCGATGCGGCCGCCATCCAGCGGCGGCAATGGCAACAGGTTGAGTACCATGAGGATCACATTGATGCGTATCCCCATCGCAGCCATTTCCTGCAAGGGATCGGCGAAATAATTGTCCGGAGACGACCAGGCCAGCTTGGCCACAAAACCCCACAATATCGCCATCAGCAGATTGGCGGCAGGACCTGCCAGCGCCACCCACAGCATGTCTTTCTTGGGGTGGCGCAAGGCGGCAAAATTCACCGGCACCGGCTTCGCCCAGCCAAACAGGATGCCGCCGTACATGAACGTGAGCAGCGGCAGGAGGACAGTGCCAATCGGGTCGATGTGGCGCAGCGGATTCAGGCTGATGCGCCCCTGCTGGTAGGCCGTCATATCGCCGAAATGGCGCGCCACGTAGCCGTGCGCTGCTTCGTGCAGGGTAATGGCAAACAACACCGGAATCGCGGCAATGGAAACAGTCTGGATCAGATTATCAACTTGCATTTAGTCCTCTGCGGCAAAGGGCGTGGCATCGCCCTTGCCCTTTCTTACCACCACCGGCGTGCTGCTGGTCAAATCGATCACCGTTGTCGGCTCCATGCCGACCGGGCCGCCGTCAATGATCAGGTCGACCTGGCGCGCAAGGCTGGCCTGAATCTCTTCCGCGTCATGCATGGTGTGCTCTTCCCCGGGCAGAATCAGGCTGGAGCTCAACAAGGGCTCGCCCAACTCTTCCAGCAGCGCCAGGGCCACCGGATGCTCGGGTATGCGCAGGCCGATGGTGTTGCGTTTGGGGTGCTGCAGGCGTTTGGGCACCTCTTTGGTCGCATCCAGGATGAAAGTATAACTGCCCGGCGTGTTGCTTTTAAGCAATCTGAACTGCACGTTATCCACCCGCGCATAGTGCGCGATTTCAGACAGGTCGCGGCACACCAGCGTCATGTGGTGCTTGTCGTCTACGCCACGGATCTGGCGAATGCGGGCGACCGCCTCCTTGTCGCCCAGATGGCAGCCCAGGGCATAGCCGGAATCGGTGGGGTACACGATCACGGCGCCACCACGCACGAGCTCCGCGACCTGACGAATCAGGCGCGGCTGCGGATTGGCTGAATGAATGCTGAAGAATTGTGCTGCCATGGATTGCTTGCTCAGAGGCGTGCCTCACGTGGTGTTACATCACGGGCTGCGCGGCCTGCTTGCCCTCCCATAGTTGCCACACTGGTTTGCAGTCCAGCGGCAGATCCGGCAGCCGGCCTACATCGCGGTAGCTTTCTTCGGGGCTGTGGAAATCAGAACCGCATGAGGCATACAGATCGAATTCGCTGGCATAACGGGCAAACTCGGCGAATTGCGGCGGTGTATGGCTGCCACACACCACTTCTATGCCCTGCCCGCCCAGTGCGACAAACTCCACCAGCAGCTCGCGCAACGAGGTGCGCCCCATCGGCTTGCGCCCCGCCATGTAGCGCCCCGGATGCGCAATGACGGCCACACCGCCGCTGCCCGTGATCCACTTGACGGCATCCGCAAGGCTGGCCCACTCGTGAGCGACATAGCCCGGTTTGCCCTTGACCAGGAAACGCTTGAATACACTGCGCACGTCCTTGGCATGGCCGGCTTCCACCAGATAGCGGGCAAAATGCGTGCGGCCAATGATCTCAGGATTGTTGGCATAGCGATAGGCACCTTCCAGCGCACCCCGGATGCCGCATCGCGCCAGCGAATCCGCCATCAGTCTGGCGCGTGCACCGCGGCCTTCGCGTATGCCTTGCAGGCCAGCCTGCAAGGCTGCGTCTTGCGGGTTGATATTCAGGCCGACCACATGCACGGTATGGCTGCGCCAGGTTACCGAAATTTCCACGCCATTGATCAGTTGCAGACCGTGCTCGGATGCAGCCCGTGCCGCTTCGACCAGACCATCGAGGTCATCGTGATCAGTCAAGGCCAGGAATTTCACGCCGCGCTCTGCGGCACGCGCGACCAGTTCGGCCGGTGGCAGGACGCCATCGGACACGTTGGAGTGACAATGCAGGTCGTAGTCCAGCATTATGCGTCGCCGCCGCCTTTCTTCATGACCTTGCCCTCTTCCGCACGCTTGCGGCGCACTTCCTTAGGGTCGGCAATCAGTGGGCGATAGATCTCGATGCGGTCTTTTTCGCGCAAGGCCACATCCAGCTTGGCCAGTTTGCCGAAAATGCCGACCTTGCTGTTGGCCAGATCGATTTCCGGATGCTTGTCGAGGATGCCGGAAAGGCGGATGCCCTGCTCTACCGTAGAGCCAGATGGAACCTCTACAGTCAGCAGGGTCTGCATCTGCGGCAAGGCGTAGATTACTTCGATCTCGAATTTGTCCTGTGCAGACGGATTACTTGTTGGCATATATTTTTTCAGCACGATGGATAAAGGCGTCCACGAAGCTGTTGGCAATGTGATGAAAAACCGGCCCCACCATTTTTTCCAGCAATCTGCTGGAAAATTCATAGTGCAGGCGAAACTCTATTTTACAGGCTGTCGGGGATAATGCGGCAAAGTTCCAGCTGCCATCCAGATGCTTGAATGGACCATCCAGCAGCACCATGTCGATGCGCTCCGGCGGGCGACGCAGATTTTCCGTGGTGAAGCTGTGTTTGAGATGGTGATAGTTGATATGTACCGTGGCGCGCACCTTGTCGCCAACCGGCTCGGCAGCGCTGGCGCCGCCACACCAGGGCAGGAATTGCGGGTAATCCGCCACTTTGTCCACCAGCGCAAACATCTGTTCTGCGCTGAAGGGAACCAGCACCTTTTTCTCAACCAGGGCCATGCCTAAAACCTCTGCAAACGTTTATCCACGCGATTTCTGCCCCGAAGCAGCCGCAAGCCGAACAAACAAAACTGGTAGAATACACAAGATATGAGCATCGTCCAAAATAAAAAAGCATTCCACGATTACTTCATCGAAGAGCGTTACGAGGCCGGCATGGTACTGGAGGGCTGGGAGGTCAAGGCCATCCGCGCCGGCCGCGTCCAGCTCAAGGAAGCCTATGTCACCATCCGCGACGGCGCCCTGTACCTATTCGGCGCCCATATCAGCCCCTTGCAGAACGCCTCAACCCACATCCATCCGGATCCGGTACGCACCCGCAAACTGCTCCTGCACCAGCGCGAAATCGACAAACTGGTCGGCAAGGTTCAGCGTGCCGGTTACACCATCATGCCCTTGGACATGCACTACAAGGCCGGCCGCGTCAAGCTCGACATCGGCCTGGCCAAGGGCAAGAAGGAGCATGACAAGCGGGCTACCGAGCGAGAAAAGGATGCCAAACGCGAGGCCGCTCAGGCCATGAAAAAAGAACGCCGCTAAATTACATGGCCCGCTTGCGGCGCAGGCTAACATTCGCACCGCGAATGTTAAGCTCGCAACGCGAGCGGCCGTAGCCATAAACCCTCTGAAGCTCACACAGCCACAAATAATAACGCCGCTCACAGCGGCGTTCTCCAGTCAGGCACCCGCTTGAATCCTCAACCTCGCCCAATCAGTACCACCGCCAGCGTCAGCAAGCCGATCGTGGTATTCACCGCCACCAGTTTGCGGATGGTGGCCAGCATGGCACCAGCGGCAGGCCACTCCTGTCGCTCCACCAGCACCTTGAACGATGCGTAGCAACTGAAGAACACGTAGAAGAAGATCACCATCATCACGCTGCCCAGCAACAGCATCAGGTTGATGTACATGGGGATGTGCCCGAAACCGCCAAGAAGGTAGATCATGTAGAAACCGGTGACCAGCACCAGAAGAATCGCCGCCCACACCCAGTTGAAGAAGCTCTTGAACACGCGGTTCCACAGCTTCAGGCGCTCCGGCGGCTGCAATACCTCGGCTGCGCTGGGGCGCAGCACCACATAGGCGAAGAACATACCGCCCACCCACACCACGATAGACCACAGATGCAACAGTTTGATGAATCCCATGACTAATCTTCTCCTTGTAGTAACTCGCGTACCGGCCTGAAGCTTCTGCGATGTTCCGGCGTTGGCCCGTGCAGGCGCAAAGCCTCCAGATGAGCTGCTGTCGGATAGCCCTTGTGTACAACAAAACCGTATTGCGGATACTGCTCGTGCAGCGCCAGCATGGCGCTGTCCCGTGCCGTCTTTGCCAGGATGGAAGCCGCGGAAATCTCGGCCACCTTGCTGTCGCCCTTGACGATGGCCTGGCTGGGAATGCCCGTATCAGGGCAATACAGGCCGTCGGCCAGCACTTGATGCGGGCAAACAGCCAACGCCTCAACGGCACGTTTCATGGCCAAAAGGCTGGCACGCAGAATGTTCAGCTCGTCGATTTCCGCAGCGGATGCCGTGGCGATCGCCCACGCAGTTGCATGCTGACGAATTTGCAGCGCCAGCGCATCGCGCTTCCTTTCACTCAGCTTTTTCGAGTCGGCCAGACCGACTATGGGTTGCGCCGGATCCAGAATCACCGCAGCCGCATATACCGGGCCGGCCAGCGGGCCGCGCCCTGCTTCATCCACCCCGCAGATCAGCAGGCTCACGCAGCCTGCCCGAGATAGGGCAAGATGGCTTCAGCTGCGCGTTCCGCCGTTCTCTGCCTCAGGGTGGCGTGCATGTCGGCGAACTTCTCCTCCAGCTCCGTTACGGCTTTCTTGTTTCCGATCAGATTGAGCAGAGCCTGCGCAAGGTTCTCGGGAGTGGCATCGTCCTGCAGCAGCTCCGGCACGATGAACTTGCCGGCAATGATGTTGGGCAAGCCCACGTAGGGCAGGTACTTCTTGCGCTTCATCAGCCAGTAAGTCAGCTTCGGCATCCTGTAGGTAATGACCATCGGGCGCTTGAGCAGGGCCGCTTCCAGGGATGCCGTGCCGGAGGCCACCACCACGCCATCCGCCGCGATCATGGCGTCATGCGCATGGCCGAACAGCAGGGTGATGGGCAGCTCGCGTGCTTCCGCAAACCAGATGGCCTCCTCGAATATATTGCGCGTTTCGCGGCTGGCCAGGGGTACCAGGAATTGGGCATCCGGAATCTTCTGCAGGATCAGGCGCGCGGTATCGATGTAGATGCGCGCCAGCTGGCGCACTTCGCTCTGGCGGCTGCCTGGGAGCAATGCAATCACCTTCTGCGTCGGCTGAATGCGCATCTGCTCGCGCATGGCCAGACGGTTGGGCACCTCCGGCAACATGTCGGCCAGCGGATGCCCCACATAGGTTACCGGCACGCCGGCTTTTTCATACAGCGGAGCCTCAAACGGAAACAGGGTCAGCATGTGTGCCACCGCGCGCTTGATCTTGTGGATGCGTTCGCCGCGCCAGGCCCAGATGGACGGGCTGACGTAATGCACGGTGGGAATGCCCTTCTGCTTCAGTGCCAGCTCCAGATCGAGATTGAAATCCGGTGCGTCAATCCCGATGAACAGATCGGGGGGGTTGGCGACGAGCCTTTCGCGCAGGCTGCGACGGATGCCGACGATTTCGCGGTAATGGCGCAGCACCTCGATGTACCCCATCACGGCCAGCTTTTCCATCGGATAGAGCACTTCCAGACCCGCTGACTGCATCTTGGGCCCGCCGATGCCGACGAACTGCACGTTCGGCATGCGCTGCTTGATGGCTTCCATCAAGTGGCTGCCGAGCAGGTCGCCAGATGCTTCGCCGGCGACTACGGCAATGGTTTTGATTGCTTTGGACATAACTGAAAATCAGCGCACGATGCCGCGCTGCGACTGTTCGAGGAAATCGGTCATGAGTTTGAGTTCAGGATGATCTGCCGCCTGCGCAGCAATGGCAGCCTTGGCCTCGTCCAGTGTCAGGCCTGCTCGATACAGCGACTTGTAGGCGCGCTTGATCGCCATGATGGCCGGGCTGCTGAAACCGCGCCGCTTCAGTCCTTCCGAATTGATGCCGTGCGGTGCAGCCGGGTTGCCGGAGACCGTGACATACGGGGGAATGTCCTGGAACAGGATGGTGCCCATGCCGGTGATCACGTGCGAGCCGATCAGGCAGAACTGGTGCACCGCGGTGAAGCCGCCCAGGATGGCGTAATCGTTTACCGTGACATGGCCCGCCAGCTGCGCATTGTTGGCGAAGATGGTGTTGTTGCCGACGTGGCAGTCATGCGCCAGATGCACATAGGCCATGATCCAGTTGTTGTTGCCCACGCTGGTGACGCCGCCGTCCTGCACGGTACCCAGGTTGAAGGTACAGAATTCGCGGATGGTGTTGTTGTCGCCGATTTCCAGGCGGGTCGGCTCGTTGGCGTACTTCTTGTCCTGCGGGATCTCGCCCAGCGAGCAGAACTGGAAGATGCGGTTGTTCTTGCCGATACGGGTGTGGCCGTTGATCACCACGTGTGGCCCGATGGTCGTGCCGGCCCCGATCTCGACATGCTCGCCGATGATCGAATAGGGGCCAACCTGGACATCGTCAGCCAGCTTGGCGCCGGGATGTATGATCGCTGTCGGGTGGCGCATTATTTTTCCCGCAGGGTGCACATGATTTCTGCTTCGGCAGCTGTCTGCCCGTCCACCTCGGCAACCGCAGCGAATTTCCACAGGCCGCGCTTGTTGAACACGATGGAGACCTTGAAAATCAGCTGGTCGCCGGGGCTGACCGGGCGCTTGAAGCGAGCGCCATCGATGCCAACAAAGTAATACACGGTCTTGTCATCGGGTTTGGTGCCCTGGCTCTTGAAGGTGAGCAAGGCAGCAACCTGTGCCATCGCCTCGATGATCAGCACGCCGGGCATCACCGGATGGTGCGGATAGTGGCCAGGGAAGAACGGCTCGTTGATGGTCACGTTCTTCAGCGCCACGATGCTCTTGTCAGGCTCGATTGACAGGACGCGGTCAACCAGCAGGAACGGGTAGCGATGTGGTAAGTGTTCCAGGATTGCGTGGATATCCATTTCAATACTCATTTACTTCTCCTCTGCTTCGCTGGCTGGCTTGAGCGCCGCCATTTGTTGTTCAAGATGTTTGATTCGATCGGCCAGCGCATCCAGGTGACGCAGATGAGCGGCGTTCTTGCGCCATTCCTGGTTGCTGCTGAACGGGAAGATGCCGCTGTAACTGCCGCGTTCGCGGATGGATTTGCCGATCAAAGTAAAGGAGGCGATCTCGACATAATCGGCAATCTGAAGATGGCCCAGGATGCCCGCGCTGCCGCCGATGCGGCAATACTTGCCGATGGTGGCACTGCCGGCAATGCCGACACAACCGGCAATCGCGGTATGTGCGCCGATGCGCACGTTGTGCGCGATCTGGATCTGGTTGTCGAGCTTGACGCCCTCCTCGATCACCGTGTCATCCAGCGCGCCACGGTCGATGGTGGTGTTGGCGCCGATTTCCACATCGTTCCCGATCACCACGCGGCCGATCTGCGGAATCTTCAGCCAGCGCCCCTCTTCCATGGCGATGCCGAAACCGTCCGCCCCTATCACCACACCGGAATGCGCAATCACGTTGTTGCCCAGCACGCAGCCGTGGTAGATCACGACTCGGGGGTACAGGCGCACGCCGTCGCCGATCACCACATCGGCGCCGATGCTGCAGCCCTCCAGAATCACGCTACGGGCGCCAATTCTGGCTCCTGCACCGACGACCACGTTGGCGGCAATATGCGCTGTTGCGTCAATCTGGGCATGTTCGCCGATCACTGCACTGGCATGAATGCCGGGCGCCATGGCAGGCAGCGGGTTAAGGAACGCCGACAGTTTGGCAAAATAGGAATACGGGTTGTCGCACACGATGCGCGGCTGCGCGGTCGCCTCTGCATCGGCTTCCCCGAGGATTACCGCGCCGGCGCGAGTTGCAGCCAGCTGGGAGCGATATTTGCTGTTAGCCAGGAAGGCGATGTTGTGAGACTGGGCGCTGTCCAGTGTGGCGATCTGGTTCACCTGCACGCTGGCGTCACCCAGCACGCGCCCGCCAAAGCGGGCAACGATTTCATCGAGACGGTAATTGGTCAAACTCATCATTTCGCTTGCAGATCAGGGCTTGTCCGCTGGCTGTTTGTCGGCAGGTTGCTTGTCAGCAGCCAGGTACTTGAGCACCTTGTCGGTGATGTCAATTTTCGGGTTGCGATAGACGGCTTCCTGCAGAATGAGGTCGAATTTCTCGCTCTCGGCAATGGCCTGGATCGCCTTGTTGGCACGCTCCAGCACCAGCGCCAGCTCTTCATTCTTGCGCAGGTTCAGATCCTCGCGGAACTCGCGCTGCATGCGCTGCAGCGACACGTTCAGATTGGCCAGTTCACGCTCCTTGCTGCGATGCTCGGCATCCAGCAGGGTCACGCCATCCTTTTCCAGATAGGCCTGCAAATCGCGCGCCTGCTTGGTCATCTTCTTGATCTCCAGATCGCGTGCGGCGAATTCCTTCTCGATCTTCTTTTCCGCCTGTACGGCTGGCACCGATTCACGCAGGATACGCTCCGTATCCACAACGCCTACCCGGAAATCGCCCGCCCAGGCGACTGTCATCGTGCTTATCCAGATAAGACCTAATGTAGCCTTCATCCAATTTCTCATTTTCAGCTCCTTGCCCTGACTAATCATCCAGCATGCGTCCGATATTCTAGAATATGGTGCCGAGGGTAAACTGCAATCGCTGTATCTTGTCGTCCGGCGTGCTATTTATCGGACTAGCATAACTCAATTTCAGCGGGCCTACAGGGGATATCCATGTCAATGCCAGACCAGCCGAGTAACGCGGCCCGATGGAAGCAGGTACCTGGGTGGGGAGGCCATAAATCGCGCCACCATCAATGAAGGCACTCAGCCGTACCGCGCGTTCCTTTTCATAGCCCGGCATGGGGAACAACAGCTCCGCATTGCCGACCACGCGCTGGCTACCGCCCATCGAACTGTTGTTGATATCACGCGGTCCCAGCGAGCTGGGCTCGTAGCCACGTACCGAGCCCACGCCGCCGGCGTAGAAGTTCTTGAAGAACGGAAGGGGTTGTCCGTCATAACCTTCGGCGTAACCGGCTTCGCCGTTCAGCATCAAGGTAAAGGTGCGGCTAACCGGATAGAACCACTGGTGCTGGTAGGTGGTCTTGTAGTAGCGCTGCGGCGAGACCGGCAGCCCGACTTCGAGAATCGCGCGCTGCACGGAGCCTTCGGTCGTATAGATTGCGCTGTCACGGCTGTCACGTGTCCAGCCTATGCTGCCCATCAGGTTGTTGTTGGTGTCGCCAAAGGTGTTTACGTAATCAACCAGCGCCGGCGAACTGGTAGGGAACACCGTCAATGCGGAGCGCTCCACAGACAATCCGTAATTGATGCGCTCGTCCTCGGCGATCGGCACGCCGTAACGCACACCCGCACCCAGGGTACTGGACTGGTAAGGGGTAATCGAAGTGGCCGAGGTATCCAGGTTCCGCTTATAGATATCGAAGCCGCGGCTGACTCCATCATCGGTGTAGTACGGATTGGTGTAGGAAACCGAGTAGACCTGATTGATCTTGCTCGAATTGATCTGGGTAGACAGAATCTTGCCGGTGCCAAACAGGTTGCTCTGGGAGATGCCACCGCTCAGCACCAGACCTTCGCCGCTGGAGATGCCCGCACCGACGTTGAAGCTGCCAGTGGGCTTTTCCTTGACGCTTACATTGATGTCCACCTGATCCTTGGTGCCCTGCACCGGTGGTGTTTCGAGATTGACTTCGCTGAAATAATCCAGCTTGTCCACGCGCTGCTTGGATTTCTGGATCTTCCTGGTTGCAAACCAGGCTCCTTCGGTCTGACGGAACTCGCGCCGGATCACCTCGTCCTGGGTCTTGGTGTTGCCAGCGATGTTAATGCGGCGCACGTATACGCGCTGGCCGGGATCAGCCACGAAAGTAAAGGCAACCAGATGCTTTTCCTTGTCCACTTCTGGTACCGCATTCACGTTGGCAAAGGCATAACCGTCATCACCCAGGCGATCGGCTATTTTCTTCTGCGCTTCAGTCAGGGCCTTGCGCGAGAAGACGTCGCCAACCTTGATGTCGATCAGCTTGCGCATTTCATCATGCGGCAAGATTTTCTCGGGGGCCACCAGCTTGATGTCGGAAACCGTGTACTTGGCCCCCTCCGTGATGTTGATGGTGATGAAAATATCCTTCTTGTCCGGCGAGATCGATACTTGCGTGGAGTCAACCGCAAACTCCAGATACCCGCTGTCCAGGTAGAAAGAGCGCATGACTTCCAGATCACCAGACAGTTTTTGCTTGGAATACTGGTCGTTGCTGGTAATCCATGTCCACATGGTAGGGGTTGTCAGCTTCATCAGATCGAGCAGCTCGCTCTCACTGTAAGCTTTGTTGCCGACGATATTTATCTCGCGAATCTTGGACACATCGCCCTCGACCACATCGAAGCTCACCGCCACACGATTGCGCTCGAGCTCAGTCACAGTGGTCTTCACCGACACACCATATTTGCCGCGCGCGACATACTGACGCTTCAGCTCATTCTCGGATTTTTCCAGCATCCCCTTGTCAAAAATGCGTCCTTCGGCCAGACCCACATATTTCAGGTTGTCGCGCATCTGATCCTTGGGGAACTCCTTGACGCCATTGATCTCGATACTGGCGATGGAGGGACGTTCACGCACAATGACCACCAGCACGCCCTGCTCCACCTCGAGGCGCACATCCTTGAAAAAACCGGTAGCGAACAAGGCGCGCAAAGCTGCTGCAGCCTGTTCGTCATTCAGCGTGTCACCCACCTTAACCGGCAGATAGCTGAAAACGGTGCCTGCCTCAGTGCGCTGGATTCCTTCGACCCTGATATCCTTCACGACAAACGGCTCCATTGCCGCTGCCGAAGTGGCAAACAAAAGCGGGATAAGTCCCGCCAATTTTTTCAATTTCATTATGATTTAACCCAAAATCCGCTGGCTGATGTCGTTGAACAACGCAATCGCCATGATGGTAATCAAGAGTGCTATGCCGACGTTCTGCCCTGCTTCCCAAAGCTTGTCCGACACCGGACTGCCCTTGATCATCTCGGCCATATAATACAGTAAATGACCGCCATCCAATAAAGGAATAGGCAGCAAATTCAGGACGCCGAGGCTGAGGCTGATGAATGCCAGAAAGGCAATATAGGCGCCGATACCCTGTTGCGCGGACTGTCCTGCATAGTCTGCAATGGCAATCGGGCCGCTGATGTTTTTGAGAGAGACCTGTCCGACAATCATGCGGCCTATCATTTGCAGGCTGACGCGGCTGGTTTCCCAGGTCTTGCGGACTGCTTCGGAGAGCCCTTCCCCAACTGGATAGCGTACCTCCGTGAGCATGGCATCAAATGCCTGCTGGTCGATCTTCGGCCCGGCGCCTATCTTGCCGACTTGCACGCCATTTTCCAGGCTGGCAAGCGGTGTGAGCTGCAGCGTCAGGCTGCTTCCCTCTCGCAGGATTTCCAGCTGCAAGGGCTTGGCCGGGTGGCTGCGAATCTGGACAACGAATTCGTCCCAGTACTCGATCGGCTGCCCATCAACGCGGCGGATCACATCTCCCGATTTCAGCCCGGCCTGTTGCGCCACGTTCCCCGGCAACAGCTCGCCTATCACGGCATAAATCGGCGGCTGATAGGGTCGCAGGCCAAGCTTCTTCATGAAGTCGCTGTCCAGGTCCCTCGCCGATAGCGACCCCAGGCTAAGCTCCCTGTGCCGAATTTCACCCTGCACGTCCTGCACCTCCAGGACTGCGGATTTCCCCTGCAACACCAGATCCAGCAGTGCCCAGCGCACGTCATCCCAGCTCGGTGTGGCGAGGCCATTGACACTGAGTATGCTCTGTTGCGCCTGCAATTGCGCGACGGCAGCTGGGGTGGCGGGCGCAACCTCGCCCAGTTTCGGTTTCAGGCCGGGCACGCCGTGTACAAAGAGACCCCAGTACAGCACAATCGCCAACAGCAGATTTGACAGCGGCCCGGCCACTACGATGGCCATGCGCCGCAGCACCGGCTGGCGGTTGAAGGCGCGCGGCAGCTCATCCACAGGCACCTCGCCTTCGCGCTCATCCAGCATCTTGACGTATCCGCCCAGCGGAACCGCAGAAATCACCCACTCGGTCTCCCCGCCAGCAAAGCGTTTGCTATACAGCACCTTGCCGAAGCCGACCGAGAATCGCAGTACCTTGACGTTGCACCAGCGCGCTACCAGGAGATGCCCGAGTTCATGCAGCACCACCAGCACCAGGATCGCAACGAGAAAGGCGGCGAGCGTAATCATCGCGCGACCCACTCCTCGGCCATAGCGCGTGCCGCGGCGTCAGCGGCGAGCACATCCTCCAGCGTATTGGCAGCCCCATTGGGCAGGGTAGCCAGCACCTCGTCGATCAGGCGTGGAATGTCCAGGAAGGCAATCCCGCAGTTGAGGAATGCATCCACGGCCACTTCATTGGCTGCATTCAGCATGGCCGGCGCGGTTCCTTCTGCGCGCAGAGCCTGGTACGCCAGTGAGAGGCACGGGAAACGCTCGAAATCCGGAGCAACAAAATTGAGGGTGGCCACCTTGAACAGATCCAGAGGCGCCACGCCGGCATTGATGCGCTCCGGGTAGGCCATGGCATGCGCTATGGGCGTGCGCATGTCGGGATTGCCGAGCTGTGCCAGCACAGAGCCGTCTACGTATTGCACCATGGAGTGAATCACGCTCTGCGGATGCACCACCACCTGGATGTCATCCGCGGCAGCATTGAACAGCCAGTGCGCCTCGATTACTTCCAGTCCCTTGTTCATCATGGTGGCAGAGTCCACGGAAATCTTGCGTCCCATCACCCAGTTGGGATGGGCACAGGCCTGCTCAGGCGTCACTGCCTGCAGCTCCGACAGTGGCGTGTTGCGGAACGGCCCGCCCGAGGCGGTAAGCAGAATCTTGCTGACCCCGCTGGTGGACAGTTTGCCCTGATAGTCATGTGGCAGTGCCTGGAAAATGGCGTTGTGTTCGCTGTCGATGGGCAGCAGCGTGGCGCCATGCTGGCGCACCGCATCCATGAAGATGCGGCCCGTCATCACCAGGGTTTCCTTGTTGGCCAGCAACACTTTTTTGCCCGTACGGGCAGCCGCCAGTGTCGGGCGCAAACCGGCAGCACCGACAATGGCAGCCATCACTGCGTCCACCTCGGGCAGGGAGGACACTCTTTCCAGCGCCTCCACACCGCACAATACCTGCACTTCAAGCCCGGCGCGCGCAACCTGTTTGCTCAGTCGTTCAGCCGCACTTTCGTCCAGCAACACGGCATAACGTGGCGCGAAGCGCTTGCATTGCTCAAACAGCAGTTCATCCTGACGAAACGCAGTCAGGGCTACAACCTGGTAACGGTCAGGGTGGCGCGCCACCACATCCAGCGTGCTGGTGCCTATGCTGCCTGTGCTGCCCAACACGGTCAGGCGCATGAGATTGTTGTTCATCTTGCTCATACCATTCGTTGCAGGATCAATGCCAGCGCAGCCAGCGGCAAGGTCGGCGTCAGCGCATCAATGCGATCCAGCAGGCCGCCATGACCGGGCAGCAAGGCGCCGCTGTCCTTGACTCCGGCCTGGCGTTTCACCGCCGACTCGAACAGGTCGCCAATAATGGCCAACCCGGCCCACCACCACGCTGCCACGATCACCTGCGGCAGCATGCCGTAGAAGCGCGACATGCCGCCGAGCAAAACAACCAGCGCCACGTACACTCCCACTCCAAGCAGTGCACCGATCACGCCTTCCCAGGTCTTGCCCGGGCTGATGCTGGGCGCGAGTTTATTCTTGCCGAATTTGCGACCGGCAAAATAGGCAGAGATGTCGGCCGTCCACACCAGCCCCATCACTCCCAGCAGCCACCAGGGATTTTCTGCACGCAAATCCAGCATCGCCAGCCCCGTCGGCAGCAGGACCAGCCAGCCCACCGCGCCCATCAACAAGGGGTTGCGGGGCTGCCACCCTATCATCAACCAGGCTGGTACCAGCAACACCCAGAACGCGATAGACAGACCGTAAATGATCAGTTGTGGCAACAGCTGCTGGTGCGGAGACAGTGTGGTTGACATCCAGATCAGGACTATAAAGGCGAGCAAGGTGCCCACCCAGTATGCAGTGGCAAACGGCCCGCGCAATTGCGCCAAACGAGTCCATTCGGTCGCTCCCTGCATCACCATCAAGGCCACCAGAGCGGCCCACGCCAGGCTGGGCAAGGAAAACAGCGCCGCCAGAAAAACCAGCAATAGGATGACGGCAGTAATCACGCGTTCTTTAAGCATGGGCAAGGTCCTGAGAATTATTGATCTGCCACGAGCTGGTCGCTGGTGCGGCCAAAGCGGCGCTCGCGCTTTTGAAATGATTGAATTGCGGAGTCAAATGCGGCGCTGTCGAAAGCGGGCCACAGCGTATCCGTGAAGTAGAGTTCGGTATAGGCCAGTTGCCACAACAGGAAGTTGCTGATGCGCTGTTCGCCGCCGGTGCGGATGAACAAGTCCGGCTCGGGCGCATAGTTCATGGACAGATAGGGTTCCAGGTCTGTCTCGCTGAAGTGGCCCATGCGCTCAGGATGCTCTGCACACATGGCCTGCACCGCCTGCATGATGTCCCAACGTCCACCGTAGTTGGCGGCAATGGTAAGGGTGAGGCCCGTATTGTTGGCTGTGAGTTGCTCTGCTGCGAGGATATGTTCATTGAGCAGTGCATCAAACCGGCTGCGGTCGCCGATGATCTTGAGGCGGACATTGTTCTCATGCAGCCTGCTGACTTCACGCTGCAGCATCTTGATGAACAGCTGCATAAGGAAGGACACTTCGTCCGCCGGACGGCGCCAGTTTTCGCTGCTGAAGGCAAATACGGTCAAGTATTCCACTCCCATACCAAGACAGCGCTTGACCACCTCGCGCAGTGACTCCACCCCGCGCTGGTGTCCTGCAACGCGTGGCAGGAAGCGCTGTTTGGCCCAGCGGCCGTTGCCATCCATGATGATGGCGATATGATGTGGCACCTGGGATGCTTCGGGAATGGTACGCGTAGAACTCTGGAATAACGCCACTTGACTCTATACCCCCACGAGGATCAATCGGAGACTATCCATGGCGCTGTGCCGGACAACCTGTGCTTAAACAGCCATCAGGTCCGCTTCTTTGGCATGCAATGCCTTGTCGATTTCCTGCACGAAGCGGTCGGTGAATTTCTGCACCTCGTCCTGGGCGCGACGCTCGTCGTCCTCGCTGATCGTCTTTTCCTTGAGCGATTTCTTCAATTGCTCGTTGGCTTCGCGGCGTATGTTGCGCACTGCAACCTTCGCATTCTCGGCTTCGCCGCGTACCACCTTGATCAGGTCGCGACGACGCTCTTCGGTCAGCATTGGCATCGGCACACGAATCACGTCGCCGTTGGTCGAGGGATTCAGGCCCAGATCTGCGTCACGGATGGCCTTCTCGACCGGCGCCACCATGTTCTTTTCCCATGGCTGCACGCCTATGGTGCGCGCGTCGATCAGCGTCACGTTGGCCACCTGGTTGACCAGGGTGGGATTACCGTAGTAGTCCACCATGACGTGATCGAGAATGCCGGTGTGAGCACGACCGGTCCGAACCTTGCCGAAATCCGCCTTCAGCGTCTCCAGCGTCTTGTTCATTTTCTGCTCTACGTTTTTCTTGATCTCGGGAATCATCACGTTGGCTCCATTCAATTTCCGCCGACCAGGGTACCCTCTTCCTGGCCCAGCACTACACGTTTCAATGCGCCATCCTTGAATATGCTGCAGACAATGATGGGCAGATTCTGGTCGCGGCACAGCGTCAACGCAGTTGCATCCATCACCTGCAGATTCCTGGAAATTGCCTCATTGAAACTCAATTTATCGTACCGCGTTGCGGTTTTGTCCTTCTTGGGATCGGCCGTATATACGCCATCCACCTTAGTTGCCTTGATCACCACTTGCGCATCCATTTCCACGCCACGCAGGGCCGCAGCCGTATCGGTGGTGAAGAAAGGGTTGCCGGTGCCGGCACCAAAAATAACCACTTTGCCTTCTTCCAGATAGCGCAGCGCCTTGCCGCGAATGAACGGCTCGGCCACCTGCTCCAGATTGAGCGCGGATTGCACGCGGCAATCCACCCCGCCCCGCTTCATGGCATCCTGCAGTGCCATGGCATTCATGACGGTCGCCAGCATGCCCATATAGTCTGCTGTCGCCCTGTCCATGCCGGCCGCCGCAGGAGCCACGCCGCGGAAAATGTTGCCACCGCCAATCACAATCGCCACCTGCACGCCCAGCGCGGTCACTCCGGCAATCTCCTGCACGATGCGCTCGATCACGCCACGGTTGATGCCGTAGCTGTCTTCGCCCATCAGGGCTTCACCGGAGAGTTTCAGCAGAATGCGTTTGTATGCGGTGGCTGTGGTCATGAATTACCCCTTGATTGCGGCAGCGGCTGCAGCAACTTCTGCTGCGTAATCTTCAACCTTCTTCTCAATGCCCTCGCCCACGATGAACATCTGGAAGGCCTTCACAGTCGCACCCTTGCTCTTCAGCAATTGCTCGATGGTCTGTTTGCCGTCTTCGGCCTTGACGAACACCTGGCCCATCAGAGTCACTTCCTTCAGGAATTTCTGCACGGAACCTTCTGCAATCTTGTCCAGCATGGCTTCCGGCTTGCCGGCTTCACGGGCCTTTTCGGTTGCAATGCGGCGCTCGGTGGCAATTTCCTCCTGGCTTACGCCGGAAGCATCGATGGATTTCGGCTTGCTGGCCGCAATGTGCATCGCAATATCCTTGCCCAGGGTGTCTTCGCCAGTGAAATCGATCAGCACGCCGATCTTGCTGCCGTGCAGGTAGCTGGCAAGCTTGCCGGATGTGGCATAACGAACGAAGCGGCGGATCGCCACGTTCTCACCCAGCTTCATCACCAGCGCCTTGCGCGCTTCTTCGATCGTGCCAGTGCCATTCACCAGTGCCATGTCCGCCAGCGCAGCCACGTCGGCCGGATCATTCTTGGCCACGGTTTCAGCGACGTTCCGGGCGAAGGCAATGAAGTCATCGCTCTTGGCCACAAAGTCGGTTTCGCAGTTTACTTCCACCACTGTACCGATCTTGCCATCGGGTGTCACGAAGGAGCTGATCACGCCTTCAGCCGCAATACGGGAAGAGGCCTTGCTGGCCTTCGCACCGCTCTTGATACGCAGCAACTCTTCTGCCGCCTTGAAGTCGCCATTGGTTTCCACCAGCGCCTTCTTGCATTCCATCATGCCGAGGCCGGTTGCCTCGCGCAGTTCCTTAACCATAGATGCCGAAATTTCTGCCATGCTGCACTCCTTTACAAAACTTGATCTAAAAAAAAGGGGCTTGCGCCCCTTCGTGTCGGAGAGGGCGCTTACGCTGCTCGCTCTTCGACGTGTGCCACGACGTCAGCGAGAGACTGGGCGCGGCCTTCCAACACCGCATCAGCCACACCGCGTGCGTACAGGCGAATAGCCTGACTGGAGTCGTCGTTGCCAGGAACGACGTAATCCACACCCAGCGGAGAGTGGTTGGTATCAACGATGCCGATCACCGGGATACCCAGTTTCTGGGCTTCGGTGATGGTACCCTTCTGGTAGCCCACATCGATTACGAAAATGGCAGAAGGCAGGCCTTCCATGTCCTTGATGCCGCCCAGGCTGCGCTCGAGTTTTTCCAGCTCGCGCTTCATCATCAGCGCTTCCTTCTTGGAAAACTTCTCCATGCTGCCGTCATTCATCATGGCTTCCAGCTCTTTCAGACGCTTGATGGACAGTTGCACGGTCTTGAAGTTGGTGAGCATGCCGCCCAGCCAACGGTAATCCACATACGGGCAGCCTGCGCGAACCGCTTCTTCCTTGATGATTTCGCGAGCCTGACGCTTGGTGGCCACGAACAGGATGTTGCCCTTGCCGGATGCCAACTTGCGCACGAACTTCAGCGCATCGTTGAACATGGGAACAGTTTTTTCCAGGTTGATGATGTGAATCTTGTTACGATGACCGAAGATGAACGGAGCCATCTTGGGATTCCAGTAACGGGTTTGGTGTCCGAAATGGACGCCCGCTTCCAACATTTCACGCATAGTAGTACCAGACATAGCAACTCCAAGTGTAAGGGTTAAGTTCCTCCATCCGTCTGCTGACCCTTGCGGGCACCCCAACATGAACGGATGTGCGAATTTCCTGCCGCACGGCCCAACGCCATGCAAACAGGGCCGGCATTGTACCCCAGACGACGTCTTTACTCAACCCTAAATCACCGGATTCATGAGCTTTTCGGCAGGATGCCAAGGCTAAAACCTTGCCTTGCATCCGTTTACTCTGATCTGTCCGCTTGACAGAGCAAACTGCCTGCACGGACAATGGCTTCGACCCTTTTGCATCGGCGCGAATCAACTCCCCCATGGGCTGCCAGCCCGCAAAGAAGTCGCCCTTCTGGATCAGCAGCGCCCGCAATTTTCCAGGCCACCCATTACAACCGGAGCACAAGTCGTGAACGTAGAAAATCTGAGCAAAGAACAACGCATTTTGCGCGTATTGCGCAAGGTGCTGGCGAATATCGTCAAGGACGCCACCCCGGCGCCCGGCCAACCCCACCCCCTCACAGAAGCCACCGTGCATGACATTCGTGACCTGTTTGCACTGATCTCCGAACGTGAAGCCGAATTGGCCGCGGAGGCAGGCGTGAACCAGGAAAAGCCGGTGTATGCGGACCAACCCAGAAAAGCCAATGTGGTAAAGCTGCACAAGCCCAAAAAGGCCGAGCAGGAATAAACGAAATTTGACGGAGACCTCGATTATGTTCAAGCAAGCCGCCCTGTACACCGCCCTCTTCGCCATCCTGGGCGCCTCCGGCACAGCACTGGCCGAGCAGCCCGCCAATGGTTTTGGCCTGTTTGCCGGTGTGTCCAGCCACAAGATGAAAATGGAACCCGCATTGGTCCCGGATTATTCCAGCTCGGGCCTGAGTCTCGGTATCGACTACCAGTTTGGCGTTGCCGACTCATTCTCGATCAACCCGTTCTTGATGAGCGCTGGCGAACGCGTTTCTGGCGGCGTCAGTGATGCGACAGCCGGTCACGGCATTCTGGGCGTGGAAGGCCGCTTCTGGTTCAGTCCGGAATTCTTCCTCGGCGCACACATCGGTTCATATACGGAAGTGCTCCAAGCCAATTCCAGCAATGTCAGCACCAGCGCCTCGGGCGGCGGAGCTGGGTTGACGTTGGGCTGGGAAAATAGTGCAAAAGGCAGCAGCTTTGGCGGTGTTTTTGTTGCCCTGCAGTTGGACAGAGCAAAGATCCATTACGATAACGCCGACACCGAGCTGTCCGGTGCGCGTCTGCACATAGGTTATCGCTGGAAATAACTGCTGCAGGCTAGCAGCTGACCTTGACCGGAAGGCCGAGCGTCCTGATGCGTTCGGCAAAGGCCTCCATCTGCTCCTGACTCAGCGCACTCAGCCGTACCGCCTCCGGTTGCAGTGAAGGACGCGCCAGACCATACAGCAGCACTCCTTGCGGCCGAATGCCGCCATTCAGCAAGTCCGACAGGAATGCCAGATATTCATCCTCTTCTGCCTTCGCTGGCGGCTTGCCGTCCAGCGCAAACCAGCATGTCTGCAACCAGGTGGGGCACAGGGAAATGGCCGTAGCCAGATTTTCGCGCACCTTGGCCATGCTGCTGCGCGTGTCGTTGACACGCAACATGCCCGCCTGGCTGGCGCGGTCCAGTTTGAACCACACCTCGCCGTTCAGCGCTGCCATCTGATGCACCCCCTGTTGCACCGTGTCGCGATGCATCAGGCTGCCATTGGTAATGAGCACCAGTTTTATCTCGGCGGGCAGGCCCAGTTCCTGCCTCAATCTGCCCAGCAGCGCTATCACCTGCGCAAACTCTGCCGCGCTGGTCGGCTCGCCATTGCCCGACAGTGCGATGTCGTTGATGCGCCGCATCCCTTCCGGCACGCGCTGCAGCATGAAGTCGCCGTGCAGCAGTTCTTGCAGAAAGTTGCGCAGCTCGGCTTCGAGCAGGGCCACATCGACTGGCGGCGCGGAACCGGCGTGCAAATCGGGCACTTGGCAATATATGCAGCGCCAGTTGCAGGCATTGTTGGTATTGAGATTGATGCCGACCGAAACGCCGCCAGCGCGGCGCGATATGACCGGATAGACGTAGCGCAACCCGGCGCTGTCGCGGCTATGATCGGCTACATTGAGACTGGGTGGCTGGGTCAAGGTTTGGGCAGATTCAGGTACTTGGCCGGATCGACCGGCTTGCCGAACTTGCGGATTTCGAAATGCAGCTTGACCTGATCCGCATCCGAGTTGCCCATCTCGGCAATCTTCTGCCCCTTGTTCACATTCTGACCCTCCTTGACCAGGATCTTGTCGTTATGTGCGTAGGCGCTGAGATAGGTCTTGTTGTGCTTGATGATTACCAGCTTGCCGTAACCGCGCAAGCCGCTTCCGCTGTACACTACCTTGCCGGCGGCGCTGGCCTGTACGGCCTGCCCCTTGTTGCCTGAGATGTCCACCCCCTTGCGATTGGCGCTTTCCGAAAAGCCTGCAATCAGCTTGCCCTTGGTCGGCATGCTCCATTGCACCGCATCTTCACCACCCACTTCCTTGTCCGTTGCCTCCACAGGGGGCTTGCTCACCGCACTGCTCGCAATGACCGGTGAAACCGGCGCTACCTCTGCCTGCCCGCCGTCAATCTGCGCAACGGCCTGCTCTGAATAAGGCAGCCTGACAACCTTGGGTCCACTTTTCACGGATGGAGTCGTCACCGCGCTGGCTGTTTCCACAGCAGCACTTTCGGCATCCTGCAGCTTGATCTGCTGGCCGATCTGAATCGCGCCAGGATTGCTGATATTGTTCTGCTCAGCCACCTCACGGTAATCCAGCCCGTTCTCGAAGGCTATGCTGTACAGCGTGTCGCCCTTCTTGACCACATACACCCTCGTGCGCTTCTCAGCTTCGCCAGACACCACGGGTTTGCCGGCCACGGTACTTGCCTGCGGCTTTCTGACCGAGGAATCTCCGCGATCTTCTACTGGCGCACGATAGCCAGAACCATATCGATCTTCCACCGGCGCACGATGATTACCACTGGCCTTGCAGCCGGCCAACAGCGCCATTGCAGCGGTCACCCATAACCAGGTACGCGTCGATCTTTGCAGTGTCATGCTTTTCCCATCAGTAATGGCACGAACTTCACCGCCTCCAGCGGCGTTTCGCGGTAACCGTTCTCATCCCGTTCGATCAGATACAAGGTCTGCTCATGCGCCCCTAATGGCATGACCAGGCGCCCGCCGATGGCCATCTGATCAAGCAGAGCCTGCGGAATGTGGGTCGCGGCAGCCGCCATGATGATGCCGTCGAACGGCGCCTGCATGGGCAACCCCATGCCGCCGTCTGCGTAGCTCAGCCGCACGTTGCCGGCCTGAAGCTCCTGCAGCTGCTTTTTCGCGCGTTCATACAATGGCTGGATACGCTCGACCGAGTACACCTCGCGGGCGAGCTGGCCCAGCACGGCTGCCTGATAACCGCACCCGGTGCCTACTTCGAGTACACGATTGAGATTCTTGCCGTCACGCAGCACTTCCGTCATGCGCGCCACGATATAAGGTTGTGAGATGGTCTGGCCGAAGCCTATGGGCAATGATTTGTCATCGTATGCCAGATGCGACATCGCTTCGTCCACGAACAGGTGGCGTGGCACAGCATTCATCGCGGCCAGCACTACCTCGTCACGTATTCCCTGGCTGCGCAGGCGATCAATCATGCGCCCGCGCGTACGCTGGGAGGTCATGCCGATACCGCTTTGACGCAAGGAATTCATGCCTTCCCTCCCCCATCTCCCAGCCACGACCGCACTGCGCCCAGCTGGTTGTATTGGGTCAGATCGATCTGCAGCGGTGTAATGGATACCTGTCGCTGCGCCAAGGCAAAGAAGTCAGTCCCTTCGCCTGCATCCTGCGCCTTGCCCGCAGCGCCCACCCAATAGACAGTCTGGCCATGCGGATTCGTGCTCTTCACCACCGGCTCTGCCTTGTGGCGTTTGCCCAAGCGCGTCACCATCGTGCCCTGCAATGATTCATACGGCACATCCGGCACGTTTACATTGAGCAACCAGGGAGGAGCATGAATGTCGTTCTGGAAACGCTTGACCAATTCCACCACCACGCGCGCTGCCGTTTCATAGTGCGCCTGCTCCTTGCTGGCAAGCGAGATGGCAATGGCCGGGATCCCCAGCAAAAAACCTTCGGTCGCCGCAGCAACAGTGCCAGAATATATCGTGTCATCCCCCATATTGGCGCCGGCGTTGATGCCGGAAATCACCATGTCCGGTTGAGTGTCCAGCATGCCGGTGACGGCAAGGTGCACGCAATCAGTTGGAGTGCCATTCACATAATAGAAACCAGTGGCGGCCTTGCGCAGATTGAGCGGGCGATCCAGGGTCAATGAATTGCTTGCGCCGCTGCGGTCACGCTCAGGCGCAACGACCACGACCTCGGCGATCTTTGCGACATGCTCCGCCAGGCAGGCCAGGCCAGGCGCAAAATAACCATCGTCATTGCTCAACAGGATTCGCATCGGCTCACGAAAAATATGTAGTATCTGTAACGACAATTCGACAAGGCAAAAGAGCCAATTCGCGCCGCGTGCTTCAGATCACATCATCAATTTGATTAAACAAAACTTTCCAGGTGCCTGTTATTCTACCGCAATTCCCGGCTGCCATCGCCAGCGGCCAATAATCCGGCAGGCAAAAATTTTCCGACATCGTGAAATCAGACAATAAAAAAAGCCAGCCTGAAGCAGGCTGGCTTTGATCAGTTTTTCTGGTCGGGGCGAGAGGATTTGAACCTCCGACCACTTGCACCCCATGCAAGTACGCTACCAGGCTGCGCTACGCCCCGAAGCCGCGCATTATAGCAGAGCAATTGATTTGTGCGAAACAATCTCAAGCTTGAAGTATGGAAAGTACGGCCCGGATTTCGCGGCGCAACTCTGCCATGTTCATCACTGCAGGTGCTGCAGAGCCATTCTGCATTGGCTCTTCGAATTTTTCCGGGAAATTGTCCAGGCGGCTGCGCGCACCGCTGATGGTAAAGCCCTCTTCATACAGCAGTTGCCTGATGCGGCGAATCAACAATACTTCATGATGCTGGTAATAGCGGCGATTGCCGCCGCGCTTTACCGGTTTGAGCTGGGTAAATTCCTGCTCCCAATAGCGCAAGACATGCGCCTTCACCCCGCACAGCTCACTCACTTCTCCAATGGTGAAGTAACGTTTGGCCGGGATTGGCGGCAAATCAGAATTAGCTATTTGGTTTTCCATGATAGTTTTGTTCTACCACGCTCTTGAGTTTCTGACTGGGATGGAAAGTAACCACACGACGTGCGGTAATGGGAATCTCTTCGCCGGTTTTGGGGTTGCGTCCGGGACGTTGCGGCTTGTCGCGCAACTGGAAATTGCCGAAACCAGACAATTTCACGCTTTCTCCCAGCTCCAGCTGGATGCGGATTTCTTCAAAAAACGCCTCGACCATATCTTTGGCCTCGCGTTTGTTCAACCCTACTTTTTCAAACAACAAATCAGCCAGTTCAGCTTTTGTCAGTGTCATTATTACCCCTACACACGCAACTGCGCCCCGTGCTGTTGCAACACAGCCACCAGGCGCAGCATGGTTTCATCAATTTCCACATCCGTTAAAGTCTTTTGAGTATCTTGCAATAACACTCGGAATGCAAGGCTTTTTTTGCCACTCTCGACCCCTTTGCCGCGGTATACGTCAAAAACGGCCAGCTCGACGACAAATGGTGCATTTTCCGCCTGCATGGCTCCCAACAGGGCCTGCACTGCCACTTTCTCGTCCACCACCACTGCCATGTCGCGTCTGACCGGTGGGAACTTGGACAGCTCGCCGATCCGCGGCAGGCTGGCTTTCGCCCACGCACCCAATTCGACCTCGAACCAGACCGGCGCTTGCGGCATGTCGTATTGCTGCGCCCACTGCGGATGCAGCTCGCCTATCCAGCCCATGGCCTGGCCATCCAGCAGGATTCTGGCGCTTCGGCCCGGATGCAGCGCCGGATGCGTTGCCGCCTCAAAACTCAACAATGTGGGCGCAAACAGCGCTTCGAGATCAGCTTTGGCATCGTAAAAGTCACTGGCACGTGCGGGCTGGCCCCATTGTTCGGCGTATTGCGCACCATAACTCAGGGCAGCCAGGCGATCCGTCTGTCCAAATCCCTGGGCAAAACATGAACCAATCTCGAACAGGCGCACGCGTGGCTGCTTGCGCGCGAGGTTGATGCGCAGGGCCTGCACCAGCCCGACCAGCAGGCTGCTGCGCATCACGGCCATCTGGCTGGCAATCGGGTTTTGCAGCGCTACAGGGTTGGCGTTGCCGCACAAATCACGTTCGCCTTGCGCATCGACAAAGGCGTAGCTGATGGTTTCCTGATAATCGCGCCCCACCATAAGTTGGCGCAGGCGAGACAGTGGCCGCGACAATTCGGTGCTGGGCCGCATCTGCACGGCAGCAACAGGGGGCAGCGCTGGCACATTGTCGTACCCCACCATGCGCGCGAGCTCTTCAATCAGGTCTATTTCCTGGGTAATGTCGAAGCGATAACTGGGGGCCGTCACCATGAAATCAGGCCCCTGCTGTTCAAAGCTGAAGTGCAGGCGTTGCAGCATGGCAGCAATCTGTGCTGCGTCCAGCGTGATGCCCAGTATGCGTGCCACACGTGCCACGCGCAGGAGGATCGGAGTACGAGCCGGCAGTTGGCCGCGTACCTCGCTGATCGGGCCGGCCTGGCCGCCGCATATTTCCAGAACAAGTTGTGTGGCACGCTCAAGTGCCAAACCTGTCGCGGCAAAATCGACACCGCGCTCGAAGCGATGCGATGAATCTGTGGATAGCGCGTAGCGACGGCCTTTTCCGGCAATCTCATCCGGCATGAAGAAGGCACTTTCAAGGAATACGTCCCGGGTCGAAGTCTCTACGCCGCTTTCGGCACCGCCCATAATGCCGGCCAAAGCCAGAGCTCGCTGCTCATCGGCAATCACCAGCAGGTCCTGCTCCAGTTCGATTTCCTGTTCATTGAGCAGCTTGAGTTTTTCTGCAGGGTGCGCGTGGCGTACGGTAATCCCGCCGACCAGTCTGGACAGGTCGAATGCATGCAAGGGCTGGCCCTGCTCGAGCAACACGTAATTGGTGATATCCACCACGGCATTGATGCTGCGTATACCGCTGCGCTCCAGGCGTCTCGCCATCCACACCGGTGTCGCAGCACTCGCATTGACGCCGCGTATCACGCGACCGCAATACAGCGGGCATGCCTGACTGGCCACAACCCGCACTGGCAATGCGTCCGGTATGGTCACCTTGGCCGCCTCGATCTTGACGGGTTGCAGGGGCGCGCCTGTCAGCGCGGCCACTTCACGTGCCAGGCCGGCAATGCTGAGACAGTCGCTGCGGTTTGGCGTCAGCTTAAGGGTCAGCAGAGTGTCATTCAGGTCAAGGTAGCTGCGCAGGTCTGTCCCGACGGGCGCATCACCAGACAGTATCCACAGCCCTTCACTCTCGGTGGCCAGGCCAAGTTCCTTGGCCGAACACAGCATGCCAAAGGATTCAACACCGCGCACCTTGGCCTGCTTGATCGCAAAATTCCCCGGCAACACGGCGCCCATACGGGCACACGGCACCCTGATCCCGGGCGCGACATTGCTGGCGCCGCACACGATGGTCAGCGGTTGCGCTTCACCAGCATTGACCAAGCAAACGTTGAGGCGGTCCGCATTGGGATGTTTGCTGACTTCCAGCACTTCTGCCACCACCACATTATTGAATCCAGGCGCGACCGGCTCGATTACCTCGACCTCCAGGCCCGCCATGGTGAACTCATGCCCCAGCGCCGCGGTATCCAGCGCAGGGTTGATCCAGCTTCTTAACCAGTTTTCGGAAAATTTCATGCTAGTTGTATTGCTTCAAGAAACGTAAATCGCCCTCGTAGAACTGGCGCAAATCCGTCACGCCATAACGCAGCATGGCGAGACGCTCCACTCCCAGGCCGAAGGCGAATCCCTGGAATCGTTCGCTGTCGATGTTGACATGCTTCAGTACGTTGGGATGCACCATGCCGCAGCCGCCGATCTCCAGCCAGCTGTCGCCCCAGCTCATGTCCATCTCTGCCGAGGGCTCGGTAAAGGGGAAAAAAGATGGGCGGAAACGCACGCGCAGCTCATCGCGCTCAAAAAAGCGCTGCAGGAAGTCCTGAACTACACCTTTCAAATTGGCGAAGCTGGCCTGTTCATCCACCCACAAGCCCTCAACCTGGTGAAACATCGGCGAGTGTGTCGCATCGGAATCCACCCGATAGACGCGGCCTGGCGCAATGATCTTCAGCGGAGGCGCATTGTTTTCCATGTAGTGAATCTGCACCGGCGAAGTATGCGTGCGCAGCATGTGCTCGGCATCGATATAGAAGGTGTCATGCATGGAGCGCGCCGGGTGATTGGCAGGCGTATTCAGTGCGGTGAAATTGTAGAAGTCGGTTTCGATTTCAGGGCCGGTTGCCACGGCAAAGCCGAGCGAATGGAACAGGGTTTCGATACGTTCCAGGGTACGTGTGATGGGATGCAGTCCGCCGCTGCCCATGCCGCGGCCAGGCAGGGTGACATCAAGCGCCTCTGCCGCCAGTTTCTGCTGCAACTGCTGCTGCGCCAGTGCATCGCGGCGCTGTTGCAGCGCTTGTTCGATTGCCTGCTTTACCTGGTTGATTCTCGCACCTGCAGCCGGGCGTTCTTCGGCAGAAAGCTTGCCCAGGCCCTTCAGCAATTCTGTCAGGCGCCCTTCCTTGCCCAGATAGCGTGCTTTCACCTGTTCCAGTTCGGCGGCCTGCTCTACAGCAGCAAACTGCTGGATGGCCTGATTGAGAATTTGCTCGAGTTCTTGCATAGGTTTAGCTTGTTATTATTCAAAAACGGCACAATGAACATGGCACCGCCCGGTGCAGGTGGAGCCATGTCGATTGAGCTGCCCAAACAAAAAAAGGAGGCGTAAATACGCCTCCTTCATTTCGATCAATCCGCTTACAGACCGAGGCTGGCCTTGGCTTGTGCAACAATCTGCATGAATGCAGGCTTGTCGAACACGGCAATATCGGACAGTACTTTGCGATCCAGATTGATTTGAGCCTTCTTCAGACCATTCATGAACACGCTGTAGCACATGCCCTGTTCACGAGCAGCTGCATTGATACGAGCGATCCACAGGGTACGGAATTGACGCTTGCGTTGACGACGGTCACGGTAGGCGTACTGGCCTGCCTTCATTACCGCTTCTTTGGCAATACGGTAAACGTTCTTGCGACGGCCGCGATAGCCTTTAGCCTGATCAAGAACCTTCTTGTGGCGCGCGCGCGCCGTTACACCACGTTTTACTCTTGGCATGGTCTACTCCTTATGCGTAAGGCATCATGGCGCGCACAGACGCCGTGTTGCTTTCGTGAACACCAGCTGTACCACGCAACTGACGTTTATTCTTGGTGGTTTTCTTGGTCAAGATATGGCGCTTGAATGCTTGCGAACGCTTGATGCTTCCGCCAGCACGAACCTTGAAGCGCTTTTTGGCGCTGCTCTTGGTTTTCATCTTAGGCATGACAACTCCTTTATTTTATGACGCCGGGAGGCTCCTGACAGGAACACTTGCAAACCCGGAACCACTTATCTGGACTGACTTCACTACATCCCACTGACCAGTCCGTTAATCAGTGGAATTTACAACTGTTTGCCGCTTATTTCTTCTTGGGCGACAGCACCATCACCATCTGGCGCCCTTCCATCTTGGGAAACTGCTCGACAATTCCATAGTCGTTCAAATCAGCCTTGACGCGCTCCATCAGCTGCATACCCAACTGCTGATGGGCAATTTCACGTCCGCGAAAGCGCAGGGTGATCTTGGTCTTGTCGCCCTCTCCCAGGAACTTGATCAGGTTACGCAACTTGATGTTGTAGTCCCCTTCATCCGTACCCGGGCGGAATTTCACTTCCTTGACCTGCACCTGCTTCTGCTTGAGCTTGGCCTCATGCTGACGCTTGCTCTCTGCGTACTTGAATTTGCCGATGTCCATGACACGACAAACTGGCGGCTCCGCCAACGGCGCGATTTCAACCAGATCCAGCTCGGCCTCGTCTGCCAGACGTAGCGCTTCCGCCACCGGCACGATACCAATCGGTTCCCCCTCTACGCCGATGAGCCGCACCTGGGGTGCTGTAATCTGCTCATTGACGCGCAATGATTTTTCTTGAGCTATTGGAAATTCTCCATTTGTACAAAATTAAACCGTGCTACCCCTTACAGCTCGGCACGCAGACGTTCAATCAACGCTGCGACCGGCATCTGGCCAAGGTCTTCGCCCTGGCGGGTTCGCACGGCAACCAAGCCTGCAGCCATCTCCTTGTCACCAACAATCAGCTGGTAAGGCAGCCTCTGCAAGCTATGTTCGCGTATTTTATAGGTAATCTTCTCATTACGCAAATCCAGATGAACACGGAAGCCGGCAGCCTGCAATGCCTTCGCCACATCTGCGGTGTATGCCTCCTGCGCCTGGGAGATATTCATGACCACCAGTTGGGTCGGTGCCAGCCAGAGCGGCAGCGAGCCGGCATAGTTTTCGACCAGAATGCCGATAAAGCGCTCCAGCGAGCCGAGAATGGCCCGATGCAGCATGACGGGCACCTTGCGGGTATTGTCTTCATCGACAAACTCAGCCCCCAGCCTGCCCGGCATGGAAAAGTCCACCTGTACCGTGCCGCACTGCCATGAGCGCCCGATCGCATCCTTGATGTGGAATTCGATCTTCGGGCCATAGAAGGCGCCCTCGCCCGGCAACTCTTCCCAGGTCATGCCGGATGCGCGCAAAGCTGCGCGCAATGCATTTTCGGATTTGTCCCAGATCTCGTCCGAACCCACCCTGCTCTCCGGACGTAGCGCCAGCTTGACCGCCACCTCGTTGAAGCCGAAGTCGCGATAGACCTTCAGCACCAGTGCGTTGAACGCTGTCACTTCGGACTCGATCTGCCCTTCTGTGCAGAAGATATGGCCGTCGTCCTGCACGAACCCGCGTACGCGCATCAGGCCATGCAAACCACCGGATGGCTCGTTGCGATGGCATGAGCCAAATTCGCCATAGCGTAACGGCAATTCGCGGTAGGAACGCAGATCGGAATTGAATACCTGCACGTGGCCGGGGCAGTTCATCGGCTTGATCGCGTAGTCGTGCTTCTCCGACTCGGTGGTGAACATGTTGGCCTTGTAGTGCTCCCAGTGGCCGGATTTCTCCCACAACACGCGATCGATAATCTGCGGGCAACGGATTTCCTGATAGCCGTTATCGCGATACACGGCCCTCATGTATTGTTCGATCACCTGCCATACAGCCCAGCCCTTGGGATGCCAGAACACCATGCCGGGCGCTTCATCCTGCATGTGAAAAAGATCGAGCTGCTTGCCCAGTTTGCGATGATCGCGCTTTTCGGCTTCCTCCAGGCGATGAAGGTAGGCGTCGAGATCTTCCTTTTTCGCCCAGGCTGTGCCGTAAATGCGCTGCAACATCTCGTTCTTCGCGTCGCCACGCCAATATGCGCCGGCCACCTTCATCAGCTTGAAAACCTTGAGCTTGCCAGTGGAAGGGACGTGAGGCCCGCGACACAAATCGGTGAAATCTCCTTCGGCGTACAGCGACACGTCTTCATTGGCCGGGATGGAGGCGATGATCTCCGCCTTGTAGTGCTCTCCTATGCCCTTGAAGTAGGCCACAGCCTCATCGCGCGGCATGACCCTGCGTACCACCGGAATGTCGCGCTTGGCCAGCTCGACCATGCGTTTTTCAATGGCGATCAGATCTTCCGGGGTAAATGGGCGCGCGTAGGAAAAATCGTAATAGAAGCCGTTCTCTATGACCGGCCCGATGGTCACCTGCGCATCGGGGAAAAGTTCCTTCACGGCATAGGCCAGCAAATGCGAGGTCGAGTGGCGAATGATGTCCAGACCATCCGCATCCTTGTCGGTGATGATTGCGAGCTGCACATCTCCGGTAATCAGATACGAGGTATCCACCAGCTCGCCGTTCACCTTGCCTGCCAGCGCAGCACGGGCGAGTCCCGCACCGATGCTGGCTGCAACATCGGCAACTGTTACCGATCCAGCAAAGCTGCGTTGTGAACCATCCGGCAAAGTAATAATTGGCATGTTCGTCTTCAATAATAAAAAGTGCGGCCAAGCCGCACCATTAACCACATTGTAAAAGCAGCATGGAGCGGCATCCGACCGCTCCATGCTGCCAGCTTCTTCTCTGCCCTGCGTGCAGGGCAGCCAACGACTTACTTGGCAGCCGCAGGCATAGGGGCATCAACCACACGCTGCTTGGCAATTTCCTCGGCCAGCTCGTCCTGCGCTTTCTTTGCCTGGAATTTTTGCCACAAAGCGCGATCGTTATCCATGCTGGTCTTGATCGCCACCTTGGTCATCTCTTCTACCGCCTTGTCATCCAGACCAACCAGGACATAGTAACGCCCGTTGGGTGCAGTGGCACTCTTGATTGCGCGCGTGCCAGACAGGGTCTGATCGGTAATCTGTTTGGTGACGGATGTGTTCACCTTGTCCAGGGACTCAGCGTCACCGCTGCCGGTTGTTTCTGCAAACTGCTTGATCATGTTGGTTACATGTACCTTCATCTGCTGTGCCAGCTGCACACGTGCATCTGTCATCGCCATCTGGCGCTGGAAGGACAAGCCGGCAGAAGTCAATTCGGCGGAACCGGGGGCCGTTACAGTCCAGCCAGGTACAGGCTCATCACACACCCAACCAGGCGCTTCTTTGTCTGTCCCCGGGAAACGGCACTGATCAACGGAGAGTTGCGCGGGTTTAGGCGCAGAAGAACAGGCCGTCAAGGCAGCCGCGGCCAAAGCCATCAAAATCGAGATCGACAGTTTGCGTTTCATTCTCAAGCCCCTTTGCGTAAGTTAAAACAAAATTCGTCGTGAATTGTAGCATGCCGGCCTCCCAAGGCAAGCTTCGCCACTATCGGCAAATCTGCAGGCCTATTGCTGCCCGGCCGGTTCAGGCGGCGCATCGCTGATAAACTCTTCCAGTCGCCGCATGGTCTTGATCGCATCCTCGTCCAGCGATGAGATGACTGCCTTGTCCCCGGCAATGCTCAGGCTCTGGTTGGCATTGAGCTGAAACGACTTCTTGAAGGCCACAAATTCTTCCTTTACCTGAGCACGATATTTCTCATACTCTTTCTTCATCTCCCTGACCTTCTCCCGATCGCGCTGCTTGAAGGCCTCGAACTCATCTGTTTCCCTGCGCTGGTAAACGTTGAAACCCTCATCTGTGGAGCTGACTTCAAGAACGCCTTCGCGCAGCCCTACGGCGGCCTTGTCCTGTTCCGCATTAACGACAAATGTCGTACCGCGAATCCCCATCACCGCAGTCTGCACCTGCACGGTTCGTTCCACATGCAAACCCGGGGTAAACAGATACATGATCTTCCCGATCAGCTGCTGCAGCGTATTTTTTTCGTTGCGCACGCGCGCGGCAGCGGCTGCATCAAGTATGAAGGTGTCGCCAGCTTTCGAGCGTATTGCCGCCTTGCTGTCTTCCGCTGTGCGCAGGGTTTCGCCCGCGCCGAGCACTGTCCCGACCCTGGCGCGCTCACGCACCTGGCCTTGGGCATCGAGTACATCGACCTGTCCCTGGACCTTGATCACCCTGATCTCGCCATCAGCCGCCCATACCGGGATGGGCAAAACCGTGGCGAGAGCCAGACATAGAATGCTGCGTATGCATGAATGGAGCATTACATTTCTCCTTTGAGCAAGTCGAATTAAAATGGCAGAACAGTGACTATCACTCCCTGACAATCTGGTAGACCAGCTTCCTGCTTCCGGTCACCACCGCCAGATAGTCCTGCCCTGCATATTTGCCATATTCCAGCGCGGCGTCTTCAATTGCATCATCCAGATACAGATCGCTCAACACCACGCCGCGTTCGGTATCCCACAAGAACAGTTTGCTGTTGGTGACCGCTGCCAGGTAACGCCAATTGGACACAAACAGGCAGTCAAGTATCTTGCTGCCTCCCTTCTCTTCACGCGTCCGCTCCGCAACCGGTGCTGTTTCCAGGGTAACCACCTCCTTGTTGGCTGACGCATCGACCACATGCACCCTGGAGCCGTATACCCGCTTGGGGCGTCCGCCCAGCAAGGATGTCTGGCGAATATAGCCGCCCACCACAGCCATCCTCTCGTCGGGCGATTTACGCACACAGGTTGCCTCTTCTGTAGTCCAGTCCTCATTGGCCAGCTTGGCCAGCTTTACCGAATCGTCGGAATTGGCCAGTTTGGGCGGATGCGCTTCAGCCACGTAAGCGGGCACCATCTGCATCTGCTTGAGATGAACGCTGTAAAGCCGAGGATTGGTGAAATCCATCACCTTCCAGCCCAATTGCTGCGCTGTCAGGTCAACAGCACGCTGTATGGCATTGCTCAGCGCTGCACTCTCCGTCAGACCATCCGAGGGCGGCATGCCTTTTGCCCCCATGGCTGGCGACGCAGCCGAGCTGATTGCCGCATCCTCACCGACAAAGCGGATGTCCGCCAGCGCAGTTGCAGTATAAATGCCGGCCAGTCCCGTCGTAATACCGGCGTCCAGGTATACGCGATACACGCCGTCAATGGCATATTTGCCGGCGTTTTTGACAAACTCCTCGGCAGTAATCAGCGCACCCGGATCTTCGAGCTTCTTCCACCCCTTCTTCAGCGCGTCTGCCTTCTTCTGATCCAGCACCGTCACGCCGTTATCGGTCAACACTTGCTCAAAACGCGACAAGGCGATGCGCGCATACTGGGCAGCCAGTTTGGATTGCGAATACACCATGATTGCCACGTTCTTGGGCTGTGCCGCGAAGGCTGGGAGTGAAAGGGTGATGCACGTCAGGACAAGCAATAATCGCAACATCAGGTTCTCCTCTTAACGATTTCCAGGCGTCACTGCTCAACCTCGTGGCGCAGGAAACGGGCAAATTTCTCTTTCCAGCGCTTGCTGACATTCAAGGCCAAGACATCCATCACCATTTCGGCGGATACCGGATTCCAGCCGGTCGTGCCCTGAAAGCGATCCGAGAATGCAGGCTGACCATTTTCCATCAGCACGCTCCACAATGTGCCTTCAAACTGGTATTCCCGTGCCGCCCGGCCGGAGTCCCTGCTGCTTTGTGTATTCATCTTGCCGATCGCGAAATAGCCCATCATCAGATTGCCGTCTCGGGCCCATTTCGAGGCAAGCTTGCCGTTGGCCACCTCTGCAGCTTGAGCCGCCGTGAGCGGTGCGCTATTCACCACCACCTCGGCCCCCAGTGAGCGCAGCAAATTGCTGGCATCACCGCATGCCTTCTGCCAGGCATGCTGCGCGCCACGCAGAGAATAGACGCACACCATTTCCACGGTGCGTCCCTCGAAATACTGGCGCCACACCACCTTCTCCATATCCTCCGGCGAACAGGCCAGCCCATCTGCACGCTGCCTGGCGATCTTCTGGCGATCAACCAGCTGCCTGGACACCAGGACCTGCAGGTAATAGTTCTTTGCGCCACAGGCACTGCTGCGCATCTCTTCCGCCTCGGCCAGTTTCATGTACAGGTCGCCCGGCGCGAACAGGGGTGGCAGGCCATTCGGATATTGATTCAGAAGCGCACGATAAATATTCATTGCGGGAAGAATGGAACGTGCCCGTGACGCCTCATTGGTCAGTGTTGCCGCCTTGTCGATTTGCTCGCGGGCTTCTGCCATGAGCTTCCTCGCGCTATCCAGCTCGCCGCGTGAAGCCCCCAGCTTTTCCCTGATGCGGTTTAGCTGCTGCATGTAGTAGGCCGAAGAGCTGGCCTCCGGCACCTTGTCCAGACTGATTCTGGGAAGGATATCCAGCGCGGCCTCAACGGCAGATTGGCGAGCGTCCAAGCCGCCGCTCTCATCCTGGGCAAGCGAAAATTTATCGTTGAAAATGCCAAACAGCTGACGCGACAACTCCTCCTGCTTCTTCTGTTCGACGATGCGGGTTTCGAGCCTTACCCTCACCCACACGTGGCAACTGGAATCCTCCCAGGATTCGACGGCCTCCACGTTCTGCAATGAGGCCTTGGTGGACACCTCAGTCAGGTTGCGCACATTCGATTCGCTGAGCACGTGCGCGCCACTCTGTTTCTGTGTTTGCTCCAGCGTCAGCGAGCTGCTGACATTGACCTGGATGGTCTCGGCCAGATTCTTGATGCCATTCTGTTTCGCTGAATCGCGACGATCAGCCAGTGAGCCGTCATTGCTGCTCGAAACACCCGTCGCGAAGAAATACCTGGGGGTAATGGACTCAGGATTTTCTACCCAGGATGGTTTTTGTCCGCCATCGCAGGATGCTGATGCGCTCAAGGAATTGGCGAACATCAGAAGAAATACGCTGCATATTCTCAACACTCTCGCAGTACAAAACATACAAGCGCCTTCCGCAGGGAATCACACACCTAAGATAACTGGATCGGACCCGTTTTGCCAAATGAAAAACCGCCTTGGCAGGCGGTTTTCCCATTCTTCCTCAGCAATTCGTTAGAAGCGCTGTGTAAAGCCGATATTCAAGCTGGTGCTTGTTGTGTCAATGCTGACGCTCGATACTGTGTAAGAGCCTGCCGACACGGAAAATGTCAGGTCGATGGACGCGGTCTCAGACAGGAAGTCAGACGCTCCGATAAAGCCGGTGATCTGGCTACCCGAACCATCAGTCGTGCCGAGAGGTGTGGTCTGGCTAACAGCAAGCAGATCAAGCCTTGCGCCGGCAAATGGGACGATGTCACCCGCATGCGAATCCATGAAATAGTACTTGGCGCCCACACCCAGAATTAACGTGGCACTTGAATTATTGGACCCATACGATGAACCATCAATACCAACGGCAAACTGACCCACCAGTTGAGGCGTAAAATAATGACCGAACGATCCAACCAGATTTACGCTGTCTTGCGTAAATTTATTTGCCCCTGTCCCCGTTGTAGTTGAACTGATGCTGCCTGCAACGGAAATCTCATTTGATTTTTCAGCAGCCATTGCACTCATGGAAAAGCCCAGCGCCGCAACCAGAACCGCAAATCTCATCTTGGAAACCATGTACCCCCCTACAAAAGTGATATAAATAATCAAACCAGACATCCCACTGCTCATCTGATGACAGACAGCAGTGTTGCGATTATCTTGGCCCAGCTCTAATGAAAAAACAATATGTCTGTTATCAATAACGCATAATAGCCAAGCGCCGCGTTGGGGATTTTCTCTGGACTGAATCAGAAGTGCTGGGTAAAGCCAACGCTAAACACAGTCATGGTGGCACGCGAGCCATCCGGCTGTTCAAAACTCATCAACTTGGCTCGTACATCCAGCGTAGTGTCGTCAGTCATGAAATAGGACAGGCCACCGTTGATGTCATATTGGGTAGAGGATGTATTGCTGCCAGCCACCGAAATTTGACGCAGTGCAATACCCGCACCTGCGAAGGGCACCAGATCGCCACGCATGCCGTCCATAAAGTAATACTTGCCGCCCAAGCCAATGCTGGTTGCGGTATAACCATCATTATCCAGTGTGTTCAGGTTGGTCACGATGACTGCCTGAGGCGCCAGAAACTGGCCCAGCGACACGTTCAGCATGGAAAGAGAAGGCTGATCGGTAATCTTCATGTAAGTGCCGTCGATCGAGAGTTCGCGCGTTTTCTCGCTTGCATATGCCTGCATCGACAACCCCAGCAACAACAGCGCACCCAGTACATTTCTTGCCAACATCATATCCACCCTTCGTTTGAATTATTCACGCAAAGACGCCGCACACTAAGGTGCATGCAGCGATACCCGTAAAACGTTTAAATTATTACCCAGAAGCACAGCCAGAACAACTTTCCTCTGCGCCAGAAACGACAGGCAACAAAAAAGCCGCACGAGGCGGCTTTTTTTCATGTTCTGGTGGGAGCAACTGGGATCGAACCAGTGACCTTTTCCTTGTCGAGGAAATATTCTACCGCTGAAATATGCTCCCAAAACGAGGGCGCCATTATAGGGGCTTCCCCTCTTCACGACAAGCACTCAATCGCGCCAGCCGCCAGTCATTCATGACTGGAGTATCCACCTCCGGATGCGTAATTCTCGAAGCGGGTATATTCACCACGGAAGGTAAGCTCTATCTTGCCAATGGGGCCGTTACGCTGCTTGCCGATGATGATCTCGGCTTTGCCCTTGTCCGGCGAGTCCGGGTTGTAGACCTCGTCGCGATAGATGAACAGAATCAGGTCAGCGTCTTGCTCGATCGCGCCCGATTCGCGCAAGTCGGACATGACGGGCCGCTTGTTGGGGCGTTGCTCCAGGCTGCGGTTCAGCTGGGACAGCGCAATCACCGGCACATGCAGCTCCTTCGCCAGCCCTTTCAGAGAGCGCGAAATTTCCGAAATCTCTGTCGCCCTGTTCTCGCCCCCTTTGCCGCCCGCCGGAGAAGACATCAGCTGCAGGTAGTCGATTACGATCAGTCCCAGGCCATCATTCTGTCTATGCAAACGACGGGCCCGCGAGCGCAATTCCAGCGAGTTCAGGCCTGGAGTTTCATCAATGAAAATCGGTGCATCATTCAGGCGGCCCAGCGCATGCGTCATGCGCGACCAGTCATCATCCTCCAGCCGCCCGGTACGCAAGGTGTGCTGATTCAGGCGCCCTACCGAGCCGATCATACGCATGGCCAGCTGCGCTCCACCCATCTCCATACTGAAAATGGCCACCGGCTTGTTGCTATCCAGCGCGATATTCTCGGCAATATTGATGGAGAAGGCTGTCTTGCCCATACTGGGGCGGCCGGCCACGATAATCAGATCACCGGGCTGCAGGCCGGATGTCATGCTGTCGAGGTCCGTAAAGCCGGTTGCAACGCCGGTTACCTCACTCTGATTGTCGCGGGCGTACAGTGTCTCGATCCGCTCAACCACTTGTGTCAGCAAGGGCGGAATGGCGACGAAGCCCTTGTTGCCGCGATCGCCCTGCTCGGCGATTTCAAAAACCCGGCTCTCCGCCTCGTCCAGCAGCTGCCCGGCATCGCGCCCGCCCGGATTGTAGGCACTGTTGGCGATCTCGGTACCCACTTCGGCCAGCTTGCGCATCACGGCACGCTCGCGCACGATCTCGGCATAGCGGCGGATATTGGCCGCCGAAGGCACGTTCTGCGCCAGCGAACCCAAATAGGTCAGCCCGCCCGCCTTTTCCAGCTCGGCATTGCTTTCCAGCGACTCGGCCACCGTGATGACGTCTACCGGCTTGGCCTGCTCGGTCAGCTTGGCGATATGCCGGTAGATCAGGCGATGCTCGAAGCGGTAAAAATCCTGTTCGGACAGCAGATCGGAAATCTTGTCCCATGCTGTCGTATCCAGCAGAATGCCGCCCAGCACCGATTGCTCCGCCTCCACGGAATGCGGCGGCAGTTTGATCGACTCAAGCTGAGGATCCGGGGTGGAAACGGTGAGATTCTGCATGGCGCTTTATTCGGTTTGGAAGGGAGATTCTACTCCCTGTAGGCGGAATGTTGGAAAAACAAAAAAGGGCTGTTGCCAGCCCTTTTGTCACCTGCATTACAGCCAGGTGGATTACTGCTCGCCCAGTACCGAAACGGTAATGTTGGCAACCACGTCGGTATGCAAGGAGATGGTCAGCGGATGATCGCCGATCTGCTTGATATGGCCTTCGGGCATGCGCACCTGAGCTTTTTCCACGGCGAAGCCCATGGCAGTCAGCGCATTGGCAACGTCTGTATTGGTTACGGAGCCGAACAGCTTGCCGTCCACGCCGGCCTTCTGCGCGATTTGTACGGTCACGCCGTTCATTTTCTCGGCAACTGCCTGTGCATCAGCCACTTTGGCGCGCTCTGCTGCTTCCAGCTCGGCACGGCGCTCTGCGAATTCAGCCACATTGTTCTCGGTCGCACGCTTGGCCTTGCCTTGCGGGATCAGGAAGTTACGGGCATAGCCATTTTTTACCTTGACCACATCACCCAGCTGACCCAGGTTAACTACTTTTTCCATCAGGATAACTTGCATGTTCTTTCTCCTTAATGCAAATCAGTGTAAGGGAGCAATGCCAGGAAGCGCGCACGCTTGACTGCCACACTCAACTGACGCTGATAACGTGCTTTGGTGCCGGTGATACGGGCCGGGATCAGCTTGCCGTTTTCGGAAATGAATTCCTTCAGGATGTTGATGTCCTTGTAATCGACTTCAGCAATCTTCTCGGCAGTAAAGCGGCAGAACTTGCGGCGCTTGAACAATTGACGCGAAGAATTGCTCTTCTTGTCGTCCTTTTTCTTAAATACTCGAGCCATGTGTGCTCCTTAATTCAAAATAATGTTATCGATATGCAAGACCAGCTGCGTACTCTTCAAACTGCGCTGAGCCAGAAATCCGCTTGCCTTCACCACTTGCCCGGGCCTGAACTGACTGGCCTGCAAGGCTGCCTCACCCAAGGCAACGGCGGGAATGTCACACTGCAGCTGCCGTGTCACCCCTGCTTCCTGTTGCGGTGAAGCGTGGCGTATTTTCAAAGCAATTCGCGGTACCCCCGCCGGGGTGTAACGCATCATTTCCAGCTCAAGCAACTCGCCTGCGATGACGCAGCGGTTGAGCAACGTATCTGTCAAGCAGCTGCGGCCGCTTCAGCTGGCGCATCGGCAGTAACAGTGCGCGATTTCTCTTCGCGCATCATCGCGGATGGCGCAGTGACCGCATTCTTCATCTTGACGGTCAGGTGACGCAGCACAGCATCGTTAAACTTGAATGCGTGCTCAAGCTCGCCCAGGGTCTCCTGGTCGCATTCGATATTCATCATCACATAGTGCGCTTTGTGAATTTTCTGGATCGGGTATGCCAACTGGCGGCGACCCCAGTCTTCCAGGCGGTGGATCTGGCCATTCTTGCCAGTCACCAGTGTGCGATATCGCTCGATCATTGCAGGAACCTGCTCGCTCTGATCGGGATGCACGATAAACACGATTTCGTAGTGTCTCATCACATCTTCCTTATGGTTAAAGCCCTCCGCCATGTATAAAAACGGTAGAGCAAGGTTTTAGGGGAGCGCGATTATAGCCGAAATTCCCCGCCAGTCAATCCTTTGCGATAGAAATCAACCCAGATAGCGCTGCAGGCGGGCCAGCGCCATTTCCCGCGGGAACAGCGAAACCAGCGCATCCACGGATGGCGTCTGCGTCTGCCCCACCAGCATCACGCGCAAGGGCATGGCCAGCTTGGGCATTTTCAGGCCGTGCTTGGCCACCTGCGCCTTGATCAGGGCGCCGATCGCAGGCGCCTCCCAGGGCACTGAACACAACTCCTGCAGCATTTCCTGCAGGGCCGGCATGGCCTCAGCCGTCAGATGCGCCTTCAGCAGCTCCTGGTCAGGATGGAGATCGATGTAGAACACCTCGGCCGCGTCCGCCAGCTCGTTCAGCGTGGCCACCCGCTCCTTGTACAGCGCGATGACGGATTCCAGCACCGGGGTTTCCGTCACGGTCACGCCGCGCGCCTGCAGGCGCGGCCGCACCAGCCCGGCCAGACGCACATTGTCGGACTGTTTCAGGTAATGGCTGTTCAGCCAGTTCAGCTTTTCCGTGTTGAATTGCGCAGCGGATGGCGTGATGTGATCCAGATCAAACCACTGGCAGAACTGCTCGACCGAGAAGATCTCGGCATCGCCATGCGACCAGCCCAGGCGCGCCAGGTAGTTGAGCACCGCCTCGGGCAGGTAGCCGTCCTCGTCATACTGCATCACGCTCACCGCGCCGTGGCGCTTGGACAGCTTCTGCCCGTCATCGCCCAGAATCATCGACAGGTGCGCGTATTGCGGCACCTGCGCCCCCAGCGCGCGCAGGATGTTGATCTGGCGCGGTGTGTTGTTGACATGGTCGTCGCCGCGGATCACGTGCGTGATCTTCATCTCCCAGTCGTCCACCACCACGCAGAAATTGTAGGTCGGCGTTCCGTCGGTGCGGGCAATGATCAGATCATCCAGTTCGGCGTTGGCGAACTCGATCTGCCCCTTGACCAGATCCTTCCACGCCACCACCCCTTCGGTCGGGTTCTTGAAGCGCACCACCGGCTGCACACCGGCCGGCACAGCGGGCAGCACTTTGCCTGGCTCAGGACGCCAGCGCCCGTCGTAACGCGGTTTCTCGCCGCGTGCGCGCTGAGCTTCGCGCATTTCATCCAGCTCGGCCGGCGTGGTGTAGCAAAGGTAGGCGTGACCGGATGCCAGCAGCTGCTGGATGACCTCGCGGTAACGCGGCATCCTGCGCATCTGGTAGAACGGCCCCTCGTCGTGATTCAGCTGCAGCCAGCTCATGCCATCCAGAATGGCCTGCACTGCCTCGGGGGTGGAGCGCTCCACGTCAGTATCCTCAATGCGCAGAATGAAGATCCCGCCATGCTTGCGTGCATAGGCCCAGGAAAAAAGCGCCGTGCGGGCGCCGCCAATGTGCAGATAGCCGGTCGGGCTGGGAGCAAAACGGGTACGAACAACGGACATGATCAGCGCTGAAAAATGAAAGGGCGCATTTTACGCCAGAATGAATATCGAACCGGGAAAAACCGAAAATCTGCAAAATGCATTGACCATGTCTATTCGCTGTGGTTAAATGCGCGCCCTCTTCGGGTGCTTAGCTCAGCTGGTAGAGCACCGCCCTTACAAGGCGATGGTCGGCGGTTCGATCCCGTCAGCACCCACCACCCTCCCGAAATCCCTTTCTCAGGCTTGATCCACCTACACCACTTCTTCCGGTGCCAGGCGGCAGGCAATGCCTTCATTACCCAATTCGATCTGGAAAGTCGCGTGCTCGACGTGAAAGCGCTGGTGCAACTTTTCCGCCAAGTCAGCCAGAAACGCATCGCCTGGATGCCCCTCCGGCATGACCAGATGCACCGTCAGCGCCGCCTCGGTCGTGCTCATGCCCCAGATATGCAGATCATGAGCCCCCTCCACCCCGGGGATCGCCTCCAGATAGGTCTGCACGTCCGCGCTGTTGATGTGTTCAGGTACCGCATGCAAGGACAGGCGCAACGAGGTCTTCAGCACCCCCCAGGTTCCGGCAAAGATCACCACGGCCACCACCAGGCTGATAGCCGGGTCCAGCCACAGCCAGCCGGTCCAGTAGATGCCCGCACCCGCCAGCACTACTCCCACCGACACCAGCGCATCCGCCAGCATGTGCACAAACGCCGCGCGCAGGTTGACGTCGCGCGTATTGCCGCGCAACAGCATCAAGGCCGTCGCCACATTGATCACCACTCCCACCGCCGCCACGCCCATCATGGTCTGCTCGCTCACGGTCTCCGGCTGGGCCAGGCGATGCAAAGCTTCCCACACGATGCCGCCCACGGCCAGCACCAGCAACATGGCATTGCCCAACGCCGCCAGAATGGTGGAACTGCGCAGGCCATACGTAAATTGCTCGGAAGGCGCGCGTCGCGCCAGCAGCATCGCCCACCAGGCCAGCAGCAGCCCGATCACATCGCTGAAGTTGTGCCCGGCATCGGCCAGCAGTGACAGCGAGTTGGCACGCAAGCCGTAGATCACCTCAACCGCCACAAAGATGAAATTCAGCACCACCCCCACCGCAAAAGCTCTGCTGGTGGGGTCCGGTGCTGCGTGGCCATGATGGTGATGGTGATGGTGATGTGCGCCCATGCGGCAATAACTCCGGGAAATCGAGCACGCCATGATATGCGAGCGCTGCGACATTAGCGAGAGGAAGAGCAGCGAATAACACTCTGGAAGTGAATGTTAATGTTTCATCAAGGTAGCCGCAGATGGACACGGCCGTGCGCACAGCGTATTCTGAGGCACGCAATCTAGCTGACTCACCTCACCCGTATCGCCGTCGTTCACCCAACATGACTCCGACCCAACACGCCGAACTGCAGATCACCGGCATGCACTGCGCATCCTGCTCAGCACGCCTGGAAAAAGCCCTCAACCAGCTGCCCGATGTCACCGCCGTGGTCAACATCGCCACGGAAAAAGCCAGCATCACCTTCAACCCCGCACACATCGATGTGCCTGCACTGATCGAGGCCGTGCGCAACACGGGCTTTGACGGCCACCCGGCGCGCGATTTCGCAGTGGAAAAGCAGGCGCGCGCGCAGGCCTATCGCCACGAGCTCCTGCAATTTGCCGCATCTGCCGCACTGACCGCCCCCCTGTTGCTGGAAATGGTGCTGATGCTGTTTGGCGTGCATCTCATGCTGCCGCTGTGGCTGCAATGGCTGCTCGCCACGCCGGTGCAGTTCTGGGCCGGCGTCCGCTTCTATCAGGGCGCATGGAGTGCATTGAAAAGCGGTGGCAGCAATATGGACGTGCTGGTGGCGCTGGGCACGAGCGCAGCCTATTTCATGAGTTGCGCCGTCATCCTGCTCAAGCTCGAGCAGCCGCTTTATTTTGAAGCGAGCGCCACCCTGATCACGCTGGTGCTGATGGGCAAGCTGCTGGAAGCACGCGCCAAGGGCAAGGCCTCCGCCGCGCTGGAAGCGCTGATCAACCTGCAACCCAAGCAGGCCCACGTGGAGCGCAACGGCGCTGTGATTGACGTGTCCGTCGGTCAGCTGCGCCCGGAAGAAGTATTCATCGTGCGCCCCGGCGAAAGCATCCCGGTGGATGGCAAGGTGCTGGAAGGCGCTTCCAGCGTGGATGAAGCCATGCTCACTGGCGAAAGCATGCCGCAAACCAAGCAGACCGGCGACACCGTGTATGCCGCCACCGTCAACCAGGGCGGCGTGTTGCGCTGCAGTGCCGTCGCCGTGGGCTCACGCACCCAGCTTGCCGCCATCATCCGTCTGGTGGAGCAGGCACAGGGGTCGAAAGCGCCGATCCAGAAGCTGGCCGACCAGATCTCCGCCATCTTCGTACCCGCCGTACTGGTGCTGGCCTCCCTCACATTTGCTGCGTGGTGGTTGCTGGGGGCAGGTTTTGCCACGGCCCTGATCAATGCTGTGTCAGTACTTGTCATCGCGTGCCCCTGCGCACTCGGCCTGGCCACTCCCACCGCGGTGGTGGTTGCCACCGGACGCGCCGCACACGCCGGCATCCTGGTGAAAGACGCCGCCGCGCTGGAGCAGGCGCACAAGCTCGGCATCCTGGTGGTGGACAAGACCGGCACGCTCACGGAAGGCAAACCCGCCCTCACCGACCTGCTGCCTGCTACCGGCAGCAGTAGCGATGAGCTGCTGCACCTCGCCGCCAGTATGGCGCAGCATTCCATTCACCCGCTGTCGCGTGCGCTGCTGGAACATGCCCGAGGCAAACAGCTGCAACTGGCCGCGACCGACAGTTTCGAAGAGAAATCCGGCAGCGGACTGCGCGCCGAAATCAGGGGCGCTGCCTATCTGCTCGGCTCGCCCGCTTTCATCGCGCAATCCGGCATCGCGCTAGATGAGGCCCAGATCGGCGCCCTGCAACAACAGGGCAAGAGCATCATCGCAGTGGCTCGCGGCGACGCACTGCTCGGCTGCATCGCCTTTGCCGACACGCTGCGCGACAGCAGCCGCGCGGCAGTGCAACGCCTGCACGAGATGGGCATACGCGTGGTGATGCTGAGCGGCGACAATGCCGCCACCGCGCAGGCCATTGCGGCCAGCGCCGGCATCCGTGAATTCCGCGCCGAGGTGCTGCCGCAAGACAAGGCCGACCAGGTGCAGAAACTGAAAGCGGAAGGACTGCTGGTAGGCATGGTGGGCGACGGCATCAACGATGCCCCCGCGCTGGCAGCCGCCGACGTGAGCTTTGCCATGAAGAGCGGCAGCGACATCGCCATCGAGGCCGCGGATATCACATTGATGCGCAACGACCTCACCAGTGTGGTGAACGCCATCGACCTGTCACGCACGGCATTGCGCAAGATTCGCCAGAACCTGTTCTTTGCCTTTGCCTACAACGTACTGGGCATCCCGCTGGCCGCCCTGGGCATGCTCAACCCGGTGATTGCCGGCGGCGCAATGGCGATGAGCTCGGTGTCGGTGGTGAGCAATGCCCTGCTGCTGAAACGCTGGCGGCCCAGCCATTAGAAAGATGTGGCGATGGCGCTCGGCCATCCATGCCCTCACACGAGGATTTGCTGTCTGAATATGGCGCGCCGGGCACAATCGGTTCGTTCCGGCGCCTTGTTCCGATCCTGATCCCGCCAGCCTGCTGGAGTACTTATCGCCACAAGCTGGATACGTTCTCCATGTTGCTGACAAATACGGGATAGACGGTGTCCTTGAAGTAATTATTCAGCGCTTCAACATCTCGGGTGTCAACAAGGTACGGCGCGTTATCGCCGGTGATTGTCACCTTCAGGTGAGATGCGGGGGATAACTCCCAGTTCAACGAGGTTTCATAAGTCCTGTCAGAGAACCCGCCGGTCCAGCCTACGGTCATTTGAACCATCATTCGATCCGGAAGCGTCAGCACGTTATAACTCACCAGCTTCGCACTCTTGCCAGTGGAATGTGTGATTGACTGCACCGATGACGCGATATTTTGCGAGTTCCGATTCATCAGATTTTGCAGTTGAGCTGTTGCCTGCTGCTTCCACTTCGCATCAAGCCCTTCACTTTGTGCCTGCGATGACTGTTTGCTGGCGGTCGATTTATGTGGCACAACAGTCTTCGCTCCTTCGGCATTTGCGGACGGAACGTAACAGGCAGCCATGGCAATGATAAGCGTAAAATTCTTTAACATAGTGATGGTCGTCGTTGATGAGGTGATTGATAACACATGACGCCGACATTCCAGTCAGCGCCACGATTCCAGGCAGATCTTGATATCGCCTCGTCCGGGCAACGTTAGCGGCTCCCAGCGGACGACGGGCACACTAGCAGCAAAGTGGCCGAGCCGCGAAACGGGCCGGACGAACGGTAGGCAACCAGATGGTGAAAGGTGGGCAACAAGCTGCCAAATCGCCCGCCGCCCCAGCACGTGTCAACGGAACTAGTTGATTTCATCCACCTTCAGCAGCACATTGCGCCGTTCCTGGCGGCTGGAGGTGCTGTGTGAGCTGAGCGTGTTCTGTTCATTGTTTTCCTGTTGCGAGACGTCCCCCAGCACCAGCCATTCTCCCAATCGGCCATAGACCGTGGTCACCACCTGCTGTGTGCGCAGCGTGGGCACAGCTGCGCTGTTGCCCGATTCTATTGAGTCGTTCTGCGTGGAAATTTCCAGGCTGACGCGCTCTCCGTTCACTCGCGGCAGCACGTAGAAACCGCTGTTCACATCGCGGTACTGGCTGCTGTCGATCACCTGCGTGCGTCCTGGCAGCTGGATGATCTGGCGCTGCGGCAGTGAGACGGATTGGCCTACACTGATCAGCGCCAGCTTGCCCTCCTGCACCTGGATCTTCTGCGCCTTCTGGTCATCGCTCAATGCACGTGTGCTGTCAATGCGCGCACGCACCTGATCGTTACCCTGCCTGGCCCCGATGGTCAGCCCCTCGCCGCCAGTCCCTCCTGATGCACCAATGCGCGCACGCCCGGCGCCGACACCGACGCTGCCGGAAAATTCGGTGAGGCGTCTGACAGTCTCGCCATCCACATTCTGCAGCACGGTGATCTGCAGCCTGCGCGGCGCACGATCGAGCGCCTCCACCATCTGCTTGATCTGGGCAATATTGCCGGCCGAACTGCGTATGATCAGCTGATAGTCCATGCCGTTGGCTGCGCCATCCGCGTCCAGCATGGGGCGCACCAGTGGCAAGATCTCGTCGACACTGCGGTAATGCAGGGGAATGACCTCCATGTCTGCGCACACCGGAAGGGAAACTGCCGCCAGGACCAGGCCGCAGAAGATTTTTTTCATGACGTTGCTCCTGTTATTCCGACTGCATCATGGCAGCGAAAAGCCACCCTTCTTTACAAGATGCCGTACTTTACCGTAAATTTCGGACATGACTAGATTCCTCTTCCCGGTATTGGTGGTGATGCTGAGTGCCTGCAGCAGTGCGCCGGCGCGCACCGCACACGCCAGACATGCTCCCGCCGCAGAAGCGTCAGCCAGCGCGGCCACGGATTCCGGGGCCGATATGAATGATGTCGCTGTCTATGCACTCAGCCTGAGCGACACGCCATATCGTTACGGCGGCAACACGCCGGAGAGCGGCTTTGATTGCAGCGGCTTCGTGCGCCATGTGTACCAGCACACGCTGGGCTTGTCGCTGCCACGCACCAGCCAGGAAATGAGTCGTGTAGGCGAGCCACAGAAAGCCTCGCGCCTGCAACCCGGCGATCTGGTGTTTTACAACACCCGTCGTCGTGCCTACTCGCATGTTGGAATTTATCTGGGCGACGGGAAATTTGTGCACTCGCCGCGTGCCGGCAGCAGCGTGCGGGTGGAGAACATGAACGAGTCCTACTGGCTGGCGCGCTACAACGGCGCACGCCGGCTTATCCCTTGACGGACTGCACCTCGGCGTTGCGCGCAGCGCGCAACTCTTCGGCCAGCTGGAACACCGACATCGCGTAGTAGGTACTGTTGTTGTAGGTGGTAATCACGGCAAAGTTGTTGAAGCCCAACCAGTACTCCTTGCTGCTGCCCACGGTAAAGCCGACCAGATAGGCATACATCCCCGGGTCCACCTTGTCTGCCGGCGTCACGCCCGCTGCGGCCCAAGCTGTCATGCTACGCGCGATGACGGTGGCGCCAAGGCGCGATTCATCCTTGACCTGCGCGCGCATGGCCACCTGTTCGCCGCTGATCCAGCCGTAGCGGTTGAGGTAGTTGGCGACGCTGCCAATCGCATCTTCCGGATCGTTCAGCAGATCCACCTTGCCGTCATGATTGAAATCCACGCCCAGGCGGCGATAGTTGCTGGGCATGAACTGCGGAATGCCCAGCGCTCCCGCATAGGAGGCGCGCACCGAAAGCAGGTCGAAACTCTGTTCGCGCGCCAGCAGCAGGTACTGTTCCAGCTCGCTGCGGAAGAAGGCGAGCCGCTTGGGGTAGTCAAACGCAAGCGTGGTCAAGGCATCGAGCGTACGGAAATTGCCGGCATTGCGCCCGTACAGGGTCTCCACACCGATCACCGCAATGATGATCTCCTGCGGCACGCCATAGATTTTCTCGGCGCGCTGCAAAGTTGATGCATATTGCGCCCAGAACTTCAGGCCGCCGCTGATGCGTCTTGGGTTCACGAACGAGGCGCGATATTCCGGCCAGGGCTTGAGCGTAGCCGGAGTGGTGATGGCATCGATCACGTCCTGGCGGTATTCAGCACGCCGGAAAACCTGCTCGAGCTCGTTGCGCTTGAACTGGTGCTTCGCCACCATCTCGTCGATGAATTGCGGAATGCCGGGCAATTCGGCGGCAAGGGGGGCGTGGGATGTGGCCAGTAGCCACACGGAAATCAGGGCAAAGGTGCTTCGTTTCATCATCATCCGACCATTTTACTCGACAGGCAGTCGCTCCACTGCTAAATTTCGCATTTGCTTATAAACCCCGTTTGAGACATCGCCATGGAAAACACCACCCAGCATCATCCGCTAATCATCCTCGGCTCCGGCCCGGCCGGTTACACCGCCGCAGTTTATGCTGCCCGTGCCAACCTGAAGCCCGTACTGATCACCGGCCTCGCCCAGGGCGGCCAGCTGATGACCACCACCGAAGTGGACAACTGGCCTGCAGACCATCACGGCGTGCAGGGCCCGGACCTGATGGCGCGCTTCCTGCAGCATGCGGAACGTTTCCATACCCAGATCATTTTTGACCACATCCATACCGCCAAACTGCAGCAGAAGCCGTTCGTGCTGACCGGCGACACGGGCACCTATACCTGCGATGCGCTGATCATCGCGACAGGCGCCTCCGCTCAATATCTTGGACTGTCCTCCGAATCAAAGTTCATGGGCAAGGGTGTCTCCGGCTGCGCCACCTGCGACGGCTTCTTCTACCGCGGCCAGGATGTGGCCGTGGTGGGCGGCGGCAATACCGCCGTGGAAGAGGCGCTGTACCTGGCCAACATCACCCGTCATGTCACCCTGATCCATCGCCGCGACACGTTCCGCGCCGAGCGCATCCTGATTGATCACCTGATGGAGAAAGTGAAGGAAGGCAAGATCACGCTGCAGCTCAACCAGGTGCTGGATGAAGTGCTGGGCGACGACAGCGGTGTCACCGGCATCCGCATCAAGCAGGTACAGGGTGGCGCCACCCAGGACCTCGCCGTCACCGGCGTGTTCATCGCCATCGGCCACAAGCCGAATACCGACATCTTTACCGGCCAGCTGGAGATGAACAACGGCTACATCAATACCCGCGGCGGCAATCAGGGTAATGCCACCGCCACCAGCATTTCAGGCGTATTTGCCGCCGGTGACGTGCAGGACCAGATCTACCGCCAGGCTGTAACCAGCGCGGCAACCGGCTGCATGGCCGCACTCGACGCCGACAAATACCTGGCTACCCTCGGCAAGAACTGATCTGCCCGCATGAGCAAGAAGCCGGAACCGCCTGCACCCGCTGATGCAGACCTGTTCCGGCAGGCCGTGAAGGATGCCGTTCCCCTCGCCTCATCCAATCGCCTTCCCCCTGCCCCGCCTGCGCGCCGTTACCCCACTCCTCAGTCAACGCAGAGCCACACCGTGGCAGATGGTCTCTCCGACCATCTCACCAGCGATACGCCGCTGAACGAGTTTCTGCGTCCGGGCATGGACCGCATGACCCTGCGCAAGCTGCGTCGTGGCCACTGGCCGGTGCAGGACAGCATAGACCTGCACGGCAACACCAGCGACGAGGCACGCCGGCTGCTGGTCTCCTTCCTTCAGGAATCCACTCAGCGCGGCCTGCGCTGCGTCAACGTCATCCACGGCAAGGGCTGGCGCAGCGAGGGTGGCGAAGGCGTGCTCAAATTGCGCGTGCGCCACTGGCTCAGCCAGCACTCCCAGGTGCTGGCCTTCTGCGAGCCACCCGAACACGCTGGCGGCGGCGGCGCGGTGTGGGTGCTGCTGAGACTCGGCACTGTCTGACTTCAAGCCCTCCCTGATTGCGGCCCGGGCAAGTTTCCGCCGGCCCGGCCCGACCATTCCCGCGTCTACCCAATTTGGATAAAATGGCGCAAACCACCGATAAATCCACGCCAGTTTCGCCTACTTGCCATGAATCAAGCCAACTTGCTGTATCGAACGCGTTTCAAGTTGTTGTCTGTCTGCCTGCTCTCCTTTGCCAGCCCCAGCCGCGCCGAAGAAGCAAATCTCCCGGAACAGTATTACCTGCAGGAATTCCCTGTTGTGCTCAGTGCCTCCCGTCTGTCCCAGCCATTGGAGGAAGCCCCCAATGCAATGACGGTGATCGACCGCGAGATGATCAAGGCATCGGGCTTCCGCACCATTGCCGACCTGTTCAGGCTGGTGCCAGGCATGTATGTCAGCTACTACACCGGACATGAGCCTATCGTTGCCTACCACGGCACCACCGACAATCTGGCCAGGCGCATGCAGGTACTGGTGGATGGGCGGGCCGTCCAGATGCCGCCAATGAGCTCCGTGAGCTGGGAAAATCTGCCTTTGCAGATTCAGGATATCGAGCGCATCGAAGTGATCCGCGGCCCTGCTGCAGCCACTTATGGAGGCAACTCGACTCAAGGCGTGATCAACATCATCACCCGTGATGCCGGATCACAGCAGGGTTTTCAGGCCAGCCTGACCCAGGGCAATGGCGGCATCTCGGACGGTTATGCCAGCTTTGGCTCGCGTGGTGACACGCTCGACTACCGGATCAGCCTGGGCTATCGCAGCGACGACGGTTATGACCCCAATGGCAACAACTCCAGGGTCGGCAACGACACCCTCAATAACGACAGCCACCTGACCCATCTGTTCAATCTGCGCGCCAACTACCATCCCAATACGCGTGACAGTATCGACTTCCAGCTCGGTTACACCGACGGATCACGTGGGGATGGAAGCAACAAACTGGTCGAAGCCAATCTGCCGCATGATCGCTACGATAACGAAAACTTTCTGCAAGTTGCCTGGTTGCGTAACCTGGACAACGGCGACGAACTGAAATTGCAGTATTACCATATCTACCAGGACGAACTGAACATCTGGCCTCCCAACCCCTCTTCGTGGCTCGTTTCCCTGCCGTCTCTCAGCGACAATTTCACCGATACGCGCGACAATCTTGAACTGCAATATACGATGCAGACATCGCCAAGCAACCGCCTGGTATGGGGCGGCTCCACACGACGTGACTGGATCAGCGCACCCAATCGCTTCCCGGGTGAGCAGAGCCAGTACCAGACCACCTTGTTTGCCCATGATGAATGGCGCATTACACCGAATTGGCTGTTCAATACGGGAGCCCTGCAGGAAAACAACGGCCTGGGCCAGGTCAACCTGTCGCCACGCGCTGCGCTGATCTACAAATTCCGCGACCATCAAGCCGTGCGCCTCGGCATTTCCAAGGCCTATCGCAACCCCTCGCTATATGAAGAGCGCGGCTACTATCGCTTCGACGTGCCCAGCCTGGGAACAGTCGAGATCTACAAGGCTAACGGAGGTCTCCGCCCGGAAAGCGTGCTTTCGCGAGAAGTTGGCTATCTGGGTGAATTTGCCGAGCTGGGCTTTTCCATCGATGCCCGCATCTACCACGACCAGGTACAGGACATCATTTACGAAACGGACCCCTATCCCAAGGACTTCGTAAACCTGTTCGATGCAGAACACAATGGGCTGGAAATCACCACTAAGCACCAGTGGGGCGACCGCAACATGCTGACTTTCAACTACACCTATGAGGTGCTCTATGGCGACTTCATGGGTTATGCCGGTTCCTCTCCGTATAGCGACACCATGCCACGCAACATGATCAGTGCCCTGTACTCCACGAGGTTTGGCAACGACCTCATGCTAAGCCTGGGCTATTACCAGCAAGATACGGTTTTGCCCATTGATCGTCCGAACACCGACAGACAACCATTTACCAGTCGTTGGGATCTGCGTGTTGCCAAAGGGTTCAAGCTAGGCAGCGAGGGCACACAAGGAGAGATTGCCCTGGTCGTTCAAGGGCTGTTGGGCGAACAGTACATCGACTATCTCGTCGAGAATCAATTCAATCAGCGTGTCTTTGTCACTGCATCGATCAGACAATGAGCAGAGATCCTCAGAGCGCACAGACCCGCAACGCAAACACGTGCGACCTGCCGGATTGAAGCGTAGCCTTGTGGCCAAGTAAGGAAAGCTGACAGATATAGCTGCCAGCCAAGAAGGTCAAACGGCGGATTCGTCGGTTTCGCCGGTGCGAATGCGGATCACCTGCTCCACCGCAGTCACGAAGATCTTGCCGTCTCCGATCTTGCCGGTATGCGCCGCCTTGATGATGGCCTCCACCGCACGATCCAGCATCGCTGTGGTCACCACCACTTCCAGCTTGATCTTGGGCAGGAAATCCACCACATACTCCGCGCCGCGATACAGCTCGGTGTGCCCCTTCTGGCGGCCGAAGCCTTTCACCTCGGTGACGGTCAGGCCACTCACCCCCAGATCGGACAAGGCTTCGCGCACTTCGTCCAGTTTGAAGGGCTTGATGATGGCTTCGATTTTTTTCATGGCAACCTCGGTTGGAATGTGTTTTCGGAAAGTATAACGTATCTGAAAGCCGCCCCGAAAGCCCCGCTCAGGGGACTGCGCGTTTTCCCGCGCTGGCAGACAGGCTGCTCACGGCTTCATCCACGGCAGTTGCCCGCTGTGCATACTGGGCGGCATCACCCGCACGCCCCAGCTTGCCGAGCACCTCGGCCATGCCGTGCAGATCGGCCGCAATGCGGCGGCTCAGCCCCAGGGCAGTATCGATCTCCAGCGCGCCCTGATAATGCGCAAGAGCCTTGTCCTGCTGCCCCAGCGCCGTCTCCGCCGCCGCACTCAGGCGCAGGCCGTTGGCCTGTTCATCCTGCCCCGGGCTGCCTGCCAGGCCCTGCTGCGCCAATGCCAAGGCGGCGGCATGGTCTCCCCTGGCGGCGGCCAGGCGTGCCCCCAGATTGGTGATGCCGGCGCGATATGCGCATGACTGGTGGCATTCCTGTTGCGCCTGCTGCCATGCGGCATCGGCCGGCTTGCCGGCATCGGCCAGGATGACGCCTTTGCGCAGCGCCGCCGCCGCGCGCAGCTCACCCGGATAAGGCTTGTCCTCCGTCAGGATGGGCTCCAGCACGGCCAGCGCGGCCTCGTCATCGCCCAGCCTGTGGCTGACCGAGGCCAGATTGATGGCAGCCTGCGCGCGTGCCGGAGCATTGTCCAGCGCCTGCTGCATCAGCATGGACTGGCGGAACAGCTCGCGTGCACGCAGCAGGTCGCCGTCACGCATGGCGCGGTGCGCGGCCTGATCGGTCTTGCCGGCCTGCTCAAGCGCCGCAGGCTGGCGTGGCGGCGCGCTGCCGCAGCCAGCCAGTGGTGTCAGCAACAGTAGCAGCGAAACGCTGAGGCGGCGTCTAGTCATGGCTATCCATCTTTACCAGCCCCTGTTCCGGCGGCTGCATCATGTTCTTCAATGGCCAGCTGGTGCTGGCCGAATCCAGTATCGTGCGTGTATCGCTCACCAAGCCGCGGCTCTCGCCGAGCAAGCCAGATATATGCGGTGCCGAATTGTCCACGGCAGACTTGATGGTGGCGCTGGTCTGGCGCAGGTTGTCGATGGTTGCATCGGTCTTGCTGATCAGGCCGGGCAACTCCTGGTTCAGCCTGGCGATCATCGCGGCGGTGCCTTCAGCCGACTGCTTAACGGCATGCAGGGTCGGGCGCACATCGTTGCTCATGCCCTCGTTGACCTGGTCAAGCAAGTGATCGACACGGGCGCGCGTACCGCGAATTTCGGCGGAGAACTGGCGCACATTCGCGAGGGTCTGGCGTACATCACCCTTCGGGTCGTTGGCATCCTTGAGCAGCTTGTTGATTTCATCCAGCGCCGGATACAGGCGGTCGCGCAAGTCCTGCGCAATCTGGTCGAGGCCGCCGCCGCGCTCAAAGGTGATCGTGGCCCCCGCGCGCAGTGATTTTTTGTCATCGCTGCCGCGCTGTGCATCGAGGATGCTGTCGCCGATCACACCTTCCTTCTTCAGGCTGACCTCGGCATCCTCCCTCAGCATGGCCAGGTACTTGTCCTCGATCAGCATGGTAACCAGCGCATGCGCCTTGTCATCCAGGTCCAGGTTGCTTACCGAGCCGATCTTGAAGCCGCTCAGCTTGACCGGCATGCCCACCTTGATGTCCTGCCCGGAGTCGGCAACGAAATGGATTTCCGACTTGGCCGTGAACAAACCCTTCTTGATCCCGGAAAACACCAGGTTAAGCATCACGCCCACAAGTGCGAGCAGCACGAACAGCGAGACCTTGATAAACAGTCCCTTGAAGCGCTCATCCTTGTCAGCCAGCAATTTCATAGCGATTACTCAAGTCTCGTCCACGGCAAGGGCGATGGCGCATGCGCCACCGCCAGCACTGCGCGCGGCTCAGCCGCACGCACAAATTTCTCCAGGGCGGCAATCCACAACTGCACCTTGTTGCTTTCCACCTCGTCAAACAGGCCTGCATCCACTACCAGCAGGTCGGGCTCAAGCAACAGGCCACGCATCAAGCCGGCCAGTTTACGTTCAGGCGGGCTAAGGCGCGCCGCCGGGCTGGCCATGAAGCGTTCCCATTCCGCCTGCGGCATACCCAGCTCTCCCAGCAAGACGGCAATGGCAGCTTCCGTCTCGCTCAGCTGGCGTCGCTTGCCGTGATACCACAGCGGCAACGTCACGTTCTCCCACGCCTTCAGGTTGCTGATCAGGCCGCCAGCCGCGGGCACCCAGCCGACGCTGCCGGGTTGGGCGGCAACAACCGGCACACCCTGCAAAAGCACACTGCCCTGCACCGGCAGCTGCTCGCCCACGATCAGCTCGATCACCTGCAGCTGCGCCTCGGCCGAGGGCACCTGCAGCACGCGTACCTCTCCGGTCGCCACTTCGAGCGAGATCCGGCCCAGTGCCTCGATGACCACGTGCTCGAATTTAAGCAGCCTGGCCATCTCAGAACGCCAGTACGGTAACGATGCCGTCGGCGACGAACACCGCCAGCAGGCTGCGGATGACCGCCTGTGACACCGCCTGCGGCACCTCGGTCATGGCGGATTTCCTGCGCATCCCATGGTAGCAAGAAACCAGCGACACCAGAATACCAAACACTGCGCTCTTCAGCAGGGAGGCAGCGATTTCATTAAAACTGATCATTTCGAAGAAATTCATGATCTGGCTGCTCAGGGCGATGTCCATGCGCAGATGGGTCACCGCCCATCCAGTCGAAATGGCGACCACCTGGAAATAGAAAGTCAGCGCGATGCTGGCCAGCATCATCGCCAGCACGCGTGGCAGCACGAGATAGGATATGGGCGAGATGCCCTGGTAGCGCAGGCTCCTGATCTCGCCATTCACCTGCATGGACGACAGTTCGCTGGCAAATGCCGAGCTGCTGCGCCCGATGATCACGATGGCGGTCAGCAACGGCCCCAGTTCGCGCACCAGGATCCAGATCATGATCTGGATGGTCAGCAGCTCGTTGCGTCCCACCAGGTTGTTGATCTCGGTGATCACGATCAGGCCCGCCACCATACCCACCACCCCCACTGTGCTGAGCGATTCGGTGCCGGTGAAGTACAACTGCTTGAGCAGCACCTGGCGCACCGGCCAGCGGGAGAGCGCCGGCAGACGGCAGGTCGCCTCCCAGATCAGGCGGAAATGCCCGCCAATCAGGCGCAGGAAACGGCCAGGCTGGCGCCGTGAAGAACTGTGGGAGCCTGAAAGCATGCTCACTGGCGTGCCTCAGAAATCGTCCTGGTAGCGCACGGTGATGGGATAGCGCCAATCCTTGCCCAGGCCGCGGTCGGTGATGCGGATGCCTACCGGCGACTGGCGGCGTTTGTATTCGTTGATCTGGATCAGCCGTACCACGCGCCGTACATCCGACTCCGCGAAGCCATGGTCGACGATCTCCGCGATCGACTGGTTGCGCTCCACATAGCGCGCCATGATGGCATCCAGCACGTCATAGGGCGGCAGGCTGTCCTGGTCGGTCTGATCGGGTTTCAGCTCGGCGCTGGGCGGGCGCGTGATGATGCGTTCGGGAATCACGAGACCGCGTTCATTGCGGAACCGCGACAGGCGATACACCCAGGTCTTGCTCACGTCCTTGAGTACGGCAAAGCCGCCCGCCATGTCCCCGTACAGGGTGCAATAGCCCACTGTCATTTCCGACTTGTTGCCGGTGGTCAGCACCAGTGCGCCAGTCTTGTTGGACAGTGCCATCAGCAGCGTGCCGCGAATGCGCGCCTGCAGGTTCTCTTCCGTGGTGTCGGCGGCGAGGCCCCGGAACTGCGGCGCCAGCGTGCTCTGCAGAGCGGCAAACGCGGGCTGGATATCGAGCACGTCATAGCGCACTCCCAGAATGCGTGCCATCTCCTGCGCATCGTCCAGGCTGATCTGCGCGGTGTAAGGCGACGGCATCATCACTGCGCGCACCTTGTCCGCGCCCAGCGCATCCACGGCAACCGCCAGCGTCAGCGCCGAGTCGATGCCGCCGGACAGCCCCAGCAGCACGCCGGGGAAGCGGTTCTTGCCGATATAGTCGCGCACACCCAGACACAGGGCACGGTAGATGCTGTCTTCGCGCCTCAGTGCCGGCACGCGCAGGCCGACCTGCAGCTTGCCGCCCTCGATGTTGATCAGTTCCAGCGCCTCTTCGAAGGAAGGCAACTGATGGGTGAGATGGCCATCTGCCGACATGGCAAAGGAAGCGCCGTCAAACACCAGCTCATCCTGTCCTCCCACCAGATTGGCGTACACCACCGCCAGCTCTGTCTCGCCGACGCGGTCGCGTATCGCCTCGTAGCGCGATTGCTGCTTGTCTATGTGGTAAGGCGACGCATTCAGCACCAGCAGCACGTCGGCTCCCGCCTCGCGCGCATGCAGCGCGGCCTGCTCCTGCCAGATGTCGGCGCAGATGTTGATGGCGAAGTGCACGCCGTCCAGCTTGAACACACAGGGCTCGCTGCCGCTGTCGAAATAGCGCTCCTCGTCGAACACGCTGTAATTGGGCAGTTCGCGCTTGAAATAGCGTGCGATGACACGGCCGTCGCGCAGCACCGAGGCTGCGTTGTAGCGCATGCCGTCTTCCTCGTGCGGATGCCCCACCACCACGGCAATGCCGTGGATCTGCTGTGCCAGTTGCTGCAAGGCATGGTCACAGGCCTGGTAAAAACCATCGCGTAACAACAGGTCTTCCGGGGAATAGCCGCACAGGCTCAGCTCGGGGGTCAGCAGCAGGCTGGCGCCCTGCTGGCGCGCGCGATTTGCGTAATCAAGGATTCTGGCGCTGTTGCCGACCAGGTCGCCCAGTACGCAATTTATTTGTGCAATCGCAATTTGCATGGAAAACAGCCTGTGGTGAAAGATGCAGGACGTGCATCATAGCAACCTTTGCCGCCCCTTTGCAGGGCGGCGTGCTTATTCGTCGAGCTGTGGCAGCGCAGCCAGGTGCTCGAGATCGACCCGCTCGATGCTGGCGAAACGCTGGCTGATCTTGCGGCTGGAAATCTGCACGTCGCCCGCCTCCTCGTGCGCCTTGCGGATGTTGTCTGCCAGCTTTTTCATGCGCTCGTCGAAACGCGCGAAGTCCTTGCCCAGCTTGCCCAGCTCGTCCTTGATGATGTGCACCTGCTTGCGCGTTTCCACGTCCTTCATCACCGCGCGTGCGGTATTCAGCACCGCCATCAGGGTGGTGGGCGAAACGATCCACACCCGCTTCTGCATGGCCAGATCGACGATCTCGGGGTGATGGGCGTGAATCTCGGCAAACACCGCCTCGGCCGGCACGAACATCACCGCGCCATCCGAGGTCACCTCGGGGATGATGTATTTGCTGCTGATGTCGTCCACATGCTTCTTGATGTCCGCCTTGAACTGGCGCTCCGCCTGCAGACGTTCGGCCGGCGTAGGCGCCGCATACATGCGGTGATAGTTTTCCAGCGGAAACTTGGAGTCCACCGCCACCATGCCGGTGGGCTCGGGCAGCTTCAGCACGCAATCGGCGCGGCTGCCGTTGGGCAGGGTGTACTGCATGGCATAGGCCTGCGGCGACAGGATATTTCGCACCAGCCCTTCCAGCTGGACCTCACCGAAGGCGCCGCGCGAGCGCTTGTCCCCCAGCAGTTCCTGCAGGCTCACCACATTGGTGGTCAGGCCGTCGATCTTTTTCTGTGCCTCGTCTATGGTGGCCAGCCGCGCCATCACGTTCACGAAGGTTTCATTGGTCTTCTTGAATCCTTCATCCAGGCGCTCGTTCACCTTGCCCCCGATCAGCTCCAGGCGGCCATCTACGGTCTTGCCCAGCGCCTCCATGCTGCTCGCCAGATGCTGTGTGGCATTGCGGAAGGAGTTCTGGATCAGCTCCTGGTCGGCCCGTCCCTGTTCGGCCAGCCTGGCCAGCGTCTGCGTCAGCATTTCGCTGCGCAGTGCATCCTGCTTGGCCTGCAAGGCAAGGTTCAGTTCGCTCAGCTGTTGCTGCACGGCTTCGCGCTGTGCGGACAGGGCCTGGCTCAGGCCCAGCTGCAGCGCCTGCAGCGCTTCGCGCGTCGCGCGCAGCTCCTCGCTGACCACCGTGCGCAAACGCTCGGACTGGTCAGTCTGGCTGGCCATCAGGCGGTCGCCCTGCCGGTTCAGGCCCTCATGCAGATCGGCCAGCATGGCGCGGTGTTGCTGTTCCAGCACCTGCGCAGAATGGTCGGGCAGGCGCTGCAACTTGAGCAGCAGCACCACAGCCAACACCACGATCAACAGGCTCAGGACAATCAGGATTTCCAGCATGGGAAGGTTTCCGGCAACGAATGCCGACAGTATAAACCAGACAACAAAAAGGGCGCTTGCGCGCCCTCTTCTGCTTCAGCTTGCCGATGCCTTAATCGGCCTTGGATGCACGCTTGCGCTCGTGCTCCTTGAGGTAGCGCTTGCGGATGCGGATGGACTTCGGTGTCAGTTCCACCAGTTCGTCGTCATCGATGAATTCGACGGCGGATTCCAGCGTCAACTTGAGCGGGGTGGTCAGGCGCACCGCTTCGTCGGTACCGGAGGCGCGCACGTTGGTGAGCTTCTTGCCCTTGATCGGGTTGACGATGAGGTCGTTGTCGCGACTGTGGATGCCGATGATCATGCCTTCATACAGCTTGTCGCCGGGAGACACGAACATGCGGCCGCGATCTTCCAGATTCCACAGCGCATAGGCCACAGCCTCGCCGTCTTCGGCCGAAATCAGCACGCCGTTGTGACGCCCCGGCAGGTCAGCCTTGACCGGACCGTAGTCGTCGAACACGTGGCCGATCAAGCCCGTGCCACGCGTCATGGTCATGAAGTCAGACTGGAAGCCGATCAGGCCGCGCGCCGGGATGTGGTATTCCAGGCGGGTGCGGCCCTGGCCGTCGGATTCCATGTTGGTCAGCTCGCCGCGGCGGCGGCCGATCTCTTCCATCACTGCGCCCTGGTGTCCGTCTTCCAGGTCGATGGAGAGGTTCTCGTACGGCTCGCACTTCTCGCCGTTGATCTCTTTGTAGACCACGCGCGGCTTACCCACGGCCATCTCGAAACCTTCGCGACGCATGTTTTCCAGCAGGATGGTCAGGTGCAGTTCGCCGCGACCGGAGACGCGGAACACGTCGGCATCCTGGGTGTCTTCCACGCGCAAGGCGACGTTGGTCAGCAATTCCTTGGTCAGGCGGTCACGGATCTGGCGGCTGGTGACGAACTTGCCCTCGGTACCGGCCAAGGGAGAAGTGTTCACCATGAAGTCCATGGTCAGCGTCGGTTCGTCCACGGTCAGCATGGGCAAGCCCACAGGATTGTCCTTGTCGCAAATGGTGACGCCGATCCCGATGTCTTCCAGACCGGAAATGATGATGATGTCGCCCGCTTCGGCGCTATCGACTTGAATGCGGTCCAGGCCCTGGAAACCCAGCACCTGATTGATGCGGCCGGAGCCGACCTGCTGTTCGTGATTCATCACCACCACTTGCTGGCCGGGCTTGATGCGGCCGTTCAGCACACGGCCTACGCCGAGGCGTCCGGTGAAGGTGGAATAATCCAGCGCAGCCAATTGCAGCTGCAGCGGCGCATCGGGACTGCCCGGAGGAGTCGGCACGTGTTTCAATACGGTGTCGAACAGCGGCTTCATGTCGGAAGCCGAACCGCCTTTGGACGGCGCATCGTTCAGGTCCAGACAAGCCCAGCCGTTCAGGCCGGAAGCGTAAATCACGGGGAAATCGAGTTGTTCGTCGTTGGCGCCGAGCTTGTCAAACAGATCGAAGGTCTGGTTCAGCACCCAGTCCGGACGCGAGCCGGGACGGTCGACCTTGTTGATCACGACGATGGGCTTCAGGCCCAGCGCCAGCGCTTTCTTGGTCACGAAGCGGGTTTGCGGCATCGGGCCTTCCACCGCGTCCACCAGCAGCAGCACGCCGTTCACCATGCCCAGCACGCGCTCCACCTCGCCGCCGAAGTCGGCGTGTCCCGGCGTGTCGACGATGTTGATGTGGGTGCCGTTGTATTCGATGGCGGTGTTCTTGGCCAGGATGGTAATGCCGCGCTCTTTTTCCAGATCGTTGCTGTCCATCACGCGCACATCCACCTTCTGGTGTGCCGCGAAAGTGCCGGATTGGCGTAGGAGTTGGTCAACCAGCGTGGTTTTGCCGTGGTCAACGTGGGCGATGATGGCGATGTTTCGGAGTGCGCGCGACATGATGTGATACCTGGCTCAATTCAAAGGGCCGGCATTCTACCACAAGCCGCGCCTTCAATCAGAACCGAATGCAAGCCGGGGAAATTGCAGATTTACGAAGTAGCGGCCCCCATAGGACGGGCGGGCCCCGTATTCCCCGCTAGCAGGCACTGCTGCCAGTTGCATGGCTTGGGGAAAGCGTCATGGAATGCAGCTGCCTCGCAATATTGGCGCAGGCCTCACCGAATTCCTCGGCGGCCACCGGCCGCGAGAAATAGTAACCCTGGATGTTGCCGCACTTCATCTGGCTCAATAGCTGCAATTGCGCCAGATTTGTCACACCCTCCGCCACCACATCCAGATTGAGGCTGCGCGCCATGGCGATGATCGCCCCGACCAGGGCAAGATCGCTGGAATCACTGCCCATGTCGCGCACAAAGGATTTGTCTATCTTGACCGTGTTCACCGGGAAGCGCTTCAGGTAGGAGAGCGAAGAATAGCCGGTGCCGAAGTCATCCAGATAAATGCGGAACCCCTTCTCCCGCACCGCGTTCAGCCAGCTCAGTGCCGTGCTGACTTCGCTCAGCAGCGTGCCCTCGGTAATCTCCAGAACCAGAAGGCGTGAATCAACACCATGTCGCTTCACGGTCTCGGTCAGGGTTTCCGGTGACAAGCCATCCGGAATCTGGCGCCCGGAAATGTTGATCGAAAGGTAGTAGTCCAGGCCTTCCGCCTGCCAGCGTGCCAGTTGCTTGCAGGCCGCCTCCAGCACCCAGCGTCCGATGTCCACGATCAAGCCCGTTTCTTCGGCCAGGGGCACAAAGGCGTCGGGAGGAACAATGCCATTCACCGGATGATGCCAGCGGATCAGCGCTTCCGCACCGACTGTTCGTTTGCTCACAATATCGACTATCGGCTGCAGAAACAGCCGAAACTCATCGCGCCGCAGCGCCTGCTGCATGTCCAGTTCCAGCGCGCGGCGCTGCTCTGCCGCCTCAGCCATGCCCAGGTCAAAGAAGGCATAGCGATTCCCTCCACCTGCCTTGGCCCGGGTCATGGCCAGCTCGGCGTTGCGCAACAGCGTGGGAATGTCGCGGCCATCATTGGGAAAAAAGGTAATGCCTATGCTCACGCCAAGCTGAATCGGCGTGGTGTGAACCTCATAGTTTTCACGCAATGCATTGATGATGCGCTCACCGATTCGGCCCAGCATCTCCTCCTGCACAGCCTGCGGCAAGATCACCACATATTCGTCGCCACCGATGCGCGCAACGAAATCGACGGGTTTGAGACAGCTGCCCAGACGCCTGGCTGCGGCCTTCAACACTTCGTCGCCAACCGGCAGGCCCAGTGCCTCATTGACGCGCTTGAAACCATCCAGATTGACCAGCATCAGGGCGAAACCGCTGTCCGACTCGATATCGAATTTGCGGATGTGCATCTGCAGCGCCTGCTCCAGCCCCGGACGATTCGCAACGCCGGTCAGCGGGTCGGTCACCACCAGCATGCGCGCAGTGTTCTCCAGTGCCTTGCGCTCCGTGATGTCACTCACCACACCCTGCACCCGATTGTCGCCCAGCGGACTCAGCAGCAGACTCACCCAGCGCGTGGAGCCGCTCTTGAGTATGTATTCCAGATCAGAGGAACAGGTGATCTTCTTGTCGAGGCATTCCGCAATCAGTTGCTGCAATCGTCCTGGCACGCTCCAGGGCAGCTCTGCCAGCAACTTCGCATACCCCTCATTCAGCAGATAGCCTTCGTTTGGGCGCAGCGATGGCAACTCCAGCAAGCGTGACAAGGCCGGGTTTAATGATTCGATGCGGCTTTCGCGGTTGGCAATGAATATGCCTGTCTCGGCATTCTGGAAGATGGCGTGATATTTCTTTTCGCCGATTTCATGTTGCAGACGCAGCTTGTGCTCATCTTCAAGGCTGGTTGCCAGGCGAGCCATCAGAGCATTGATGTCCTCGGCAAGGCGCCCCAGTTCGGTGTGAGCGTGCCCGCGCGGCGTCTTGAGGCGCTCTCCGGCGGCCGCATTCATTCTGTGCAGGCGATCCGACAACGCCTTGATCGGGCGCACGATCCAGATCAGCAGCACCAGGAAGATCGCCGCCGCAGTCCCGCCAATCTGTACTCCCAGCAACTTGCCGATGAAATGCTTTTCCTGCTCGAGCATCTGTTCAAACTGCGCCGTATCGGGATCAAGCTGAATCTCGCCCACGGGCTTTTCCGGGTGCCGCCGGGAATAGATCACCCTTACCAGGCGTGCCACCGCGGCATTCTCCAGATCCTGCTGGGTCGCCTTGCCACGGTAGCTGCGCGCCAGCTCGCCCTTTTTGCTGCGGATGACGGCGCCCAGCACGCCGGAATTCTTCAGCAGCCCGTTGGTCAGCTCCGCCGCCAACGCCTTGTTGTTCTGGTCACAGGCGATAGTGGCCGAGCTCTCCACCGTATCCAGCAGCTGCCCAAGACGCTGTACCGACTGCATTTGAATGCGCTCACGCGTGGTGCGGTTGGCCACATCGATGAAAAGCGAGCCTATCACCACGGCGATAGCCAGAACGGCAACCGTGGTAAGGTAAAGTATGCTCTGGTCCCAGCGTTGTTTCATGTCATCATGGCCTGCAAGCCTGCTCAAAATTCATCATGCCTGATTACTGCGCTTGCGGCGCACCGTCTTGCGCCGCGCCGGTGCCGGTAATACCTGCTCCTTGCGCATCTGAGACAAGCGCATCAATTGCACCATCACGAAGTAGTTGACTGTGTCGTTGGGCACCAGGCCATTCTCGTCAGGCTCGCCGGCCGGAACACCGGTCAGCAGCTCCATCGCCTGGTCCACGTTCTCCACCGCGTAAACATGGAACTTGCCGGCACGCACCGCTTCCACCACATCCTGCCGCAGCATCAGGTGCTTGACGTTGGCAGCCGGGATCAACACTCCCTGTTTGCCGCTCAGGCCGCGCGCATTGCACACGTCAAAGAATCCCTCGATCTTTTCATTGACTGCGCCGATCACCTGCACCTGGCCATACTGGTTCACCGAGCCCGTCACAGCCAGCCCCTGATAGATGGGCAACCCGGACAAGGCGGACAGCAAAGCGCACAGCTCTGCCAGCGAGGCACTGTCGCCCTCCACCGAGCTGTAGGACTGCTCGAACACCAGGCTCGCATTGAGCGAGAGCGGCATGCTGTGCGAATAGCGCGAGGCCAGAAAGGCGGTCAGAATCAGCACGCCCTTGGAATGGATCGCGCCGCTCAACGCCACTTCGCGCTCGATGTCGATCACGTTGCCCTCACCAAGGCGGGTCGTCGCGGTAATGCGTATAGGCAACGCAAACACGTAGTTGCCCAGATCGATAGCCGCCAGACCGTTGATCTGGCCATCATGCAGGCCCTCCGTGTCGATCAGCACGGTGCCGTCGAGAATGTCGTTGAGGTAGGACTTGCGCAGGCGCTCGGCACGGTGGATTTGCGCAGCGATGGCAGTTTCCACATCTGCGGCCGTCACGACTGCATGCCCCGCTTTTTCGGCGTAGTAATCCGCATCGGTCAGCAGATCGGTCAGGCTGCGCACATGCGTCAGCAACTTGGAGGCGTCCTCCACCATGCGCGCACTCTGTTCGATTGCACGAGCCACTGCCATACGATCAAACGCGCGCAGTGATTTCTGGCGCACCAGGGTGGCAATCATGCGCGCATACAATAGCGTGTTTTCCGGCGTGCGATCGATCTCCTCCTCGAAATCGGCGGCAACCTTGAACAGCTCGGCAAATTCCGCGTCCAGCTGGTACAGCAGGTAGTAGAACTGACGTTCGCCGAACAGCACGACCTTGATATCCAGCGGAATGGGCTGCGGTTGCAGGGTATGCGTGCTGACCAGGCCGAAGATCTCGCCCAGCGTCTCGATGTTGATTTCGCGCGACAGCAGCGCACGCTTCAGCCCCTCCCAGGCATAGGGCTGGCTCAGCAATTTGCCGGCATTCAGGATCAGGAAGCCGCCATTGGCGCGTTGCAGGGCACCGGCCTTGATCAGGGTGAAATTGGTGGAGAGTGTGCCCATATGGGTGATGTGTTCGATGCGCCCCAGCAGGTTCTGATAGGTGGGATTGTTCTCGAACACCACCGGCGCCCCCTTGCTGTCGCCGTGGTCAACCAGCAGGTTCACCTGGTAGCGCTGCAGCGGCGCAAAAGGCAGGGAAAATTCATCGCTGGGCTTCTGCTCGCGCAGCTGGCTCACGTTCTCGATGAGATCGGCCTGAACTGCAGAGAGGAATTCCTGAATCTTGGGGAGATCGGCATACTGCACACGCAGCTCCTCGATCAGGCTGCCCGCCGCCAGGGCAATGGTTTCGCGGTTGTAGGCGCGAAGGCGGGCCTGGTGCTCGCGTTGCCAGGCGGGAATCTGGTGTGCGATCTTGCGCAGCTTGTCGTTGTAGATATCGATCAGCTGGTTAAAGCGCTGCCGCTCGCTCTCCGGCAGTTTTTCAAATTCCTCCGGCGTCAGAACCTGCTCGTCCTTGAACGGCGCCAGGCTGAAGCCGGTTGGCGTTTCGATCAGGGCAATGCCCTGTTTGATGGCCTCCTGGCCGAGTTCCTCGAACACCTTGCCGTGGCGTTGTTTGAACTCGTCATTCAGCGCTTCGATATGGCTGCGGTATTCCTCGCTCTCGAATGCAGCCGGAATCACATCGCGCAGCTCCTCGCAGAACTTGTGCATATGCTGCTGGAAGCGCGCGCCGCGTCCGGCGGGCAGGCTGACCGCCACCGGCTTGTGCGCGACGTCGAAATTGTTCAGATAGCACCAGTCGGCGGGCGCCGGCATGGAGGCCGCACGCCCTTCCAGCTCACGGCGTACCAGCGAGTAGCGTCCCGAACCCGCCGGGCCCAGCACGTAGATGTTGTATCCCTCATGGCGAATGCCCACGCCAAACTGGATGGCTGCGGCCGCGTTGTTTTGTCCCACGATGCCGGACAGATCTTCCAGTTCCGCAGTGCTGGCAAAATTGAGCAGTGACGCATCGCAATGGGTATAGAGCAGCTCAGGTGTCAGCGGAGCCAGTTTTCTGCGTGTGACCTTCTTTTTCATGCGGTGTTGTCCTTAATCCCGGAACCGATCAATCACAGACGCATGTTACCTAAATTCCCGCAGTTGTCACGAGGTGGCACCGCAGGTTTTGCAGTGTTCTTGTTGCTTGGTGCCCTACGCCAATACCTCCCGCGCATAATCCGCCGGTGCATTGCCGCGATCAATGCAGGCTATTGAGCTTCTCTGTCCTGTTCGCTCGAGCCGGATGACGCAGGTCCCGGCGCATTCATTATGGGTCCGCGGGCCCGCCTCGGCGTTTCCTGAAAATTGTCTTGCTTTCCGTTGATTTATCTCTATAATGCGCCGCTCGCTGCAGCAACTTGCAGCTTTGGTTCATCGTTTCCTGACCTCTCAGCGTCCAGAATTCAAGCCGTTCCGGCTTTAAATCCTCAAGGCGCTTCTTGCTTTACCGGTTAGCGACGATGTTTTTGCGCCGGTGGAGAAAATCCTCTCTTACTGAATTTCTTTGTGCAGCAAAGTGCTGCGCATGCGCTATTACTTGATCGTAAGGAATCTACGTGTCTATCGAAAACGAAAACACAGCTACACCCCAGGCAGAAAACGGCTTTGCCGCCCTGGGTTTGAATCCCTCCATTCTGAAGGCCATTGAAGAAACAGGTTATACATCGCCCACGCCCATCCAGGCCCAGGCCATTCCTACCGTGCTGGCCGGGCATGACCTGATGGCCTCGGCCCAAACCGGCACCGGCAAGACAGCCGCCTTCATCCTGCCGGCGCTGCATCGCATCGCCACGCCCTCTGCAGTGCGCAGCAAAGGTCCGCGCGTGCTGGTACTGGCACCGACCCGCGAGCTGGCGCAGCAGGTCTCCGACGCCGCCACCAAATACGGCAAGTTCATGCGCGTCAAGGTGGTCAGCATCCTGGGCGGCATGCCCTACCCGCTGCAAAACAAACTGCTGTCCAGCCCGGTGGACGTCCTGGTCGCAACCCCAGGCCGCCTGATCGACCACATCGAACGCGGCCGCATCGACTTTTCGCGCCTGGAAGTACTGATCCTGGACGAAGCCGACCGCATGCTGGACATGGGTTTTATCGACGACGTTGAACGCATTGCCGCAGCTACCCCGGCTACCCGCCAGACCCTGCTGTTCTCGGCCACCCTGGAGGGCGTGATCGGCAATCTGGCCCAGCGCCTGCTGAAGAATCCGCAACGCATCAGCGTGGCAGCAGCGCAGGCCCGCCACGAAAACATCGAACAGAAACTGATGTATGTGGACGACATGGCGCACAAGAACCGCCTGCTCGACCATATCCTGCGCGATACATCGCTGAACCAGGCCATCGTGTTTACCGCCACCAAGCGTGACGCCGACACCCTGGCTGACAGCCTGACGGCGCAAGGCCATGCCGCCGCCGCCCTGCACGGCGACATGAACCAGCGTGAACGCAACCGCACCCTGGTCAACCTGCGCCGCGGCAACATCCGCGTGCTGGTGGC
>DATDDN010000054.1:0-1580 GCA_036523795.1 Gallionellaceae bacterium | reverse complement strand
TGCGGAGCGCGCCTTTTTTGTTTTCGGCGTTTCATTGCACTATGCTGACACGTTTTCTCAATCCGGTCATTTCTTTGGCGCTCCTAAGGACCGGATTGTTTAATTGTAGACAGACAGATGCCCCACGCGAGTGCTATGCTTGTTGCTCTTGCAACCTGTTTGGCGGGATTTGACGAAATCCTGACTTCACAATGGGGCGCCTCTCAAACGAGGCGCCCTTTCCATTTAGAGACCTACGGGACTTGATTGCATAACAATGTCGGCTCCTTGCCCCGAGTAGACTGTGGTTGCTTTGACGACCGCAGGCTCGGGAGAAAGGAGCCGAACATGATGTTGATAGGCGTAGATTACCACCCGAGCTTTCAGACGATTGCATTTTTGATTGAAGAGACTGGTGAGTGTGGTGAACAGGAACTGAACCACAGCGAGGGAGAAGCAGAGCGATTCTATCGAGACCTAAAGCAGCGAGGAATCTGCGTGCGCGTCGGCATGGAGGCGACTGGGTATTCTCGCTGGTTCGAGCGCCTGCTGGCAGAACTCGGTTTCGAGTTGTGGATCGGTGATTCCGCCGAGATCAAGACCAGGCGAGTCAAAAAACAGAAAACCGACCGCAAAGATGCTCAACTCCTGCTCCGGCTGATGCGCGAAGATAACTTCCCGCAAATCTGGGTACCGAGTCCGGAGAATCGGGATCTACGGCAACTGCTGTGGCACCGGCATCGGCTGGTGCAGATGCGCACGCGGATTATGAATCAGCTGCAGGCGCTGGCCATGAACGAAGGCAAGCGTTGGAAGACGAGGCTTTGGAGCGAGCAGGGACGAGCAGCGTTGGAAAGGTTGTCGTTAGCTCCTTGGGCCAGCCGGCGCCGGAAAGAGTTATTGGAGCTGCTGGATCGGCTGAATCCGGCCATCGAAGAGTTGACCGTGGCGGTCGAGCAGGAAGCCAGGAAGCGCCCTGACGTGTTGCGGCTGATGACGCATCCTGGTGTGGGCCCGCTTACGGCACTCGCCTACGTGTTGATTATCGGAACCCCGGCGCGGTTTCCTCGTGGCAAGCAGATCGGCACGTACGTCGGAATGATTCCGAGTGAGGACTCCAGCGCTGGCAAGCAGCGGCTGGGACACATCAGCAAACAGGGTAACTCTTTGTTGCGCTACTTGCTGGTGGAGGCCGCGCAGGCGGCCGCGCGCATTAACCCACACTGGCGACGTCGGTACATTCATCTGGCCATGCGTCGACACAAGAGCATTGCCAAAGTAGCGATGGGACGCCGTCTGGGGGTTCGCTTGTACTGGATGTGGCGCAATGGCAGTGAGTATTCGCCCTCGATGGAGTTCGGTTCGTACGCGGGACAGCTCGGTACCGGACATGGTGGGAAATAGAACACCGTGAACTTGAATGGGCATCCCGCTCCCTGCAAAGGGAGTTCGAAGAAGTAATCATGGGTGCGCCGGGATAAACCGGCGTGGAGGTGTGGATGAAAGAGCCATACGGTGAAGGCCTAGCGAGCCACACCGGCTCCGAGTCATGCGCTCACAGTCGCAAGGCTGGAAGCGAAGCGTTGACAGGAGCACATGCA
>DATDDN010000053.1:0-35478 GCA_036523795.1 Gallionellaceae bacterium | reverse complement strand
GCCGGGGGTGGTACTTGTGCAGCTCCAGCTCTGTGTAGCTGGCAAAGGCGGCAATGATCAGGATGTCGCCCGGGTTGGCCTTGTGGGCAGCCGCACCGTTCACCGAGATGGTACGCGAGCCGCGTTCGGCGCGGATGGCATAGGTGGTGAAACGCTCGCCGTTGGTGACATTGTAGATGTCGATCTGCTGGTATTCGCGAATGTCGGCGGCATCCAGCAGATCGTCATCGATCGCGCACGAGCCTTCGTAATGCAATTCCGATTGCGTCACGCGCACGCGGTGCAGTTTGGCTTGTAGCATGGTTCTTTGCATGGTTGACCTCCGAAATCCCCGGGGGCAATCCCAACCCGGGCGCGCATTATAAAGCCTTGTGGCTTAAAGACAAACTTCCAGATTATCGATCAGCCGGGTGCTGCCCAAGCGGGCCGCCGCCAGCACCACCAGGGCGCGCTCGCCGGGGGGTGCCACCAGCAGGCTGGACTGGGCGCGGATGGCCACATAATCCACCTGCCAGCCGCGTTCAGCCAAGGCCGCCATGGCCTCCTGTTCCAGTCTGGCATGATCCCGTGCGCCCTGCTGCAGATTTTTTCGTATCCCTGTAAGCATTTGATACAAAAAAGCGGCTTCGGTTCGCTCGGTCGGGCCCAAATACTGGTTGCGCGAGCTCAGCGCCAGCCCGTCGGCGGCGCGCAGTGTCTCCGCACCGATGATTTGCAGCGGCAGGTTGAGCTGGGTCACCATCTGGCGCACCACGTTCAGCTGCTGGTAGTCCTTCTTGCCAAACACGGCCACCTGCGGTTGCACGATGTTGAACAGCTTGAGCACCACGGTGGCCACGCCGCGAAAATGGCCGGGGCGGAAGGCGCCGCACAGCTCCTGCGCGATCGCAGGCGGCTCCACCGTAACCTGCTGCGGCTCGGGATACATCTCCTCCACACCTGGCGCAAATACGATCACCGGGCCGGTGGCGGCCAGCTTGTCGCAATCGGCCTGCAGGGTACGCGGATACTTGCCGAAGTCCTCGTTGGCGCCAAACTGCAGCGGGTTGACGAAGATGCTCACCACCACGCAGCTGCCGTGCTGACGCGCGATGCGCACCAGGTCGAGATGGCCTTCGTGCAGGTTACCCATGGTGGGGACGAAGGCGACACGCGCCTCACTGGCGAGGCGTTGACGCAAAGCGGCGACAGAAGAAATCAGTTCCATGTTTTCCGGTTATTTCGTTATTCCGTTCAGGCCACGCGGATCTCAGAAATTCTCATCGCCCCCGAACAGGTTGATGTAGGACTGATTATGCACGGGATCAGTGCCTTTGCAGATGGCAAAACATTCGGCGCCCAGCGTTTTTGCCCTCCTGACGATGTCACGGTCGAGCCGCCCCTGAATGACCATGTCATCCAGGATCGCCAGCACCTGGCCCAGCTCCATGCCGCGACGGTATGGACGGTTCTGCACCAGCGCCTGGAACACATCCGCCACCGCGATGATGCGCGCCTCGACGCTCAATTGCCGCGCGCCGGGATGGAAGGGATAGCCTCCGCCGTTCACCCCCTCGTGGTGATAGGCTGCGAGCAAGGCCAGCTCCTCCAGGCCCTTGATGTGGCGCAGGATCTCATAGGTTTCGTAGCTGTGCTGATCCATGATCGAGCGCTCGACCGCATCCAGCGGGCCCGGCTTGTCCAGGATGGAGTCGGGCATGTGCAGCTTGCCCAGATCGTGCAGCATGCCGGCAATCTCGATCTTCTCGCACTGCTCGTCGGACAGGCCGCAGGCGGCAGCAAGGTACTTGGCCAGATCGGCGACCCTGACCGAATGTTGCGCAGTGAACGGGCTCTTCTGGTCCACGATGTAGGACATGATCAGGGACAGCTGCCTGAGCTGGGGCAGCGTGAGCAACATGCTGCTGCCGATCTGCCCCATGTCCCAGGTGTAGCGGGTGATGTGACGGTCCACCAGCGAAATCCAGAACGCCTCGGATCCATCCAGCTCGCGAAAGGCCTGAACGAATTCCGGATCGAAATAGCTTCCCGCATGCTGGCTGATCGATTTCAGCACTTCATCTCTGACCAGCAGGATGTCCCTGTCGTAATGGGAGGCGGACAGCACATCGATGCGGTCCGCGATAAAGATCAGATTCGCCATGCGCGCATCCTGCGCGCCCACACCGGATTTGCCGAGCTGGTCCCAGTGCGTATGGTGATGCAGGATGGGGGTGGCAAATTTCGACAGCGGCTCGAAGTCCCGCAGCAGGCGGTAGCCGATCTCGCAATGGATATGCGCATCGTGCCAGTCGAAATGATTGACCAGGCTGGAATGCATCTGTTCGGTGGATACGCCGCAATCATGCAGCAGGCCGAGCTCGAACGCGAACTGCAGGTTCTGTTCACCAAAGCCCATCTGTTGCCCCAGCTGGCTGGCGATGTAGCCGACGCGTTTGCCATGATTGGTGTCATTCATACCCACAAGAGACACCGCACTCTCGATGGCGATGATCATCTGGCGCAGATCAACGTTCAGTTTCAGTGAGCTCATTGGAGTCCCGGGCTGGTGTTCAGCGGCATGACAAACAAGGTGCTTCCATTGCGCGCGCGAGGCTCAAACAGGGGTGTCAGGCTAACCTGCATGTGGCGCCCGTCAGAAGCAGTGTTCTGCAGCCGGAAAGGTGCCTGCCTTCACTTCGCGCACGTAGTCCTTCACCGCATCGGCAATGCTGTCTGCGCCCTGCATGTAGTTCTTCACGAAGCGCGCCTTCTTGCCCGGATAGACGCCGAGCATGTCGTGCAGCACCAGCACCTGGCCGGAGCACTGAGGCCCGGCACCGATGCCGATGGTGGGTATGCCCAGCTGGGCGGTGATCTCGGCGGCCAGCAGCGCGGGCATGGCTTCCAGCACCAGCATGCCGGCACCCGCCTCTTCCAGCACGCGCGCCTGTTCCAGCAGTTGCTGCGCATCGCTGTGGCTCTTGCCCTGCACGCGGTAACCGCCGAGCTGGTGCACCGATTGCGGGGTGAGGCCGATGTGGCCGCATACGGGAATGCCGCGCTGGGTGAGGAAGTCTATGGTGGGCGCCATCGCCGCGCCGCCTTCCAGCTTGACCATCTGTGCGCCGGCGGCCATCAGGCGCGCGGCATGCTCGAAGGTCTTTTCCGGGCTGACCTGGAAGGTGCCGAACGGCATGTCGGCGATGATGAAGGCCTGCTGCGCACCCCTTGCCACGCAGGCGGTGTGGTAGACCATGTCGTCCAGCGTCACCGGCAGGGTGGTCTCGTGGCCCTGCAGCACCATGCCGAGCGAATCCCCCACCAGCAGCGCATCCACGCCGGCATTTTCCAGCAGCGCGGCAAAGCTGGCGTCATAGCACGTGAGCACGGCGATCTTGTCGCCCTTGTCGTGCAGTGCACGCAGGTTGGTCAGTGTTGTTCGCATCACGCCCCCAGACTGAAGAATTCGCGGCTGCCGCGCATATTGTCGATGCGCTCCAGCAGCAGCGCGAAGTCATCCGTATTATCCACAAAATTCATGTGTTCGCTATTCACCACCAGCAGCGGCGCATCCTCGTAGTGATGAAAGAAATCGCCGTAGCTGTTGCTCAGCCGCGCCAGGTAGTCATCGGTGATGGAGCGTTCGTAGCTGTGGCCGCGGCGGCGCACGCGCTCAAGCAAGGTGTCAGGATTGGCCTGCAGGTAGATCACCAGGTCGGGCGTCGGTGCCTGCGGCGCCAGGCTCTGGTAGATGTTCTGGTACAGCTTGAACTCCTCTTCGCTCAGGTTGAGGCGCGCAAACAGCACGTCCTTCTCGAACAGGTAGTCGGAGACCGTGCGGCTGTCGAACAGGCTCATCTGCGCCAGCTCGCGCACTTCCTCGATGCGCTGGAACAGGAAGAACAGTTGCGTCGGCAAGGCGTTGCGCTGCGGATCGAGATAGAAACGTTCCAGGAAGGGGTTGTCCTGCGGCTTTTCCAGCAGCATCTCGGCGCCGAGGTGGCTGGCGAGGCGCCGCGCCAGGCTGGTCTTGCCGGCGCCGACGGGTCCTTCCACCACGATGTAACGGAATTTTTCCAGGCTCATTTGCTTGCTCGTCAGGGCAATCGCTGCAATTGCTGGTCGCTGCATTGCGCCATGGCCTGCTGCGCCCGACCCACCCCGGGAATCACGCAATCCGGCGCGATCTCCAGCAGCGGCAGCAGCACGAAGGCGCGCTTGTGCATCTGCGGATGCGGCACGGTCAGGCCGTGCTCATGGTGCTGCAGATCGTCATACAGCAGCACGTCCAGGTCCAGCGTGCGCGGCGCATTCTGGAATTCGCGCGTACGCCCCTGCGCGTGCTCCAGCGCCAGCAGCGCATCCAGCAGGGCGCGCGGCGCCAGTCCGGTTTCCACCTGCACCACAGCGTTGATGAAATCGGGCTGTTCGAGATAGCCCACCGGCGCGCTGCGATACAGCGAGGAACGCGCCAGCACACGGGTTTGCGGCAGCGTGGCGATGGCCTCAATGGCGCGCAACACCTGCGCCGCCGGATCTACCATATTGCTGCCCAGGCCGATGAATGCGCGGTGCGTCATCACGCAGCCGTGTTCTCCGCGGCGGGTTTCTTGCTGCGCCGGCGGCGCTTCTTCTTCGGCCCCTGGTCAGGCAGCAGCATCTCGGCGCGCCGCTCGTCCGACGCCTCCTGGAATTCGGTCCACCAGTCGGCCAGTTCCTGCTCCGCCTCGCCGCAGGCGCAGCGCAGCACCAGGAAATCGTAGGCGGCGCGGAAGCGCGGCAGCTCCAGCAGGCGCATGGGGCGATGCCCGGTGCGGTGCTCAAAGCGCGGCTGCAGCAGCCAGATTTCCTTCATGATGGTGTCGTAGCGATGCGGGATGGCCATGTGCGCACGCTGGCGCTCCAGCACCTCATCCATGGCGAAATGCAGGGACTGGATGGAGGGCTTGCCGGCTTCCATGTGCATGTTCCAGGAAGCCAGCACTTCATGCCACAGCAGCGCCGCAAACAGGAAGGCCGGCGAGGCGGGCTTGTCTTCGAGCAGGCGCTGGTCGGTATTGGCCAACGCCATCATGACGAATTTTTCGCCCATGGGCTGCTCCAGGATCACGTCCAGCATCGGCAGCAGGCCGTGGTGCAGGTGCATGGCGCGCAGCTTCTTGATGCACTCCACCGCATGGCCGGACATCAGCAGCTTGAGCATTTCATCCAGCAGGCGCGCTTCCGGCACGTTGCTCAGCAGCTCTTTCATCTTGCCGATGGGTGCTGCGGTGGCGGGCTCCAGCTTCATGCCCAGCTTGGCCGACAGGCGCACCGCGCGCAGCATGCGCACCGGGTCTTCGCGGTAGCGCGTGGCCGGGTCGCCGATCATGCGCAGGGTCTTGGCGCGGATGTCGGCATAGCCGTGGTGGAAGTCGAAGATTTCCTGGGTGCTGGGATCGAAGAACAGCGCGTTGGCGGTGAAGTCGCGGCGGGCGGCGTCCTGCCCCTGGTCGCCGAATTCGTTGTCGCGCAGGAGGCGGCCGTGTTCATCGGTATGAGCATCCACCGCGTCTATCATGCGGCGGAAGGTCGACACCTCCACGGTCTCCTCGCCGAACATCACGTGCACCAGGCGGAAGCGACGGCCGATGATACGGGCGCGGCGGAACACCTTGCGCACTTCTTCCGGCGTGGCATTGGTGGCCACGTCAAAATCCTTGGGGTGGCGCTTGAGCAACACGTCGCGCACCGCACCGCCCACCACATAGGCCTGGAAGCCGGCGGCCTGCAGGCCATCGGTGACGCGGCGTGCGGCATAGCTGATGTCGTCACGCTTGACGCCGTGCACCTTGTGGGGAATCACTTCACACGCGCCCGAGCCATCACTCTTGCGCGTTTTGCCCAGCGAAAGCCCGAGGACACGTTTAAACAGTTTTTTGATCATGGATGCAGTTTTCTACAGCGGCGCAACCGGCAATCCGGCCACGGCAAACGGGAAAGCGCGATTATACACCGGGCGGCCGGCTCGACGCCCATGGGCACAGCCAAGCCATTAAAAAGACGAAAAAAAGGGCTGGCACAGGCCAGCCCTCCCGGTTTGCCGCGCCGCGATTACTTGGCAGCAGCGTCCTTCTCGCACTTCTTGATGAAGCTGGCCTTGGCGGCGCCTGCCAGCTTCTTCCCGGCAGCAGTGGCTTCACACGAGGAAGCGGCGGTGGCAGCAGGCGCTGCCGCACCATCCTTGCTCAGGCAGGATTTCATGAACGCCTTGCGCTCGTCACCTTTCTTGCCCGTTGCTTCCTTGTTGCATGCCTTCATCTTGTCCTGTTGCGGCGTGGCAAATGCAGGAGCAGAAACTGCAAACATGAAGCCCAGAGTAGCCAGTGCGATCAGTTTTTTCATTGTCATTCCCTTAAAAGTAGTTAAGTCAGGTCAGCCAAAACGGCTCCAGGTTTCCCGCCAACAATGGAAACGCTGCGATTATAAAGCAGCGAATCCAGGGTGGCTTAGGAAATCCGTGCGTACCGACGCGACATGACTGATCAGCCGTCTTTGCCGTCCAGCCGCGGCTTGAACAGAAAGGGAATCAGCCGCCAGCCGAGCAGGCCGAAGCAGATCGCCCAGGCCGCTGCCGCAAGCAGCACGAACAGGCCATATTGCTCCGGCCACAGCTGAGGGCACAGCAGACGTGCCAAGCCGCCGAGGCCGGCGATCCAGATCGCCAGCTTGTCCGTGGCGGTAAACACGACGCTGCGCGCAGTGTGTCCTTGCGAGATGCGTACCATCATGCCTGCCATGAGCAGCCCCATGCTGAGCAGCGTGAACGTGTGCGTGGCCACGTCACCAATGACGGGCAGTTTGCCGGACAGGCGCAGGCACTCCAGATACAGGCTGACGACCAGACTCAAATACGCCACGTACGACACGCCAGTATCGAGCTGGCTCAGTCCCTTGCGAGGGCTCCATAACATGAAGCGGACCAGCAGCAAGGTGGCGGTCAGCGCCAGCACCGCAATCGCCAGCGACAAGGGCAACAGCGATTCGAACGCGGCGACGAAGATGCCCAGGCGGATCAATGCGTCCAGTTTCCGGTGCTGGGGGATTTCGATCTGGTAGGTCAGCTTCATGAACTGGAACAGGGTGCGCTCCAGCATCATCGCAATGGCCATGCGGAACAGGCCCAGCGACAGGGTCCAGCCCACTTCGAAATATTCGCTGGTGAACAGCAGATTCTTGCCGAGCAGGAAGATCGGCAGGCCGATGATGAAATAGCCGTTATCCGGCGCGATCTTGTGCAGATTGGTGAGCAGCGTCCACAGGATCATGGGCACGATCAGCATCAGGAAAGCGTTGTGCATCACCCACAGCAAGGAGGTCGGCACGCCCGCCGGCAGCCAGAACGCCAGCCTATCCAGCAGCCAGAACACACACACCAGGAACAGGCTTGCGCCATGAAAGCCGCGCACGCCCGCCCAGTTCTTGCTGGCGGTCAGCAGGAAACCGCCGAGCACGGCCCAGCCGAAGCCGAACAGCATCTCGTGCACGTGCCACTGCAGTGGCGTGACGTTGGGGTGCAGCGCAGGCGCACTGCCGTACATCGCATACCAGAGCAAGGGCAACACCGCGCCCGCCACAAAGCCCAGCAGGAACAGCGACCTGAAGCCAACCTGCCACAGGGTATGGCGGAAAAAGCGCTGGAAAAATTCGGCTGCACGCATGGGGTGAACTGCCTTTATGGATTCAAGTCGTGGCTCGATGCCGCTGGGGAATCTTTTGACGGCCGGATGGGAATAACCCTTCATGTATTGTTGTATTTAACATACATGAATCGCGGCGAGTATAAGCAGGTGGGGGCAGATGCGCAATGCGGGGAAGCCGGGCGTGTTAATGCTGATTTCATGCCCTAATAACCCGTGAGCGAGAAGTGCATGAAATCCTTCTGCTCGCCGGCGATTTCACCGCCCCATTGGAAGCCGGCGTTCTTCATGCCCCGCACAATGGCCGAATCGCCAGTCAGCGTGCCGAAATTGCCCGGCTGCCATACTCCGCCCTGGATCAGGCGACAACCAGGGCCGAACTGGCTGCAGTGCTCGTAAAGGCCGTTGCGGGAACGATTGATGTCTACCGCTGCCCCGTAGGCGTGGTTGCTGAAGCCGGTGCGATTGCCATATTCATCCAGTGGATTGCGCGTTCTGCCCGGCCGGTATGCCGTCACTTCGAGTACAGGCTCGCCGGCTGCGAGCAGTCGTTCCAGCTGAACCCGCACCTTGTCGGCAATCTTCCTGCACACCAGGAACGGCGGCAGCGTGCCGACCTGCAGTACCTGCTGATCTTCCATGCACACGGTACAGCCTGTGGCCGCATCGACCTCCTCTGCCCGCAGCTCGGCATAGGGATGCGAGACCCGAATCACGTTCACGGCACGTTTCTGATGAATGTTCCAGTTGAACGAGACATAGCTGCAGGTTTGCGGCGCCGCCTGCTCCCCTGCGGCGGCAACACGGCAGCAGGAGAGCGCCAGCAGACACGCGCCCAGCAACAGTCTCATCTCACGCCCCCCGATCTTGCCGGCGCTTTCAGCGCAGGCTGATGATGCGCCAGCCGTATTTCTCCGCGTGGCTGCGCAGCGTCGCATCCGGATCCACCGCTACCGGCTTCTTCACCATGGACAGCAAGGGCAGGTCATTGAGCGAGTCGCTGTAAAAGGTGGTGTCGGCAAAGCTGCTCCAGTCCCAGCCGCGGTCCGCCATCCATTTTTCCAGGCGGGCGATCTTGCCCTCGCGGAAGCATGGCACCTCGGCCACGCGGCCGGTGTATTCACCATTCTTCTGCTCCGGCTCGGTGGCGATCAGATGCTCCACGCCGAAGGCCTGCGCGATCGGCGCGGTGACAAAGCTGTTGGTGGCGGTGATGATGATGCAGATGTCGCCCGCATTGCGATGGCTGGCCACCAGGTCCAGCGCCGGCTGCCCGATCATGCCGCGCACCTTGTTCTGCATGAAATCGCGGTGCCAGGCATCAAGTTCCTGGCGGCTGTGGCGCGACAGCGGCTTCAGCTGGAAGTCGAGAAACTCGTGGATGTCCAGCGTGCCGGCCTTGTACTGTTCGTAAAACGCCAGATTTTTGGACTCGAACAACTCGCGGTCGAGCACGCCCTGCTCGATCAGGAATTGCGACCACTCGAAATCGCTGTCGCCGGTTAACAGGGTGTTGTCCAGGTCAAATAAGGCCAGTTTCAATTGCTTGCTCCGAGGTTTTAGTTAACGGTATTCATTGTCCGCAGATTACGCAGATTACGCAGATTGAACAAATTAAAAAACAAGAATAAAGACCCTGGACGAATACAGAGTCGCGTGGACCGTTCTGTGTTTGAAATCGGCTTAATCTGCGTAATCTGCGGATAAAAGCAGTTACCCAGCCTGCATCACTTCCTTCAGCAGCGGCACGCTGGGCGCGCGTTTCAGGCGCAGGCAGTGCGCGTCCAGCGCATCCAGCACGGCAAGCAGGGCCGGCAGGTCGCGGCGGCCATGGCGCAGCAGGTATTGCGTCACCTCAGGCGGCAGGGTGAAGCCGCGCGCCTGGGCGTGCTGGTTGAGCGCCAGCGCCTTTTCGTCATCGTTGAGCGCCTGCACCTGGTACACCAGCCCCCAGCCCAGACGCGTGCGCAGATCGTCGCGCACCTGCAGCTGGGCCGGCGCCGCCGTCCCGCTCACCAGCAGCATGCCATTGCTCTCACGCAGACGGTTGTATACGGCAAACAGGGCGATCTGCGCGGCTTCATCCAGCGTTTCCACATCGTCCAGCGCCACCACCTGCGCATCTTCCAGCGTGGCCGGATCAGGCATGCTGCCTCGCAGATAACACGACGGCATGCTCGCATCCTGCGCCCAGGCCACCGCGGCCTGCAGCAGATGGCTCTTGCCGCTGCCGGGGTCGCCCCACAGGTACAGGCTGTTGATGGCGGATGTCTGATCGAGCGCGTGGCGCAGCGCAGACAGCAATTCGACATTGCGCCCGGCCACGAAATTGTCCAGCGACGGACTCCACTCGGGGGCGATGCCCAGCAGCAACTGCGTCATGTCAGCCCCGATACAGCGGGCTGTGCAGGTACCACTCGTGCGCATGACGCAGTGCGACCAGCAGGATGGCGGAGAGCGGCAAAGCCAGCAGCACGCCGAAGAAACCGAACAACTGGCCGAATGCCAGCAAGGCGAAGATCACCATCAGCGGATGCAGGCCGATGCGCTCGCCCACGAGCTTGGGCGTAACCACCATGCCTTCCAGCAGTTGCCCCGTGGCAAACACAAGCCACACCAGCAGCACGCCAGTGAAGTGATCGAATTGCGTAAACGCCGCCAGGGTGGCCAGCACCAGGCCGGTGATCATGCCGAGATAGGGCACAAACACCAGCAGGCCGGCCACCAGGCCGATCGGCAAGGCAAATTCAAGGCCGGTGAGATGCAGGCCAATTACATAGTAGGCACTCATCAACAGCATCACGGCAAGCTGGCCGCGCAGGAATTCGGCCAGCACCTTATCCACTTCCGTCGCCAGGCCCTGTATGTATTCGTGCTGGCTGCGCGGCAGCAGTCGCTCGATGTGTTCCAGCAGGGTGGGCCAGTCACGCAACAGGTAAAACAGCGCCACCGGCGTGAGCAATACGCTCATCACCACCGCCAGCAGGGCGGTGCTGCCGCCACCCAGCCACGGCAACATGCCGGCCGCGGCACCGCCTGCATTCTGCAGATGACTGAACATCAACTCGCGGAGCGTGGCCGCATCCCCTGGCAGCGTGATGCCGAACTGCTGTTGCAGCCAGGGCAGCAGCTTGATGCGCAGTGCGTCGATCAGCTCGGGCAAACGGCTCACAAACAGGGTCGCCTCCTTCTGCAGCAGCGGCAGCATGATCAACACCAGCAGCACTAGCATGCCGAGCAGTGCCAGCATCACCAGCAGCGTGGCCAGCGTGCGCGACACATTGAACTTGCCCAGACGTGTCACCAGCGGGTCGCAGATGTAGGCGAGTATGGCTGCCGCCACGAAAGGGGTAAGGATGGGAGCCAGCAAGTACAACAGCCAGCCACAGACGGTGGCGATTGCCAGCCACTGCAGGGCGACGAAGCGTTCCAGGGTCATTTCGGGTAAAATCCATCTATTGAAAATTTGCTGCACTGTATCCCGAAGAAAGCGAGAACTCAACTTGAACCAGCCCAACAAACCTTCCCTGTCCTACCGCGATGCAGGCGTCGACATCGATGCCGGCGACCAACTGGTGGAAAACATCAAGCCGTATGCCAAGCGCACCATGCGCCCGGAAGTGCTGTCCGGCATCGGCGGCTTCGGCGGGCTGGTGGAAATCTCGAAGAAATACAAGGAGCCCGTGCTGGTGTCTGGCACCGACGGCGTGGGAACCAAGCTCAAACTGGCATTCGAGCTGAACCGCCACGACACCGTGGGCATAGACCTGGTGGCGATGAGCGTGAACGACATCCTGGTGCAGGGCGCCGAGCCGCTGTTCTTCCTCGACTACTTCGCCTGCGGCAAGCTGGATGTGCCGGCCGCCACCGAAGTGATCAAGGGCATCGCCAAGGGCTGCGAAGATTCCGGCTGTGCGCTGATCGGCGGCGAAACGGCCGAGATGCCCGGCATGTACCCGGTGGGCGAATATGACCTGGCCGGCTTTGCCGTGGGCGTAGTGGAAAAGAGCAAGATCATCACCGGCAGCGACATCAAGGCAGGCGACGTGGTGCTGGGTCTGGCCTCCAACGGCGCGCATTCCAACGGCTACTCGCTGGTGCGCAAGATCATCGAGCGCAGCAAGCCCGACCTCAACGCCAAATTCGACGGCGAGCGCACGCTGGCCGACTGCATCATGGCGCCGACACGCCTGTATGTGAAGCCCATGCTGGCGCTGATGCAGCAGGTGACGGTGAAGGGCATGGCGCACATCACCGGCGGCGGCATCACCGAAAACGTGCCGCGCGTGCTGCCCGCCAACGTGGTGGCCGACATCGACAGCAAGACCTGGCAGATGCCCAGGCTGTTTGACTGGCTGCGCGAGGGCGGCAACGTGGCAGCGCAGGAAATGTTCCGCACCTTCAACTGCGGCATCGGCATGGTGGTGGTGGTCAGCCAGGCGGATGCTGCCAAGGCGATGAGCCAGCTCAAGGCCAGCGGCGAAACCGTGTACCAGATCGGCACGATACGCGCCCGCCAGGGTGACGAGCACCAGACGCAGGTTAGATAAGAACAATTTGATCCGCAGATTGCGCAGATTTGGCTGCACTGATTCTTGAAGTTTTTTTTATCTGTTTAATCCGCGTAATCTGCGGACAAGCTTTTTTGCCATCAATTAATGAAGAAAATCGTCATTCTGATTTCCGGCCGCGGCAGCAACATGCAAGCGCTGCTGGAGGCTGATCTGTCCGGCAAGGTGGTCGCGGTGGTCAGCAATCGCGCCGACGCCGCCGGCCTCGACATCGCGCGCGAGCACGGAGTGGCCACTGCGGTAGTGGCGCATCGCGACTACGCCGACCGCATCGCGTTCGACACTGCGCTGGCCAAGGCCATTGACGGCTTCCAGCCTGACTTTGTGGTGCTGGCCGGCTTCATGCGCATCCTCACCGCCGAGTTTGTCGATCGCTATCGCGGCCGCCTGATCAACATCCACCCCTCGCTGTTGCCCGCCTACGCCGGAATGAACACGCATGAGCGCGCGCTGCAGGACGGCGTGAGGATCCATGGCTGCACGGTGCATTTCGTCACGCCCGACCTGGACCATGGTCCCATCATCATCCAGGCTGCGGTGCCGGTGCTGAGCGACGATACACCGCAATCGCTCGCGCGGCGCGTGCTGCATGAAGAGCATCGCATCTATCCTATGGCACTGCGCTGGCTGTGCCGTGGCCAGGCCTGGCTGAGTACGCACGGGAGGGTCGAGACCGACCGCCTGGAACAGCCTGGCATGCCATTGATTGCCCCCGGACTGGAGTGACCATGATGAAGCATCTGTTACGCATCTGCCTGGCCGCCCTGCTCAGCCTCGCTGCGCAAGAGCTGTTGGCAGCGCCTCCCACACGCATCGAGGCCAGCTTCGACGTCAGCGCTTACGGCTTCAAGATGATCGAGGTGCATGAAGTCTTTACGCGCACGCAGGACCATTACCAGATCGACAGCACCAGCCGGGCAGTGGGCATCCTTGCCCGCTTCAAGGCTGAAGTCATCCACACCCGCAGCAGCGGCCTGGTGACGCCGCAAGGGCTGCGCCCGCTCAGCTACAGCAGCACCCGCGAGCTGGACACACAGCGCAACACCAGCGCCTCCCTGAACTGGGACAAGGCCACCATCGTGCACAAGGATTACCAGGGCGAGCGCAGCGCAGCCCTGCCGGATGGCACGCAGGACAGGCTGAGCGCGATGTATCAGTTTCAGTTCATGACGCTGCAGGATCACGGCGAGGTGAAATTCATCATCACCAACGGGCGCGACCTGGACCACTACAACTACCGCATCACACCCGAGCAAACCGTGCACGTGCCGCTGGGCACCTACAAGACACGCTATCTGGCCATTCCGCCGCAGGAGGATGGTTCCACCTTCGAGATCTGGCTGGCTACCGAACTCAATAATTTCCCATGCAAGATAGTCATCACTGACGCCGATGGCAACAAGGCAACGCAGGTTCTCACCCAGCTGAATATCGTGCCGTGATGCCCGCATCACGCCTGCGCCGACACCGCATTGTGCTGGCAATCGCGTTGTCTGCGCTGCTCCACGCCTTGCTGCTGTGGCTGCCACATTTGCATTTGCCGCACCTCGATGATGATCTGCATCCGCTCACAGCCAGGCTGGTCCCTCTGCCGGAACACCGTCCAACAGCACCAGTCAGACACTCCCGCCCCCAGCCCCGCCGCACCGTCACCAAACCAGCCAGCGCACCCGTGCCACTCAGTGCTAGCGCGGTGGTAGTCGCAGAGGCAGCGACACCGACCATCGCGCCCAGCGCACCCCTGGCAGCCAGCACCATGGCCGCTGCCAGCTCGCCAGCTGCCGCGGAGGCGGCCCCCGCAAACGGCAACAGCAAGCCCGCTCTGCTGCCCAGGCACGCACAACTGGTCTTTGCCGTGAGGCGGGGAGAAAATGGCCTGTACGTGGGAGAAATCCAGCACCGGCTGGATATCAGCGATGCCCGCTACAGCGTCGTCTCCGCTACGCGGACCGCCGGGCTCGCGCGCTGGTTCAAGAGCTACAACCTGAACCAGAGCAGTATTGGCACCGTGACTGCAGCCGGCCTGCACCCGGAGAGTTTTGCCGAAGAAAAAAACGACAGTGGCAATGTGCACAACCTGTCTGCCAGTTTTGACTGGAATGCCCACCTGCTGCACTTCTCCGAAGGCGGCGACAGCCCGCTCGACGATGGCGCACAGGACTCCCTGAGCGTCCTGTACCAGCTCGCCCTGCTGCCGCTCAATTCCAAGACCGTCGAGGTCAGCATCAGCAATGGCAGGAAGCTGGAGCGCTATGCCTTGCAGATCACCGCCGACGAAACCATTGCCACCGTCATGGGTCCGCTGCGCACCATACACCTGCACAAGCTGCACGCACAGGGTGAATCCGGCATGGAAATCTGGTTGGCCATGGAGTATCGCCTGTTACCGGTTAAAATGCAGTATGTAGAACCCGATGGCTCCGTGGCAGCCACCATCACCATCACCGACATCCGCGTCTCGGATGAATAAACTGGATACACCATCATCATGCTGATTACCGAATACCGTCTCGACCTGGTCGTGCAAGCGCTGCGCAGCATCCTGCCGCTCGCACATCCGGCCGATGCGCAGTTGCGCCATTTCTTCCAGTCCGAACGACTGGGTTCCAACGAACGCAGCCTGGTCGCCGAAACCGTATTCGGCATCCTGCGCCACCGTCTGCTGCTCGAGCATGCCTGCGGCGAACAGGCCACACCGCGACGCCTTGCGCTGGCCTACCTGGTCAAGTTTGGCGGCTACAACCTGCGCGAACTCGCACCCCTGCTGAAGACCGGAGAATCCGACTGGCTGGGGCAGGTGAAAGGCATCAGGAGCGCCGAGCTGCCGCTGTCGGTGCAGGCGGAGCTGCCTGACTGGATCGTGGACAAGCTGCGCAAGACAACGGATGACGCCGCCATCCTCGCACTGGGACAGGCCATGCAGCACAGCGCCACGCTGGACCTGCGCGTCAACACCTATCTCGCCACACGCGAAGAGGTCATGCAGGGGCTGCAGGGGGAAGGTGTCGAGGCCCAGGCCACGCCCTATTCTCCCGTCGGCATCCGCGTGCGCGGCAAACCCTCACTCAACAAGAGCCCGATGTTCGAGGCGGGAAAATTCGAGGTGCAGGACGAAGGCAGCCAGCTGCTCGGTTACCTGCTGGCACCGAAGCGCAACGACATGGTGGTGGACTTTTGTGCCGGCGCCGGCGGCAAATCGCTGATGCTGGGCGCGATGATGAATTCGCAGGGGCGCCTATACGCCCTGGACGTATCGGAGAAGCGCCTGGCCAACCTGAAGCCGCGCCTGAAGCGCTCCGGCCTGTCCAACCTGCACCCGCAGCTGATCGCCCACGAGAACGACGCCAAGATCAAGCGCCTCGCCGGCAAGATCGACCGCGTGCTGGTGGATGCGCCGTGCAGCGGACTCGGCACGCTGCGCCGCAATCCAGACCTCAAGTTCCGCCAGTCGCCGCAGAGCGTGCAGGAACTGACCCACAAGCAGGCCTCCATTCTGGCCGCAGCCAGCAAGCTGCTCAAAGCGGGCGGCCGCCTGGTGTATGCGACCTGCAGCGTACTGCAGGAAGAGAATCAGGACATCGTCAATGCCTTCCTCGCCGCGCACCCGGACTTTGTACTGCTGCCAGCAGGTGAGGCGCTGGCGCAGCAGAAGATTGCGCTGCCCATGGGAGAATTCTTCCAGCTGCTGCCGCAGCAGCATAATACAGACGGCTTCTTTGCGACGGTGATGGAACGCCGCCCCGGCTGACGCACGCCCACAAAAAAACCAGCACGCAGCTGGTTTTTTTGTGTGGCGGCGTTGACTCCACTCAGCGCTGCAGCTCGACTTCCATTTCCGTGGTCTCACCCTTGCGTACCGACACCTTCTCCGTGCTGGACCGGTAGGGAGCTTTACGCACGCTGACACTGTGCACCCCGGCCGGCAATTCGATGCGCAACGGGGTCATGCCGTAGTACACCTCGTCGATATAGACCTTCGCGCGTGGCGGCTTGCTGCTGAGCTGCAAGGCGCCCGGCATGGCCTCCTGTGCTGGCCTTGGTTGCACCTCACTGGCGGCTGGCGTAGCGGCCGCCGGCGCGGTCAGCACCGTCACCCCCTGGATCGGGCGCGTGCCCGGCGTGAGATTGAACAGATCGGGGCGACTGGCCATCAGGGTGCTGTTGATCGCCTCGATGGTCTTGCCGGTCACCACACCCAGCCGCGCCAGCAGGTAGTTGGCGATGTCCTGCTTGCTGTTGCCGGACACACCGGCAAAGCGATCGGTCTTGTCTTCCACCAGGCCGGACCAGATCACCTTGCCGCTCGCGCGTTCGCGCAGGGTGGATTCGACCGCCAGCGCGACTTCATCGCGTGCCTTGACGTTGTAGCTGAACACGCGGATCTCGCCGCTCAGCTCATACATGGCGTCAGCGCCAGCCAGCCTGTAGCCGCCTTCTTCCAGGCGCCTTTGCATGGAGTTGCCGACGATGGTCGCCACATCCGGCTCCACACGCAGCGCGCTGCCGCTCATGCCGATGATAATCTGCCCGGAAGTGCCAATCTGGTGCGCATCAGCATTGATGCGCGCATCGCTGTAGGGAAGCAGTTGCACGCTGGCGGCAAATTGCTGTTGTGGTGCCTTGCTGCGAGGCTCCGCGACTTTGATGACATTGCCGCTGAACAGGCCATTATCAGGCGCACTGGCGCTGGTGCATGCTGCCAGCATCAGGAATGGAAGAACAGGAATCAGACGGAGAAGGATTTTCATAACAGGATGGCTCAAAAAGGTTGCGCTCAGCATCAATAAAAAAACCGGGCCGCGTCATCCGCCCGGTTGTGCTTTGCTGCCGAGTCGCTCAGATCAGCACATGGCTGTCTGCCAGCGCCTCCTCTATCTGTGCAAAGGTGCGCGCCACTTCGGCAATCTGCACCTGCACCCCCAGCTGGCGGGCAATCTGGGTAGCAGAGAAAATGCCGCATACCGCCTGGGTGCCATTGGCATTGTTTTCCACCACCAGCGCGTGCTGACGGCCGGCTGCCTTGAGGGTAGCCAGGACATGTCCCACCTTCGCAGTCACGACATCCCTGAGATCGAGCACCTCCAGCTCACGCTGTGGCGTCATGATGTCGCGCACCATGATGTCGGCGTGGGTGCCGCCGTGGTTCTGCAGGAAGCGCATCGGCTTCTCGCCCAGGATATCGGTGGTGGTCAGGAAACCCAGCACCTTGTCCGTCTCATCCAGCACCAGCAGGGTGCGCACGCCGTAGCGAACCATCTTGGCATGCGCCTTGTCCATCGGCGTCTTGGCACGCACCGTCACCACCGACACGTGTTTCAGGTCGGTCATCACGTTCAACGCCGGGTCACTGAGCTTCACTCTTTCAGGCAGGTCATGCGTAGGTCGAACAAAGTTCGATCCCGCCTTCATCAGATGTGCGTTCAACGATGAGTACTCACGTTCCATGTGCCACGCTCCTTTGCTGTCGTCAAGAATTGATGATGATGCGCCTTTCTGCTGTATCACAACTTCCCATGGGCCTGTTGAGTGGCGGCAGGTAACGGGCAAGCTCGTTCAGAGCCATGCCATACACCTCGCGCTTGAACTCAATCACGCTGTTCATATCAATCCAATAGTCGGTCCAGCGCCACGCGTCGAACTCAGGGTGCCCGGAGGCACGCAGCGACACATCGCAATCCCGACCAATCAAGCGCAGCAAAAACCAGATCTGTTTCTGGCCCTTGTAGTTGCCACGTGATTCCCGTTTCGTCCAACTTTGCGGCACATCGTAACGCATCCAGTCACGTGTACGCCCCAGTATCTGAACATGGCAGCCACGCAAGCCTACTTCTTCATGCAGCTCGCGATACATTGCCTGCTCAGGCGTTTCCCCATGCTGTATACCACCTTGAGGAAACTGCCACGCATCCTGACGAATGCGTTTACCCCAGAACACCTGATTCCTTGCGTTAGTCAGTATGATGCCGACATTTGGGCGATAACCGTCACGGTCTATCATAAAATTCGCCCCACAAACTTGTTTTTCAATGAATGGATTGTTCCACAATTCACGCCGCCTGAAAAGAAAAAAGGCGTATTTGCATTGAACAAATACGCCTCCGTCATACAAGCGCCAGTCTGCGCGAATCAGCTCTCGCTCTTGTGCTGGCTCAGCTCGTTCAGCAGCATCATCACGTGGTGAGACACCCGCGAATATTCACCCTTCAGCAGCGCCCTGGCTCCCGCCTGGTCCCCTTCCTGCATGTAGCGCACAACGTTCGCTGCCACATAGTGGAACTGCGCATGATCGGAACGCAACTCGTGGAATGAGTGGTCGTCGTGGAAACGCTTGGTCGCCGGGCCATGTATCCATTTCCCCAGATCGCACTGGTCATCGCGGCAGATCACCATGGGATCAAGCTTCTCCTCCGATTGTCCGTCAACGTATTTCTGCAGCCTGACCTTCCAGTTCACATGCGCGGTAATGGCATCCGGAATATTGACCTCATCACTGATGTTTGCTTTTGCATTCTCGGCCAGCGAGAACAGGCTTGCAAAGAAATTCATGATCCCCTCCAGTTTATATACGACGCTGTCTGGCGCGCGCCTCAAAAACACATCCATCAAGCATGATTTCTGGGCTTGCGCAGATTAAATCCACCCCCGCGACCCGCATCTGATCTACATCAACTTATTCCCCGTTCAGATGCTTGTTCAGTTCGGTCAGGTCGTGGATGACTTCGCGCGAAGCATGCGCATAGTCGTTCCTCATCAGCACGTCCGCACCGTCGCGATCGTTATCCTGCACCTTCTTGATCACGTTGCCGGCCACGAAGTGGAACGTGGCATGATCGGAACGGAGCTTGTGGAAGCCTTCGTCGTCGTGGAAATAATGCAGCGCCGGACCATGTATCCATTTCCCCAGCACGCATTGATCATCGCGGCAGATCACCATCGGATCGAGCACCTCGGTTGAAGTCCCATCGAGATAGCTCTGCAGGCGTCCCTTCCACTTCATGTGCGCAGAGATCGCGTCACTGATATTGATTTCGGCCCGTATGGCCGCCTGTACGCTTTCTTGTTTGTGCCTGTCGCCACCAAACAATTTTGAAAAGAATCCCATATGCCTATCCTCCTTCTTGAGTACCAGCCTTATGAATTTGACTGCTCCCCACTTCTCATCGTTCGAAGATTTGCATGCTCCCGTCGACCACGATTTTATTTTTTTATGTACAGCGATTTTATTGTATACAAATTGAACATTTATGCCACTTATTTAAGCGGGGTCTATTAGCATTCAATGAATCTCGCCGGGGCAACCGGAAGAGCAACAACCCGCATTGGCCGCCTCGTTCGAGCAATCTCTGCACCAGGCATATTCTTTAACGGTAAAATGCGCGTTTTCCCTCAACCCACTTACGGAAATTGCCATGCGTGTTTCACAATTTTTTCTGTCCACCCTGAAAGAAGCTCCTGCCGAAGCCGAACTCCCCAGCCATCGCCTGATGCTGCGTGCCGGCTACATCAAGAAGCTGGCCAGCGGCCTGTACACCTGGATGCCGCTGGGTCTGCGCGTGCTGCGCAAGGTGGAAAATGTAGTGCGCGAGGAGATGAACCGCAGCGGGGCAGTCGAGTTGCTGATGCCGGCGGTGCAACCGGCCGAACTGTGGCAGGAAACCGGGCGCTGGGACGTGTTCGGCCCGCAGATGCTGAAGATCACCGATCGCCACGAAAACCTGTTCTGCTTCGGCCCGACCCACGAGGAGGTGATCACCGACATCGCGCGTCGCGAGATCAAGAGTTATCGCCAACTGCCGATCAACTTTTATCAGATCCAGACCAAATTCCGCGACGAGGTGCGCCCGCGTTTCGGCGTGATGCGCGCGCGTGAATTCGTGATGAAGGACGCCTATTCCTTCCACGCCAGCTTCGCCAGCCTGGAACAGACCTATCGCGTGATGTACGAAACCTACAGCCGCATCTTTACCCGCCTCGGCCTGCAGTTCCGCGCGGTGGCGGCCGACACCGGCGCCATCGGCGGCAGCGGTTCGCACGAGTTCCACGTACTCGCCGATTCGGGTGAAGACGCGCTCGCCTTCTGCCCTGCCTCCGATTACGCCGCCAACGTCGAACTGGCCGAAGCCGTGGCACCGGCCGCGCCACGCGGTGCGGCCAGCGTTGCCATGCAGAAGGTCATCACGCCCGGACAGAAGTCCATCGAGGAAATCGCGGCCTTCATGAACGTGGCGCCGCAACAGGTACTGAAATCCATCGCCGTGGTGAATGGCGAGGGCCACTTTGTGTTGCTGCTGTTGCGCGGCGACCATATGCTCAACGAGATCAAGGCCGGCAAAGTGCTGGGTGAATTCCGCTTTGCCAGCGACGCCGAGATCCAGCAGCACATGGGCTGCCGCCCCGGTTACATCGGCCCGGTGGGCAAATCCGTGACCGTGCTGGCAGACCGCGCTGCCGCCGCCATGAGCAACTTCGTCTGCGGCGCGAACGAGGACGGCTTCCACCTGAGCGGCGTGAATTTCGGCCGCGATGTGCACATCGACGAGGCCAATGTGCACGATCTGCGCAATGTGGTGCCGGGTGATGCCAGCCCCGATGGCAAGGGCACACTCGAGCTGTGCCGCGGCATTGAAGTGGGGCACATTTTCCAGCTGCGCACCAAGTATTCCAGCGCGCTCAATGCCACCTTCCTCGACGAGAACGGCAAGGCGCAGGTAATGGAAATGGGCTGCTACGGCATCGGCGTGTCGCGCATCGTGGCTGCCGCCATCGAGCAGAATTTCGATGAGCGCGGCATTGCCATGCCGCTCGCCATGGCACCGTTCCAGGTGGCCATCGCGCCCATCGGCATGAAAAAGAGCGAAGCGGTGCGTACCGCTGCCGAACAACTGTATGCACAATTTGTCGAGGCCGGCATCGATGTGCTGCTGGATGACCGCGACGAGCGTCCCGGCGTGATGTTTGCCGACCTGGAGCTGATCGGCATCCCGCACCGCATCGTGATCGGCGATCGCGGTCTCAAGGAAGGCAAGGTGGAATATCAGGGTCGCCGCGACGACGCTGCGCAGTCACTGGACTTGCAGGCCGCATTCAAAGTCGTACAATCGGCCGTATGCGCCTGACACCCTTCCTGTACAAGCCTGTTTTGACGCTGGCAATGGCCACTGCGGGCTTGTGTGTTGCCACTACCTGTCAGGGGGGTGCGCAGCAGCAGGAGCACCTGTCGGCCAGCGTACGCGCCGTGATGCAGCGCAGCGTGTCAGACCAGGCCCCGCAGAAGCTGGCCTTCGCCAGCCAGCAGGAAGCGCAATTCTGGCTGGATGAAATGTCGCGCCGCCTGCAGAAAATCATGCCGGACGCCAATTACCGGCTGGAGTTTCTCAGCGCCGTGCACTATGAAGCCACCCGGGCAGGACTGGATCCCTACCTGGTGCTGAGCCTGATTGAAGTGGAAAGCAGGTTCAACAAGTACGCAGTTTCCAAAGTCGGTGCGCGCGGTTACATGCAGGTGATGCCGTTCTGGGTGACCAGCATCGGCAAGAAGGAGCACAACCTGTTCCACCTGCGCACCAACCTGCGCTACGGCTGCACCATACTGCGTCACTATCTGGATATCGAGAAAGGCAATCTGTATCGCGCGCTGGGCCGCTACAACGGCAGTCTGGGCCAGCCGGAGTACCCCAACCTGGTCAGGGCAGCCTGGCACAAGCACTGGACCCCGCCCGTCTATCGCACGGCGCGGCCGCCCTCCAGCATGCTCAGTGCGCGTTGATGCCTATTTGCGTGATTTGTCCTGGATGTATTCCTCCAGTCCGACGCGCGTGACAATTCCCGTATGCGCGGCCACCTGCTTGCCGCTGGGATCGTACAGATACGAGGTCGGAAGCCCCGGCACATCCCCCACCTGATCGGCCAGCGTGTAATCGCCCATCACCACCGGATAGGTGATGCCGTGCTTGGCGACGAATTTCTTCACTGCTTCCCTGGTGGAATCCATGGCGACCCCGATCACCACCAGGTCCTTGTTCTTGTGCGCATTGTGCAAGGCAATCAGGTCCGGCACTTCCGCCATGCATGGCGGGCACCAGGTCGCCCAGAAATTGACCAGCACCCACTTGCCGCGGTAGTCGGAAAGTCGCTGCACCTTGCCCTTGGTGTCGGTAAATGTGAATTCAGCTCCCTGGGCCATGCCGGCCACCAGAGCCAGGACCAGCGCCAGCATGACCCCGGCGCGTCGGCCACGCGTAACAGCGAAGTTGGCGATATTCATGTCAATGGTGCCCCGGGGCTTTTTCGCCTTCATCATTACCTTCATGTGTATGCTCGGGGTCCGTGCCATGCTCGGAGGCATGGGTCAGATACAGCGCCAGGGCGATCAGGGCAATGGCGGCGCCGAGATAGACCAGGTCCAGCGGAGACGTCATGTGCATGTTCAGCGCCTGCTCGAACAGGGTCACGATCATGATCATCAGGATCACCTTGGCCAGGCGCGACTTCAGGTCGTCCAGGCTGTTGATCACCAGGATCTTGCTCGAAGCCTTGCTGCCATGCGCCTGGTCGATGTCGCTGATGAACAGCTCGTACAGGCCGAGTGAGAAAATCAGCATCACGGTAGCCAGCAGGTAGCCATCCACCACTTCGACGATATGCGAGATGGTGCCGTCATGGATTTCCTTGCGTTCAGCCGCGGTCAGTGCGGAATCGGCATAGTGCGCCATATGCTGCAACAGGTACACCACGTCCACCGTGGCCATGTAGAAAATGGCAAAACCGGCAAACAGGCTGCCCAACACCGCCGTCATGATGACGAAACGGCTGTTCCACATCGAGCCTTCAAAAAACTTTTCCACCAAATTCATCATGTCAGGGTCTCCTTGAAAATTTTGAGCGCGCATTTAAGCGCAAAAGAAAATCGCAGGCAAGCACTGCACTAGGCCGCTTTGCCGGCATCCTGCCTGAACAGAGACTGTATGGTAACGCCATCGCGCTGCCCGCAGCGTTCAGCCAGACGGGCAAACCACTCGTTGATGCCGGCTGCGCCGCGCGCCACAGGCGGCTTGCCCGGATCAAACACGAACAGGCGATACAGTTCACTGGCCTCCACATGCTCGGGCGAGCGCACCAGCGCCCAGCCAGGCCCGGCCAGATGACGCACCAGGTTGATGGTGGCCATTTCTTCCAGCAGCTCCTCCAGCGCGTCATAGCCTACGCGCAGCTCGCGTGACAGGGTGTGCAGGGTCTGCACCTTGCCGGTGGCCATGCTTTCGCTCATCAGCTTGAGGATGCGCAAGGCGTAGTACAGCTTCATGTCCTGCATCAGTGGTTCGTCGCCGTTGTCGCTCTTCCAGTGCGACAGCGAAGCCGTCAGCACCGCGCCCAGCATGACAGCCAGCCACGACATGTACACCCACAGCAGGAAGATGGGAATACTGGCGAAGGCTCCGTACACCAGCTTATAGGTGGGGAAATAGGCGATATACATGGCAAAACCGCGGCCCATGGCCGCGAACGCAATCGCCGCCACAGCACCGCCGATCAACGCATGCGGCAAGGGCACGTAACGGTTGGGTACCACCCGGAACATCAGGGTGAACGCCGCCGTTGCCATCAGCGCCGGCACCACCTTGAGCAGGGCCAGCAGCGACGGCGGAATCTGCGTCACATGCCCGACCGACAGGCTGATCAGCCAGGAAGTCAGCGACAGGCTGCCGCCCATCAGCAGCGGGCCGAGCGTCAGTACGGCCCAGTAGATCAGCACGCGCTTGAGCAGCGGGCGCGGCCTGCTGACGCGCCAGATCATGTTGAAGGCGTTGTCTATGGTCAGCATCAGCAGCATGGCGGTGACCGCCAGCAAGGCAATGCCGAATGCGGTCAGGCGCGCGGCATTGTCGGCAAACTGCTGGATGTAGTTGGTGATGATCTTGCCGCCGGTTTCCGGCAGCATGTTGGCAAGCAGCACGTTCTTCGCATTGGTGGAGAGCTCCACAAACTGCGGAAACGCCGAGAACAGCGTCAGGATGATGGTAAACAGCGGCACCAGCGACAGCAGCGTGGTAAATGTCAGGCTGGATGCCATTTGCGCGCAGCGCTCCTGGCGGAAGCGCGCCACCATAAAGCGCAGGAAGCGCCACAAGTGATTACCCGGGATTTTCATGTGTGAATTCGGTGAAGAAATTGGAGCAAGCCGGTTGCCGGCGGTGACAACTGAAATACAATACCGGACATGATAACCGACAAAGAAATTCTTGTGCTGTATTACAGCCAGCACGGCTCTGTGCGCCAGATGGCCCAGCTGATCGCGCGTGGCGTGGAACAGGTGCCCGGCGTGCGCGCGCGCCTGCGCACCGTGCCCAAGGTCTCCGCCACCTGCGAGGCAACCGAACCCGCCATTCCCGACACCGGCGCGCCCTATGCCGAGCTGCGCGACCTGGAAGAATGCATCGGTGTCGCGGTGGGTAGCCCCACCCGCTTCGGCAACATGGCCTCCGCGATGAAATATTTCTGGGATGGCACCAGCGCGCTGTGGCTGAAGCACACCCTGGCCGGCAAGCCCGCCGCCGTGTTCACCGCCAGCGGCACCATGCACGGCGGCCAGGAAAGCACGCTGCTGACCATGATGGTGCCGTTGCTGCATCACGGCATGGTTATCGTCGGCCTGCCCTATTCCGAGCCTGAGCTCAACACCACCCAGCAGGGCGGCACACCGTACGGCGCCAGCCATGTGGCCGGGCTCGCCAATGACCAGCCCGTCAGCGACGCAGAAAAGAGACTCTGCATCGCGCTGGGCAAGCGCCTTGCCCAGACCGCCTTAAGACTTTCCGCATAAGGGTGTCTCTAAAAATGCAGAGTTCGCCCAAATGCAAGGCGCGGAAAGAATTTCGCCGCGCGCATATGGCCTATATGTAAGCCAGAAATTATTCCCCGCAACGCAGCAGTTGGGATGAAATCTGCTTTTTGAGAGGTACCCGTGAAGCCCTACGCCGAATCATGTGACATAAACAAGGAGCCGATTCTGGCGATACTGCGCGAGCTGTTTGCCGACCGCAAACATGTGCTCGAACTGGCCAGCGGCACCGGCCAGCACGCGGTGCACTTCGGCCGCGCCCTGCCGCACCTCATCTGGCAAACGAGCGAATTGGCTGCCAATCATGCCGGCATCCGGATGTGGCTGGACGAGGCGAAGCTGCAAAACGTGCTGCCGCCGCTGCCAATCGACGCCAATGACGAACAATGGCCGGCCGTGCCATGTGACGCCATCTTCAATGCCAATACGGTGCATATCCTGTCCTGGCCTGAGGTGGAAAAGCTGTTCGCCGGGATAGGGAGAGCGCTGCCACCGGGCGGCCTGCTGTGCCTGTACGGCCCCTTCAACTACGGCGGAAGATTCACCTCCGACAGCAATGCCCGTTTCGATGACTGGCTGAAGGCGCGCGACCCTAAGAGCGGCGTGCGCGATTTCGAGGCGCTCGATGCGCTGGCCACGGCGCAGGGCCTGACACTGCTGCACGACTTCGAAATGCCGATCAACAACCGCACCCTGGTGTGGCAGCGTACACGGCGATGAGCATCCGGGTCATCGAGAACCTCGCCGACATCCCCGCCGCACAGTGGGACGCGTTGACAGAGAACAACCCCTTCCTCAAACACGCCTACCTGGGCGCGCTGCAGGAAACCGGCTGCGCCACACCGGAAACGGGCTGGCAGGCCCAGTTCATCACGTTGTGGGAGGGCGAGCAGCTGCTCGGCGGCATGCCGCTTTACCTCAAGTTTCATTCCTACGGCGAGTTCGTGTTCGACTGGGCCTGGGCCGACGCCTACCAGCGCCACGGCCTGCGCTATTACCCCAAGCTGGTATGCTCGGTGCCCTTCACCCCGGCCACCGGCCCGCGCCTGCTGGGCAAGACGCCGGAGGTGCGCGCACAGCTGCTGCGCGCAGCGCTGGAACTGACCGATACTTCCGGCATCTCCTCGCTGCATCTGCTGTTCCCCTATGAAAGCCAGGCTGAAGAAATGGCGGCACAAGGACTGATGCTGCGCCGCGGCGTGCAGCTGCACTGGCACAATCCCGGCTGCAGCAATTTCACCGATTACCTTGCCGCCATGCGCCGCGACAAACGCAAGAAGATCCAGCAGGAAAGGCGCAGGGTGGGCGATGCCGGCATCACCTTCCAGCATGTGCGCGGAGAAGACATCACGCCCGAACAATGGGAGTTTTTCACGCGCTGCTATGCGCACACGCATGTGCAGTACAGCTCGCCGCAACCGTTGAATCTTGCGTTCTTCCAGCGCATCGGGGCCACCATGCCGCAGCACATACTGCTCGTCATCGGCTCGCGCGACGGCCAGCCCATCTGCGCCGCAATCAACTTCTACAACCAGCATGCCCTGTTCGGCCGCTCCTGGGGCGCGCTGGAATACCAGCCCGGCCTGCATTTCGAGACCTGCTACTACCAGGGCATCGAGTTCTGCCTGCAACACGGCATCCCGCTGTTTGAGGGCGGCGCGCAGGGCGAACACAAGCTGGCGCGCGGCTTCCTGCCCAGCGTCACCTGGTCGGCCCACTGGCTGGCTCACCCGCAATTCTCCCGTGCGGTGGAAGACTTCCTGCAGCGCGAGGCCGGCGGCATCGATCAGTACATGGACGAGCTGAACGACAGCAGCCCCTTCAAACACTGACCGGCTGGGTTAGAATACCGCCTCATTCGCCATGAGGTTTGCGTGCTGAACAAACTTGGAAAATATCAACTTCGCCGCGAGCTGGGCAAGGGCGCCATGGGCATCGTGTATGAGGGATACGACCCCTTTATCGAGCGCACTGTAGCCATCAAGACGGTACAGACCGCATTGATTCCGCATGACTGCCTGCAGGAAACGCTGGAACGCTTCCGCCGCGAGGCACAGGCGGCCGGCCGGCTGTTGCATCCCAACATCATTGCCATTTACGAATATGGCGAAGACAACGGCATGGCGTTCATCGCCATGGAGCTGGTCAAAGGCAACGAGCTGCAGGAACGCAGCGAGCCAGCCAACCCGCAACAGATCGCCGACTGCCTCAATGTCATGCAACAGCTGCTCGATGCGCTCGACTATTCCCACCAGAACGGCGTCATCCACCGCGACATCAAGCCGGCCAACATCATGGTGACCCAAAGCGGCCAGATCAAGATCGCCGATTTCGGCATTGCCAAGATCGATGCGGCCGGCTCAGACCTGACCCAGCTGGGCACCATTGTCGGCACCCCGATGTACATGTCGCCCGAGCAAATGGAAGGCCAGGCCGTCGACAGACGCAGCGACCTGTATTCTGCCGGCGTGATGCTCTACCAGCTGCTCACCGGCGCGCGCCCGTTTTCAGGCAGCAGCATGACCGGGATCATGCACAAGGTGATGCACCTGGTGCCTCCGCAATCATCCAGCATCAATAGCAGAGTGCCGCCGGCGTTGGATCACGTCATCATCAAGGCCATTGCAAAGGATCCAGCGCAGCGCTTCCAGAGCGCCGCGGAATTCAAGCAGGCACTCAAGGCCGCAATGCCGTCCGGCGTACCCACGCCTGCCCTGTCAAAGGAAGATACCGTCAAGCTGAACAAGACCGGGATCGCGGCCCCCCTGACTCCCGTCATCGAATTCGATTTCCATGCCGCCCGAGCTGGCATCGATCAACGACTGGCAGAAGAGCGTCACAACGAAGTCAAACAGCCCGAACCGGCATCGACGACAACGCGCATCGTCCTTAACCTCCCGGAAGAGAGTACGTCATTCTCTCGATCCACCAGGGCGGAGCCACCCGCACCTGTTGTTCGCCCCATCGCACAGCGCACGGAAGATATTAGCAGCCAGTCGTCACTGTTGCAGTCCCTCGCCCAGGAAGCGGCCTCCTCACTCAGCGACAACCACGCACAGGATCAGCTGAGCCAGGCCAAGGCCCAGCAGTTGCACGAGGCAATGAGCCGCCTGCACAGCTATCTGATGAAGTTCTCCAACCACGTGAATGCCATGAAGCCGGCGCTGGCACGCCAGTATCGCCTGGATGCGCGTACCCAGTTCAATCAGCTCAAGTGGGAGAAATCCTTTACTGATGCGCGGCGCGAGGACCTCAGGGACGCTGCGCGGCTGTCCTATGTCAGCTTCGGCATCACGCTGTGTAACACGACGGATGTCATGGTGGTACGCCCATGGAACCAGCTGGAAGCCCTGCTGCGTGAACTGCAGAACCTCAAACTGAAGGTGCTTAACGAGAACGATCTTAACTTCCGCCTGGCCCGGCATGAGTCCATCCAGGCACTGCTGAATCCCTGCCTGTCGGTGTTGATTGAGTTCACGGCCAATTATGACAACAACACTATCGACGTGCGCAGCCTGAATTTTGGCCTGTTTGGCAACGAGCGCTTCGCGCTTGCCGCTGACTCAGTGACGCCCGTCATGCTGGACGAACTCGGCCTCTTCCTGCTGGCGCGCAGCAACCAGCTGCCGGCGGCATTCAAGCGTGGCTGATTGGAGATCGGGTCTCTATTCAGAGAAACCATCTGAATATAGGCCTCACTATTCCAGGATGTGTGCGTAGCCCAACCTCCCCTCCGTGCGCTCCAAAAAAAACGGCACCTCACGGTGCCGTCCTCATTGGCCAGATCGCTCAATTCATCAGGCCAGACCCACGTACACGTTCTGCACGTCGTCGTCGTTATCGATCGCCTCCAGGAAGGCCTCCACCTCTTCGCGCTCGACGTCGCTGGCCAGCGTCACTGGGTTCTTCGGGCGATAGCCGAGCTTGGCCGAAGTCACGGTGTAGCCGTGGTTGGGCAGCGCCTTGCATACGGCATCCAGGTCGGTGGTGTCGGTGATGAACACGGCGGTGCCGTCCTCGTCAGCCGGCTCGAAATCCTGCGCACCGGATTCGATCGCGGCCACTTCGATATCTGCGTCCTTGGAGTTGGCAGTCGCTTCGATCATGCCGACATGACTGAAGTCCCACGACACCGAACCGCTCGCGCCCAGTTGCCCCTTGCGGAACAGCACGTTCATGCTGGACTTGGTGCGGTTCACGTTGTCCGACAGGCACTCCACGATCACCGGCACGCGATGCGGCGCAAAGCCTTCATAGGTGAGCAGGTCCAGCCGGCCGCCGTCGTCGAGCAGGCCGGCGCCTTTCTTGATGGCACGCTCCAGCGTATCGCGCGGCATCGAGGCCTTCCTGGCCTGTTCCACCACGATGCGCAGACGCGAGTTGGCATCGGGGTCGGCCCCGCCTCGTGCCGCCACCATGATCTCCTTGGCCAGCTTGCCAAAAATTTTCCCTTTGGCATTGGCTGCAATTTCCTTATGTCTTGCTTTCCACTGTGCGCCCATTTCCGTTCCTTGTTGCGTGGCTGTTGTTGAATTAAAAAATTATTTATTTTCCGCTTATTCCCTGGTTTTGTCGTCTTCCGGATAGGGGAAACGCACATGCCCGAGCCGGATCAGGAACACCGCCAGCGTCAGCAGCAGGATGGCCCCCGCCACGGCCAGCATGCGCCAGTCATCCATTTCCTTGATGTCGAGTATCAGGTAACGCGCCATCGCCACTATGGCGATGTAAAGCGGGAAGCGGATCGGCATCTTGCCCGAGCTGTAGTGCAGTCCCACCATGGCCAGCACCTCCATGTAGAGGAACAGCAGCAGCAGGTCAGCCAGCGTGACATGCCATGCGCTCACCATGGCGGATACCTCGCTGAACATGGCGATGACGGTGGCTATCGCAATCACCATCAGACCTATGTTCTCGACCAGCGAGAGTATCCACATGTTGATGGTGCGGATGGATGTTTTCATGGAGAACCTCATTCACGCAAGACTGCCCGGCGCTGCCGGGCAGTCTGTCAGTCACACTTGCGGATGCGCCCGCTCGATGCCTGCTTCCAGTTTGTTCAGGCCGTTCAGGTAAGCCTTGGCCGACGCCACCACGATGTCGGTATCCGCGCCCTGGCCGTTGACGATACGCCCGCCGCGGGACAAGCGCACCGTCACCTCGCCCTGCGCATCGGTGCCGCTGGTGATGTTGTTGACGGAGTACAGCAACAGCTCGGCACCACTCTGCGCGATCTGTTCTATCGCCTTGAGCGTGGCATCCACCGGACCGCCGCCCTGCATCTCGGCATTGCGCTCCTGCCCGCCCACGCTGAGCACCACGCGTGCTTTGGGCATCTCGCCGGTCTCGGAATGGGCACGCATCGACACGAGTCGATAATGCTCGCTCACCTGCGCCACCGCACCTTCGCTCACCAGTGCCTGCAAGTCCTCGTCAAAGATTTCGCTCTTGCGGTCGGCCAGATCCTTGAAGCGCGCAAACGCGGCATTCAGCGCCTCTTCGCTTTCCAGCACGATGCCCAGCTCGGTCAGGCGGGCACGGAAGGCGTTGCGCCCGGACAGCTTGCCCAGAGTCAGCTTGTTCGCACCCCAGCCCACGTCTTCGGCGCGCATGATCTCGTAAGTCTCGCGATGCTTGAGCACACCATCCTGATGGATGCCGGACTCGTGCGAGAAGGCATTCGCACCGACGATGGCCTTGTTCGGCTGCACCGGGTAGCCGGTGATGCTGGACACCAGCTTGGAGGTCGGCACGATCTGGGTGGTGTCGATGCGCGTGTCGCAGGTAAAGATGTCGCGCCGCGTCTTCACCGCCATCACCACTTCTTCCAGGCTGGCGTTGCCAGCACGCTCGCCCAGGCCGTTGATGGTGCACTCCACTTGGCGCGCACCGTTCAGCACGGCGGACAGCGAGTTGGCCACGGCGAGGCCGAGGTCGTTGTGGCAGTGCACGGAGAAGATCACCTTGTCGGAATTGGGAATGCGCTCGCGCAGCGTCTTGATCAGGTTGCCGAACTGGTGCGGCAGGTTGTAGCCCACGGTGTCGGGGATGTTGAGCGTTTTGGCGCCGGCGTCGATCACCGCCTCCAGCACGCGGCACAGGAAATCCGGATCGGAACGGCCGGCGTCCTCGGGCGAGAACTCCACGTTGTCGGTGAACTGGCGCGCCCACTTCACCGCCTTCACCGCCTGCTCCACCACCTGATCCGGCGTCATGCGCAGTTTCTTCTCCATGTGGATGGGTGAGGTGGCGATAAAGGTGTGGATGCGCGAGGAGTTCGCGCCCCTGAGCGCCTCGCCGGCACGCTTGATGTCGTTTTCGATGGCGCGCGCCAGGCCGCACACGGTGCTGTCCTTGATGGTGTCGGCCACCGCCTTCACTGCCTCGAAGTCGCCGTTGCTGGCGGCGGGGAAGCCGGCCTCGATCACATCCACGCGCAATTTTTCCAGCTGCTTGGCGATGCGGATTTTCTCGTCGCGCGTCATGGACGCGCCCGGGCTCTGCTCGCCGTCGCGCAGGGTGGTGTCGAATATGATCAGTTTATCAGTCATGGTCTTGCTCCAATGCAATTGGCCTGTACGCGGCACCCCTGACAGGTACCGTCCGCTTTGAATCCGATGGGGGGAAAGTATGGTCAGCGCGCGACGCGCAGCAGCAGTGCAGCCAGCAGGCTGAACGTGGAATGGAGTTGCGAGATATAGCGTGAGAAATGCATGCGGGCGAATATAACCCAGTTTTGCCGGCCAGCGCAACCGGCGCGGCCATCGCGTCGCCGCTACCGCTGATCGGCGCGCTCCTTGACAAGCGCGAGTGCGATCGGCTCTACTGCCCGCGCACGGCCGCATGCTGACTATGCGCAGCGGCGGCCTGTCCGGGGATGCCCGGCCAATAAACCAATCAATCATGAGGCTTTCCATGAAAAAACTGTTACCGCTGGCCCTGGCTGCCGCCTGCTTCTCACCCGCAGCCTTCGCCGCCGATATCTCCACCCTGAACCTGCTCAGCCAGACCGAGTTTCGCGATCTGTCTGAAGACCTGGGTGCTGCGCTCAGCTACAAATCGGTGCAGCCTGCCGAGCCTCTGGGTGTCACGGGTTTTGACGTGGGACTGGAAGTCACCGCCACCGACATCAGCAAGAGCTCCAGTGCCCTGTCCCATGCCTCTGGTGGCAGCACACCCGTTTCCACCCTGTACGTGCCCAAGCTGCATGTCGCCAAAGGCCTGCCCTTCGGTATCGACGTGGCGGCTTCCGTTGCCGTGGTGCCCACCACCAACATCCGCGTAGTCGGTGCCGAGCTGCGCTATGCCCTGATGGAAGGCGGCGTCGCTTTGCCCGCCGTAGCCATCCGTGGCGCCATCTCCAGCCTGAGCGGCGTGGACCAGCTGTCCTTCAGCACCAAGTCGCTGGACATCTCCATCTCCAAGGGCTTCGCCATGATCACTCCGTACGCTGGCGTGGGCCAGGTGTGGGTGGACAGCAAGGCAAATGTAGGCACATTGTCCGAAGAAACCTTCTCGCAGGGCAAATTCTTCGTCGGCGCCAACCTGAACTTCGGCCTGATGAACTTTGCGCTGGAGGCCGACAAGACCGGTGGCACACAGTCGTACACCGCCAAACTGGGCTTCCGCTTCTAAGCTGCTTCAACTGCAAGAAAAATGGGCACCGCAAGGTGCCCTTTTTTATTCCGTGCTCAGCGCTCCAGCGAACGCTGCTGCAATGCCAGACGTTTGAGATAGGCCTCGCGCGCGATCTGCACGTCTTCCAGGAACTGCGGCAGCTCGTTCAGAAGCAGCGCCTGCGCCCCGTCCACCAGCGCCTTGGCCGGCGCCGGATGAAAATCGACCAGCACCATGTTCGCGCCCGCGATCACGCCCTGCGCGGTGACGTGCATGATGTCCTGGATGCCATCGGGCCCGGCCGCGCGCGTGCCGGCGGAATGCGAAGGATCGATGCACACCGGCATGCGCGTCAGGCGCTTCACCACCGGCACGTGGGCGAAATCCACCAGGTTGCGGTGCGGGTCGCCCATGTTGGTTTTCATCCCGCGCAGGCCGAACACCACGTTGCGATTGCCCTCCGAGGCCAGGTACTCGGCAGCGTTGAGCGATTCGTCCAGGGTGATGCCGAAGCCGCGCTTGAGCAGCACCGGGAATTCCTGCTGCCGGCCGACGATCTTGAGCAGCTCGAAATTCTGCGTGTTGCGCGTGCCGATCTGCAGCATCACCCCGGTGGGGTTACCGGTCTGTTGCAGTGCTGCGCGAATCTCGTCGAGATGCGACTCATGGGTGATCTCCATGGCGATCACCTTGATGCCGTATTTGCCGGCCAGCTCGAACACATAGGGCAGGCAGTTCTTGCCGTGGCCCTGGAAGGCATACGGGCTGGTGCGCGGCTTGTAGGCGCCCATGCGTGTGCACACCTGACCATTGTCGCGCAATGCCTTCAGCATCAGCTCGACATGGGTGGGATTGTCGACGGCACACAGGCCGGCAAAGACATTCAGCGTGTCCTGTCCGAAGCGCACGCCGTTGTATTCGAAATGCGCCGGGCGCGGATCGTCCTTGTGGCGCCCCAGGATGCGGTACTCCTCGGATACGCGCACCACGCGCTCGACACACGGCAGGTTCTGCATGTCCTCGACCTCCAGCGCCTTGGTGTTGCCGATCAGGTACACCTCCGTCAGCGTCTGCTCGGCGCCACGCTCGACATGCACGCGCGTCCTGATGCCGTCCAGCCCCGCCAGATGCGCCATAAGCTGCTGGTAGTCACTGCCTTGCTGGTCGGTGTTGGAAGCCAGGATCAGGATCATGATGACGCTCCGTTGAATTGAATGAAAAGAAGCTTATCCGCAGATTTCGCAGATTCTCGCAGATTCAGAAAATGAATGATGGTGGAATACCAAGCGCGCACGTCGCTCAACCGCATATCGTAGCTGGCGATCATTCAATCTGCGGACCCGTTCTTGCAGTCTACTTGCCCAACAGGATGGCCCACTGCTGCGCCCACTGCGCCATCGGGTCGCGCGTGAAGCCGCTCTTGCCGAATTGCTGCCAGCGACCTATGACGTAGCAAACCAGCACATTGGCCCGTGCAGTCACGTCCGCGTTCTGGTCGAGTTCATTCTGGGTCACGGCGATGCGCAGCGACTGCTTGAGCGTGGTCTCGATGCGGTCAACGAACTGGTTGATGCGCTGCTGCAGGCGCTCGTCTTCGTTGACCAGTGCATCGCCGATCAGCACGCGCGTCATGCCGCGGTTCTTCTGCGCAAAACCCAGCAACAGCGCCATCACGCTCTCCACCTGCTTGATGCCCGAGCTCTCCTCGGTGGTGATCTTGTTGATGAGGCCGAACACGGTCTGCTCGATGAATTCGATCAGGCCCTCGAACATCTGCGCCTTGCTGGCAAAGTGGCGGTACAGTGCGGCTTCCGAGATTTCCAGTTTCGCCGCCAGCGCAGCGGTCGTGATCTTCTCGCCTTTTGGCTGCTCCAGCATCTGTGCCACGGCTTGCAGGATTTGCAGTTTTCGTTCACCCGGTTTTGCAGACATATCGTTCCCTTTTCAGATCAACCGCAACATGCGCGGCAATTGCATCACGTTTTTTATTTTTACATCCACATAGGCAGGCTGGCGCGATGCAGCGCTCACCCACACCGTCTTCATGCCCAGCCGCTTGGCGGTGAGCAGATTCTCCGCACTGTCCTCCACCATCACGCATTGTGCCGGGTTCAGGCGGTGCTTGCGCAGCAGGCGCACGAAGCCCGCCATCTGCGGCTTGGGACGGAAGTGCGTATGTTCGATGGCGAACAGGTCGTCGAACAGATCGTCCACACGCAACAGTCTCAGCACATCGCGCGCATAATGCTGCGGCGCATTGGAGAACACCAGCTTCTTCCCAGGCAGCCGCTGCAGCACCTGGCGCAGCTGCGGCTCGCGCAGCACCATGCGCGGCAGCTCCGGAAACTGGTGCGTATGCCACAGGAAGTGATGCGGATCCGTCCCGTGGTGCCGCACCAGCCCGGTGAGCGTGGCGCCATAACGCTGCCAGTAATCCACCCGCAGCGCATTCGCGGCCTGCTCATCCAGGCGCAGATGCTCCTGCAGATACGCCGTCATGCTGCGGTTGATGTGCGGAAAGATGTGCGGCGTCGCGTTATGCAGCGTGTTATCTAAATCAAAAATCCAGATCAGATTCATTTTATCCGCAGATTTCGCAGATTCACGCAGACTCAGAAACGGGAATGATCGTGGAATACAAAGCGCGCACGTCACGCAACCGCTTGCCGTAGCTGGCCATCATTCAATCTGCTTAATCTGCTTAATCTGCTTAATCTGCTTAATCTGCTTAATCTGCTTAATCTGCTTAATCTGCTTAATCTGCTTAATCTGCTTAATCTGCTTAATCTGC
>DATDDN010000052.1:0-11224 GCA_036523795.1 Gallionellaceae bacterium | reverse complement strand
CCAGTGCGGTGCGGAAGGCAGCCAGCCGAGGCGGGTGGACACCACGTTGTAGTCGGCCAGCGAGTAGCCCTTGTATTTGCCCTTGGCGGCCGGCTGCATCATGTCGTCGGCCTTGAGGCTCTCGTAGCGCCACTGGTCGGTGTGGAAATACCAGTAGGAGGTCGAGTTCATGTGGCGTGGCGGACGCTGCCAGTCGAGGGCGAAGGCGATCGGCGCCCAGCCCGCCTGCGGACGCAGCTTTTCCTGGCCCACATAGTGCGCCCAGCCACCACCGGTCTGGCCCACGCAGCCGCACATGTGCAGCAGGTTCATGATCGAGCGGTAGGTCATGTCGTTGTGGTACCAGTGGTTGATCGCGGCACCCATGATCACCATCGATTTGCCCTTGGTCTTGGAGGCGTTGTCGGCAAACTCGCGCCCGGTGCGCTCGATGTCGGCTGCCTTCACGCCGCTCACCTTCGAGGCCCATGCCGGTGTGTACGGCACGTTGGCATCGGCGTAGGACTTCGCCACATTCTCGCCGCCCAGGCCGCGGTCGATACCGTACTGGGCCAGCTGCAGGTCGAACACGGAGGTCACCAGCACCTCCTCTCCGCTGGCCAGTTTCACCTTGCGCACCGGCACGTTGCGGTACAGCAGCTTGTCTTCGCCCGGCTGGTAGTGCGGGAAGCCGACGGAAGCCACGTCGTCCTTGCCGTTCAGGCAGGTGAGCTCGGCTTCGATCTCCTGCTGGCTGGCCGCATTCTTCGGCAGCAGGTTCCACTTGCCTTCTTCACCCCAGCGGAAGCCGATCGAGCCATTCGGTGCGACGAACGATTTGCTCTTCGCGTCGTACACGATGGTTTTCCACTCGGGGTTGTTGCTCTCGCCAAGGTTGTTGGCGAAGTCTGAGGCGCGCAGGTTGCGGTCGCTGACGTAACCGTTGCCGAACTTGCGCAGCACCACCTGCATCGGCAGGTCGGTGTACTTGCGCGCATATTCCTGGAAGTAGGGATCCTGCTTGTCGACGAAGAATTCCTTCAGCGCCACATGGCCCATGGCGAGGAACACGGCGGTGTCGGTGCCCTGCTTCACCGGCATCCACAGGTCGGCAAATTTCACATACTCGGCGTAGTCGGGAGACATCGACACCACCTTGGCGCCCTTGTAGCGCACCTCGGAGAGGAAGTGTGCATCGGGTGTGCGCGTCATCGGCAGGTTGGCCCCGGCGATGATGACGTAGGTGGAGTTGTACCAATCGGCCGCCTCCGGCACGTCGGTCTGTTCGCCCCAGGTCTGGGGGGATGCGGCGGGCAGGTCGCAGTACCAGTCGTAGAACGAACCGCAGGCGCCGCCGATCAGCGACATGTAGCGCGAACCGGCCGCATAGGAAATCATCGACATCGCGGGAATCGGCGAGAAGCCGTAGATGCGGTCCGGGCCCCACTTCTTGATGGTGTGTACGTTGGCAGCGGCGATGATCTCGGTGACCTCATCCCAGCTGGTGCGCACGAAGCCGCCCAGGCCGCGCACGCCCACATACGACTTGCGCTTCTTGTCGTCGGCCTGGATGGCAGCCCAGGCTTCCACCGGGTCCTTGCCGGCCTTGCGCTCGGCGCGATACAGGTCGATGAGGCGGCCGCGGATCAGCGGGTGCTTGATGCGGTGCGGGCTGTACAGGTACCAGGAGAAGCTGGCGCCGCGCTGGCAGCCGCGCGGCTCATGGTTGGGCAGATCCTCGCGGGTGCGCGGATAGTCGGTCTGCTGCATCTCGAACGACACCAGCCCGTTCTTCACGAAAATCTTCCACGAGCAGCCGCCGGTGCAGTTCACGCCGTGGGTGGAACGCACCACCTTGTCGTGCTGCCAGCGGTGGCGGTAAGCGTCTTCCCAGTTGCGGTCCTCATCGGTGACGATGCCGTGGCCGTTGGAGAAGGTCTCCTTGACCCTTTCAAAGAATTTCAGTCTGTCTAAAAAGTGACTCATGCTTGACTCCTGTTTTCGTTGGGGCCGACCCCTGCCGGCCCGCATTCATGGATAGGTTGCGATCAGGGATTCTTGATCTCGGAACTGCTGCGCAGGTAGAACCACCAGTTGAGGATCAGGCACAGCGCGTAGAAGATGGCAAAGCCGTACATCGCGTTCTGCGGCATGCCGGCTTTGATCTGCCCACCGATCACCACCGGGGCGATGAAAGCGCCGTAGGCTGCAACGGCGGAGGTCCAGCCGAGAACCGGGCCGGCCTGTACGCGATCGAAGATCACGCCGATGGTGCGGAAGGTGGAACCATTACCGATGCCGGAAGCGGCGAACAACACGATGAAGGCCCACAGGAACTGCGTGAAGTAGATTTCCGGTGTGGCCGAGTTATAGGCCTGCATCATGATGTAGCCAGTGTAGGTGGAGGCCACCACCATCACGGCGGAGATCACCTGGGTGACGATGGAGCCGCCCACCTTGTCGGCGATCCAGCCGCCCACCGGGCGGATCAGCGCGCCGATGAACGGGCCGATCCACGCGTAGGTCAGTGCGGAGGGGGCATTGGGATTCTTCAGCACATGGGTCATCAGGCCGGTCGCCGGGTCAACCACGTGCTGTACGCCAAAGATCACGGTAATGGACAGCGGCACCGCCATCGAGAAGCCGATGAAGGAACCGAAGGTGAGCACATACAGCACGGTCATCGACCAGGTGTGCTTGTTGCCGAAAATGGCATACTGTTTGGAGATATTCGCCTTCATCTCGCCGAAGGCTGCCATCTTCATCACCAGCAGCGTGGCCACCATGATCAGGGGCAGGGCCACCCACATGTTGAGCAGACCCAGGCCGGTCGGTGCAGGCAGATACAGATACAGGCCAGCGATGGTGACCACCAGACCCAGCCCCCACAGATAGAGGATCTTGGCGAAGGCGCTGATGGGGGAACCGAGGTTGGGAGTGACGGTGAGCAGGTTGTTCATGCCGAACCACGCAGCGGCCACCAGCGGCACCAGAATCGCTGCCCAGATATAGCCGGCGTTCTGGATATAGGTGGGTGTACCAGCCTTGATCTTGCCGAGGATCCAGCCGCTATCCTTGACGAGGGTCATGGGTTCACCGCCCATCGCACCAAACACGCTGGCAGTCATCACCAGCGGAATCAGGATCTGCATGGTGGTCACGCCGAAGTTGCCGAGGCCGGCATTCAGGCCCAGGCCTGTGCCCTGCAGGCGCTTGGGGAAGAAGGTGCTGATGTTGGACATGGAGCAGGCGAAGTTGCCGCCACCGATACCGGACAGCAGCGCGGCCAGCTGGAAGACCCACAGCGGTGTGTTCTTGTCCTGCAGGGCAACACCGGTCAGTACCGCCGGGATGATCAGCAGCGCAGTGGTGAGGAAGATGGTGTTGCGGCCCCCGGAGATGCGAATGAAGAAGGAAGCAGGGATGCGCAGGGTGGCGCCGGCCAGCCCGGAGATCGCGGTCAGCGTGAACAGCTCTTCCGGTTTGAATGGAAAGCCCAGATTCAGCATCTGTACCGTGATGATGCCCCACATCGCCCACACGGCGAAGCCGCACAGCAAGTTGGGGATCGAGATCCACAAATTGCGGTACGCGACACCCTTGCCGGTGGATTCCCAGAACTTCTGGTCCTCCACGTTCCATTCCTTGATATTAGCCATGTTCATTCTCTCCTGAGGTTATGAATCGAAATTGACGCCATCTCCTGGTCTTATTCCATCGGATCGGCGACCAGATGGTGTTTTCTTTTGCGGGCGGCATCGAGCGGGCGTACTTCGGTGAAGTACATCCACATCAACGAGACCCACACGATGCCGAACATCAGCATGAAGGCAGAGGAACGGATGCCGGTCAGATCGACCAGGGCACCGAACATGATCGGCATCAGAAAGCCGCCCATGCCGCCTGCCAGTCCCACCACCCCGGATACGACGCCGATGTTGTGCGGATAATCATCCGAGATGTACTTGAACACCGAGGCCTTGCCGATGGCGAATGCGATGCCCATGGTGAACATGATGATGGTGAACATGGTGGGCCCGAGGCCGACGTGGAAGGTGCGCGGGCCGCCTACGGTCTGGATGGTGAATTCCGTTTGCGGATAGGACAGCAGGAACAGGCATACCAGCGAGATCCACAGCACCCACCAGGTGATGGTGTGCGCACCGAACTTGTCGGAGAAGTAGCCGCCCACCGCACGCAACACGCCGCCCGGGATGCTGAAGGCAGCTGCAAGCAGGGCGGCGGTCTTGAGATCGAATCCGTATTCGGACACGTAGTACTTGGTCATCCACAAAGCCAGTGCGACGTAGCCGCCAAACACGATGGAGTAGTACTGGCTGTAGCGCCACACCCTGGCGTCTTTGAGCGTTGCCAGCTGCTCACGGATGCCCACTGTGGCGCCCACGGCGTGGCTGGATTCGGTGTAGGTAAACAGCCAGAACAGGATGGCAGTGACCAGCATCAGCACCGCGTAGGCCTGCGGCACCATGGCCCAGCCATAGGCCACCACGATGGAGGGCGCCACCAGCTTGGTCACTGCGGCGCCCGTATTGCCGGCGCCGAAAATTCCCATCGCCAGGCCTTGCCGCTCCTTGGGAAACCAGCGTGCGCAGTAGGCGATGCCAACGGTGAAGGAACCGCCGGCCACGCCGACGAACAGGCTGGTGACCAGGAATTGCCAGTATTCGGTGGCCTGCGAGATCATCCAGATCGGCACCACGGTGGACAGCATCAACACGAAGAACACGATGCGCCCGCCGAACTTGTCGGTCCACATGCCCAGCGGCAGACGGATCAGCGAGCCGGTGAGCACCGGCATCGCGATCAGCAGGCCAAACTCGGTCTCGTTGAGGCTAAGCATCTTCTTGATCGGAATGCCGATCACCGCGAACATCATCCAGATCATGAAGCAGACGGTGAACGCAATGGTGCTGGCGGTAACGACCGACCAGGCTTTGTGGTGATGTGTAGCCATGTTTGACTCCCCTATCGATGACAGATATACGGATTTCCCATTACGGCTGGACGCAGTGTAGGAGTGCGATAGCCGTGCTGCCAGAGGGGTAGAGACCGAGCAAAACGCTACAAATACCACCAAAGTGGTACCGTGCATGTTGCGCAACTCATTGCAGGAATTGAATTTTTGTAAACGGCCCACATTCGTGTCATGCTGAAAACATCTTTGGTGGTAATACCACTGCCCCGGCAGGCCACCTCGCGAAGGAACCCGACATCATGCAAATCCTGTACAAATTCACCGATCGCTCGCTGCTGCTGCGACTGGGAATTGCCATGGCCACCATCACCCTGCTCGGCATCATCGGCATGGCCAGCTCCATCATCATCGCCGGCATGACCCAGGGCAGTGCGGCCACCATAGACGTGGCCGGCTCGCTGCGCATGCAGAGCTACCGCATGGCCAGCCTGATCCTGGTCGCACAGCGCCAGAGGGAACCGCACAGCTGGGACGCGGTTGAGAAAGCGATCAATGTGTTTGAACAGACGCTGCGCAGCCCCGGCCTGCGTTCATCCAATGCGCCAGCCGGCAGCACCCCGGCCGACATCGAATATCGCGCCATCGTCAATGAATGGGAGCAGCAGCTAAAACCAAGGCTGACCACCATGGCGCACGTCGGCCGTCACAACACGGAGGCACAGTCGATTCAGCAAGACCTGTCCCTGCTGGACACGATCAGCGGATTTGTCGCCCGTGTCGATGGCCTGGTCAAGCTGCTGGCCAAGCAGGCCGACAACCGCATCACGCTGCTCACCACCATACTCGGCATTTCGCTCTACATCACGCTGGGCGTGGTGTTCTTCACCATGTACGTGATGCATGCCGACGTGCTGCTGCCGCTGCGTGATCTGCTTACCTGCGCCGAAAGTGCCGGCAAGGGAGATTTCTCGGTGCGCGCGCAACACACCGGCGAAGACGAGCTGGGCCGTCTCGGCGATGCGTTCAACGCCATGGCGGAGGATCTGTCCAAGCTGTACCGCAATCTGGAAGCGCGCGTGGCTGAGAAGACCGCAGACCTTGAGCGCAGCAACCGTTCGCTGGAACTGCTCTACCATTCCATGGCGCGCCTGTATGACGCGCCCGTGGCGCGCGACACCTATCTGGTGCTGCTGAAGGATATCGAGAACGTGCTCGGCATCGGACATGGGCTCACCTGCCTGATCGGCAGTGAACATGACCACGCGCTGGTACTTGCATCCACGCTGGACCCGGAGCATGGCGATGTCGATGTATGCAAGGTGAGCAACTGCGCCGAGTGCCTGCACGGCAAGGCCCTGCATGTGCATCATCTGGGCGACGCTGCGCAACACCGCATGCTCAGCATCCCCCTGCGCGACATGGAGCAGCAATATGGCATGATGCAGCTGGAGATTCCCGCCGGCACGCCGCTGGAAGACTGGCAGACGCAGTTGCTGGAGGCGCTCAGCCGCCACATCGGCATCGCCATCGGCACCGCCCACCGCACGGAGCAGAACCGCCGCCTGTCGCTGTTCGAGGAACGCGGCGTGATTGCTCGCGAGCTGCACGACTCACTGGCACAATCGCTGTCCTATATGAAGATCCAAGTCAGCAGGCTGCAAAGCCTATTGTCTCGCCAGGCCAGCAACGAGGAGGCCAACAAGGTGCTGACCGAGTTGCGCGAAGGGCTGAACAGCGCCTACCGCGAGTTGCGCGAGCTGCTCACCACCTTCCGCCTCAAGATCGAGGGTGAAGGGCTGGTGCCAACCCTTGAAAAGATCGCCCTCGAATACTCAGCGCGCTCTGGCGTCGAAATCAGCGTCACCTCCAGGTTGACCGGCGTGCGCCTGTCTGCCAACGAGGAAATACACGTCATGCAGATCGTGCGCGAGGCGCTGGCCAACGTGACCCACCACGCCAAGGCGCGCCATGCCTGGGTGACCATCGAACTGGACAGCGACAACGGCGTATCGGTCGTGATCGAGGATGACGGCGTCGGCTTCGCCCAGAAGGCACCGGAGGCCCACCACTACGGCATGGCGATCATGCTCGAACGCGCCAACACCCTGGGCGGCACCCTGCAGACGCAGACGCGTGCCGTGGGCGGTGCGCGTGTCGCCCTGCACTTCCAGCCCAGCAACCAGATCATCTCGAACAATTTCCTGCACGTAGCCCATACCAACACATGACCAACACAGAACAAGCTCAGACCATCCTCATCATCGACGACCATCCGCTGTTTCGCAAAGGGCTGATTCAGCTGATCGAATCAGCCGGTGAATTTGACCTGCAGGGCGAAGCGTCCGGCGGCAGGGAAGGCATCGAATGCGCCATCGCACTCAACCCGGACCTGATCCTGCTCGACCTCAACATGAAGGACATGAGCGGCATTGACGTGCTCAAGGCGATCAAGGCGGCCGATCTGGATTCACGCGTGATCATGCTCACCGTTTCCGACAATGCCGATGACCTGGTGGGCGCCCTGCGCGCAGGTGCCGATGGCTATTTGCTGAAGGACATGGAACCGGAAGACCTGCTCACCAACATACGCGCGGCCGGCCAGGGCCGCATGGCGCTGAGCGATCGCCTCACCTGGCTGCTAGCCCATTCGCTCAAGGAAGAGAGCCGCCCGCAAAGCACCAGCGAAGCCGGCCTCACCGACCAGGAGAGCAAGATCCTGGAGCAGATCTCGGCCGGAAAGAGCAACAAGGTCATCGCCAACGAGCTGGGCATCACCGAAGGCACGGTGAAGGTGCATGTGAAGCACCTGCTGAAGAAGCTCAATCTGAAGTCGCGCGTGGAAGCAGCTGTGTGGGCGGTGGAGAAGGCGAAGCGGGGTTAGCCTCAGGCATTTCGATAGCCCCGCCCGCGATCACATATCAACATTTTGTATTTACAACAGAAATCCAGTTGTGTTCATTTTATACAATAGTTCACGACACATGAACAGACTAGCTTTGTGAACAAAATCATTTGATTTCTTGTTCAGCTTGGAATATCGTTCATGCGACGTGAACAATACGAAATTGTGAACAGCCGTGATTGAGCAAGAACAAACCATCCTGCGCCTGGCATTGGCCGCCCTGCAGAAAGCAACGGGTGTCACCGCTCAAATAACTGCACTTGAACCCAAAGCAGCGAACGGGTGGGAAGCCGATGCCCAAGTAAGAATAGAAGCCAACGGCCTGCAATATGACTACTTGGCAGAGGTCAAGCGCATCGACCGCTTCGCGCTGCTGGCGGATATGAAAACCCGCGCCCTTCAGAATGCTGGCAACCTCTTGCTGGTAGCGCCTCGCATCACGCCAGAAACGGCAGACAAATGCCGCGCAATCGATCTGCAATTCATCGATGCGGCAGGTAACGCCTACCTGCGCCAACCCGGCCTGCTGGTTTGGGTCAAAGGCGAGCGGCTCAAGGAAAACGACGATCTGTTGGTGGCAAAGGATGAAGCCAAGGGCAAAGGCACCGCTACCAACCTGCGCATGATCTTTGTCCTGCTGTGCAAGCCTGAACTTCTGAATGCACCGTATCGCGTTATCAAAGACGCTGCAGGCATTGCGCTGGGCGCTGTCGGTTGGGTGTTCTTCGATCTTGACCAACGGAGATACACCCTCGGTGGCAAGAAAAAGGGCGATCGCCTGCTGGTCGAGCGTGAAAAGCTCGCGCAGGAATGGATCACCAACTTCCCCCTCAAACTGCGCCCCAAGCTGAACGCCAGAAGGTTCACTGCACCCACCCAGGACTGGTGGAAGAAAGTCGATGTCACGCGATACAACGCCCAATGGGGCGGAGAGGTCGCCGCCGAGAAGCTGACCGGGCATCTGCGCGCCGAAACGGTGACGATCTATTTCCAGAACGGTGAGGCCAAGAAACATCTGACGAAGCTGGTGGCCGACCACAAATTGCGCGCTGACCCCAAAGGGAACATCGAGATACTGGACGCATTCTGGGATTTCCAGGACGAACAACCGATGCCGGAAACCGTGCCGCCGCTGCTGGTCTATGCCGACCTGGCGGCAACCCTGGACCCGCGCAATCTGGAAACTGCAAAACTCATCTATGACGAGCACATCGCCAATAATCCGGCCAAGGGATGATCACCCCATAGATCAGACCGTCTTGCGGGTCATCACGCATGTTGCGCGTGCCTCGCAGGCATTGGGCTTTCCGCTGCTGCTGGTCGGCGCAATGGCGCGCGTCATCCTGCTCGAAAACGTGCATGGGCACAACCCGGGGCGTGCCACCTACGATGTCGATTTTGCATTTGCGGTAGATGACTGGAAGCAATTCGGTGAGCTGAAAGCACACCTTTTGGCAAACTCGAACTGTACCGCGGACAGCAAGAAGACCCAGCGGCTATACATGAAACTGGATGGGCTGGAGCAGTCATACAAGGTTGACCTGATTCCATTTGGCGGCATCGAACACGCACCAAGCCAGATAGCCTGGCCCCCAGACCAAAGCTTCGTCATGAATGTGGCTGGCTACCAGGATGCGCTGAGTGCAGCCGTTCAGGTGGAAATAGCGGAAGGGATGATCATCAACGTGGCGTCACTGCCCGGCATTGCCACCCTGAAACTGTTCGCCTGGGCAGACCGGCGGCATGAAAGCGACAAGGACGCTCTTGATTTGGCGACCTTGCTCAGAGACTATCACGTCTCGGGCAATGAGGATCGGGTCCATGAAGACTTGCCTGCACTTGAAAAAGCAGATTACGACATCGAATTGGTCGGGGCTTGGCTGTTGGGAAGTGATGCCACACAGATGGCCTCACCCGAAACAGTCGCCAGTCTGAGCGAGCTGCTGAACGGCGAGCTGAAAGCGCGCCTCATCGAAGACATGGCCAAGGCCTTTCGGGCCAAGGATGAGCCACTAGAATATGCGGCCCGGCTGCTTGAACAATTTATTGCAGGGCTTGGCTCCTCCGGCTATTAGCAGAATTATGAATTACCTGAACCACCAGCATTTATGACTGACTACCAAGAACTCAAATTACTCGAAGATGATCTCTGGGAAGCGGCAGACCAGTTACGCGCCAACTCCAAGCTCACTGCCAGCCAATACTCCATGCCCGTGCTCGGGCTGATTTTCCTGCGCCACGCCTCTACACGCTTCAAGGCGCTGCTGCCCGATATCGAAAAGGATATTCCGGCGCGCGCGACCGGCAAGCTGCGTGAAGAGCGCATCAAGCTGGGCTTCCAGGGTAAGGCGGCGATCTATTTGCCGGACACAGCGCGTTACGACTACCTTGCTGCGCTGCCCGCCAGCACCAATCTGGGCGAGGTGTTGCGCGATGCGATGATCGCCATCGAGGATTCCGTCACCGACCAGAAAGGGCAGAAGCTGCTCGAAGGCGCGCTGCCCAAGGATTACCTCGGCCTGGAGCAAGACCTGCTAGCCGAGCTGATCAAAATCTTCAACCGACCCGCCTTGCAGAACGCCACGGGTGATGTGTTCGGGCGCATCTACGAATACTTCCTCAACCAGTTCGCGCAGAGCGGCGCGCAGGAAGGCGGCGAATTCTTCACACCGCCCAGCCTGGTGCGCATGATCGTTAACGTGATTGAGCCGGACCACGGCATCGTGCTCGACCCGGCGTGCGGCTCGGCGGGCATGTTCGTGCAGGCTGGCTACTTCATCGAACAGGTACACCACAAAAGTGCGAACGAGACGGACATCGCCTTCTACGGACAAGAGAAGGCCGACCTCAACAGCAAGCTCGCGCGCATGAACCTCGCGGTGCACGGCCTGGAGGGCAACATCCGCATCGGCAACACCTTCTACGAAGACCATCATCAACTGCTGGGCAAGTGCGATTTTGTCATGGCCAATCCGCCATTCAACGTGGACAGCGTGCAGGTCGCCAAGATCAAAAGCCAGGTCGGCGAAAACCAGACGGGGCGCCTGCCCTTTGGCTTGCCCGGCGTTGCCGGAAAATCCAAAGGCAAGAACGAGAGCGAAACCATCTCCAACGCCAACAGCCTGTGGATAGAGTATTTCTATAGCTACTTGAACCAGCGCGGGCGGGCCGGATTCGTCATGGCCTCCAGCGCCTCGGACGCGGGCAACAAGGACCGCGACATCCGCCAGCAACTGGTGCAGACCGGCCATGTGGATGTGATGATCTCCATCGGCCCCAAGTTCTTCTACACCCGCAGCCTGCCCTGCACCCTGTGGTTCTTCGACAAGGGCAAGCCGAAGAAGCTGCTGGACACCGTGCTGATGATAGACGCGCGCAACGTTTACACCGTGGTGTCGGCGCGCTCC
>DATDDN010000051.1:0-16122 GCA_036523795.1 Gallionellaceae bacterium | reverse complement strand
ACAGCTTCCACGAATACAGTCTTGTGCTTGGCTGCGCCCTTGATCGCGAAAACCACCTTGCCGGTGATCTTGGCAAACAGGGTGTGATCCTTGCCCATGCCCACGTTGTCGCCGGCGTGGAACTGGGTGCCGCGCTGACGCACGATGATGCTGCCTGCGCTGATCACTTCGCCGCCGTAGGCCTTGACGCCCAAGCGTTTCGAGTGCGAGTCGCGTCCGTTACTGGTACTACCGCCACCTTTTTTCGATGCCATGGTGTTCTACTCCTTCAGAATTAAGCCGAAATGCCGTCGATGCGGATTTCAGTGTAGTTTTGACGATGACCTTGATGCTTCTGGTAGTGCTTGCGACGACGCATCTTGAAGATCTTTACCTTGTCGTGACGACCAGTGGAAACGATGGTGGCTTTCACAGTAGCGCCAGCCAGCATGGGCTTGCCCACGGTGACCTTGTCGCCATTGCCTACCATCAGTACCTTGTCGAGTACAATCGCGCTGCCGACATCGCCAGCAACGGTTTCAATTTTCAGGGTGTCGCCTTGGGTAACGCGATATTGCTTACCACCGGTCTTGATTACTGCGTACATAACAACCTCGCTTGAGTGCGGTTTTTAGTTACGGCATAACCTAAAGGTTAGCCTTCACTGAAATCAGGATTTTCAGAGCCGCGCATTATACACAAATGCCGCCAGCCGTCAAAATCCTTTTTTAATGAAGAAATTCAGGAATTCCGGGCCAGGCTGGGTGGGGCAGCGGCGCCCGGCGTCGAAATTCCGGGTTTATCGGCGCATGGAGTCGAAGAAGTCGGCGTTGTTCTTCGTCGCCTTGATCTTGTCCAGCAGGAACTCCATTGCCTCCAATTCGTCCATGGGATACAGCAACTTACGCAACACCCAGATGCGCTGCAGGACGTCCGCCTTGATCAGCAGCTCTTCCTTGCGGGTGCCGGAACGGTTGACGTTGATGGCCGGGTAGATGCGTTTTTCCGCCATTCGGCGATCCAGGTGGATCTCCATGTTGCCGGTGCCCTTGAATTCCTCGTAGATCACGTCGTCCATGCGGCTGCCGGTGTCGACCAGCGCGGTGGCGATGATGGTGAGCGAGCCGCCTTCTTCCACGTTGCGCGCCGCGCCAAAGAAGCGCTTGGGGCGTTGCAGGGCGTTGGCGTCCACACCGCCGGTCAGCACCTTGCCGGAAGACGGCACTACGGTGTTGTAGGCGCGTGCCAGGCGGGTGATGGAGTCGAGCAGGATCACCACGTCCTTCTTGTGTTCGACCAGGCGCTTGGCCTTTTCCAGCACCATTTCGGCAACCTGTACGTGGCGCGTGGCCGGTTCGTCGAAGGTGGAGGCTACCACCTCGCCGCGCACGGTGCGCTGCATCTCGGTCACTTCCTCGGGGCGCTCATCGATCAGCAGCACGATCAGGTGGGCGTCCGGGTTGTTGGAGGAGATGGAGTGCGCGATGTGCTGCAGCATCACGGTCTTGCCCGATTTGGGCGAGGCCACCAGCAGGCCGCGCTGGCCCTTGCCGATGGGGGCGATCATGTCGATGATACGCCCGGTGATGTTTTCCTCGGCGCGGATGTCGCGCTCCAGCACCATCTGCTTGGTGGGGAACAGCGGCGTGAGGTTTTCAAACAGGATCTTGTTCTTGGTGTTTTCGGGCGGCTCGGAGTTGACCTTGTCCACCTTGACCAGCGCCACGTAGCGCTCGCCATCCTTGGGGGTGCGGATCTCGCCCTCGATGGAGTCGCCGGTGTGCAGGTTGAAGCGGCGCACCTGGCTGGGGCTGACGTAGATGTCGTCCGGGCTGGCCAGGTAGGAAGTGTCCGGTGAGCGCAGGAAGCCGAAGCCGTCCGGCAGCACCTCCAGCGTACCCTCCCCGAATATGCTTTCCCCTTTCTTGGCATGGCTCTTCAGCAGGGCGAAGATCAGATCCTGCTTGCGCATGCGGTTGGCGTTCTCGATCTGGTTGCTGGTGGCCATTTCCACCAGCTCGGTGATGTGCTTGGTTTTAAGGTCGGATAAGTGCATATGGGTGGGAGATACGGAGGAGTCCAAAGGGAGTGATTCGGGGATGTGTTGCGATTTGCGCGGAGCGACCCGCGCCTGGGCTGTCGTGCTGGTCATTGTCGTTATGATTATTTTGCTGCGGAGGACTTACGGGACAGACGCAGGCGTGAGGTTAAACAGTTCAGATATGGCTGTCAATAAAGGCAGTGAGCTGTGACTTGGACAGTGCACCTACCTTGGTGGCTTCGATGTTGCCGTTCTTGAACAGCATCAGGGTGGGGATGCCGCGTACGCCGTATTTGGCGGGGGTGCTGGGGTTTTCGTCGACGTTCACTTTTGCAACGTGAATGCGGCCGGCGTATTCCTGAGAAATTTCGTCCAGGATGGGCGCAATCATGCGGCAGGGGCCACACCACTCAGCCCAGTAGTCCACCAGCACGGGCAACGGGGATTGCAGCACTTCGGCGGTGAAAGTCGCATCGGTAACGTAACGGATATGTTCGCTCATGGTGATCTCGCTTGGTTTTAGGGATTACTCGGGGAGTAAGCTCAATGAAATTTTGGAATTTGTGGGAGTGAACTGCAGAGTGAAGTCGTCATCCTAACGAAAAACCGGGTGAATGGGAAGGCGTCAAAAGCGCGTGTACCCGGAGGCACCGCCGGCCTATCCCGGAAACCCGTCTGCACGCGGCTTGAGGAACAGCGGCAGGTAGAAACTGGCCCAGGCCGCAAAGCACAGCAGCCATACCGAGGCGGCTGCGATATAGAGGTCGCCACGCAGCTGTGCCGGCAACAGATCAGCGGCCACCCGCAACAGCACAGCCACCTGCAGAAGCAGAAACAGCAACAGGGTGGTGCGTTGCGGGTTGATCGACAGGCCGGAGTGCCCCAGGCTTACCCGCGTCGCCATGCCCAGCAGCACGGTGGCGAAGAAGCCGATGGTCAGCGCATGCAAGGGGGCAAGTCCCAGGCCGAGCTGGCCGGTGGCGAGCAGGGTCAGGCTTTGCACGCCATACAGCAACATGGCGACGCCCAGCCAGAAAATGCCCAGGTGCAGCACCGCCACCATCGGCACGCCCAGGCAGCGCCGCAGGTTCCAGGCATAGCCAAGATAGAACGCGGTCGCTGCCAGCGGCAGGTCGCAAAGCAATGTCCACTCTGCATGCCCCAGGATCTGCAACAGGCCGTGGCCGGCGCTGCTGAGCAGAATGACAGTCAGCGGCCAGTCGGGCCTGTCCAGGCGGATGCGCTGGATCGCGCTGGCGATGAAGAACGGCATCATGCGATGGCCGACATTGAAAAACACCGGCAGAAGGAACAGCCAGATGCCGGCATGCATGGCAGCGGTCAGCCAGCCGTAGTTGTCAGTGAGCAGCCAGACCAGATAGCAGGCTGCGCCACACCAGCCCAGCGTGAAGGCCACCCAGGCGATGGCCGAGTGACGCTTGTCCGGATTTTTGGTCTGGCGCAATACCTGCAGCAGCGCGTACAGGCCGATGGCCCAGCCGGCCAGGGTGGATGCCACGGCCGCCAGCAGCAGTGCCTTGATGAGCAAGCCGGCATAGAACAGCGTAACGCCGGCCAGCATCAACAGAAAGGCCGGTACGAACAATCTGGCCGGAATCTCCTTGCCTCCCATCCAGCGCGGGAAGGTGGTCATCAGGAAGCCGAACATGAAGAACGGGAAGATGCCGTAGATCATCAGGTACAGATGCGCCGTATTGGGCGCTATCGTCCAGGAGATCGGGTTGCCGCTGCCATAGCGTGTGGCCAGGTCGAGCAGCCACCACAGCATGGTCAGCACCAGTTGCAGTGTGCCGCCAAAGAACATCACGCGATGCGGTGCGGCGGTAAAAATTTGCCAGAGATTTCTTGGAGCGGATTCGGTCATGGTCAGAGGCGTCGGATGTGAGGGATGAAATGGTGCAGGCCATGATTCGTGATGGCCTGCTGAAGATTCAATCTGAAAATCAGCTTACGCAATTCAGCGCACCAGGCCGGCTTCCACTTCCTGGCGTTTGGCCTGGCCAGCCAGGCGCTCCACCAGGGTGAGGGCAAAGTCCATGGCGGTGCCGGGACCGCGCGAGGTGACCAGTTGGCCGTCTTCCACTACGGCTGCGGCCTGGCGGTGCACCTTGGCAAAGGCGTCCAGCGAGCCGGGGAAACTGGTGGCACGCTTGCCGTCGAGCAGGCCGGCGCTGGCCAGCACCGAGGGCGCGGCGCAGATGGCGGCAACGTGCTTGCCCTGCTGCGCCATGTGCTGCACCAGGGAAATGATGCGTGCATCGGCCTTGAGGTTGTTGGTGCCAGGCTGGCCACCGGGTAATACGATCATGTCGAACGCCTGCTTGAGCACCGCATCCAGCGTGGTGTCGGGAACGAGGACGGTACCACGGCTGGCGCGCACCGGGTTCGCATCAAGGCCCGCGCTGACCACTTCGATACCGGCGCGGCGCAGAATGTCGATCACGGTGACGGCTTCGATTTCTTCACAACCCTGGGCGAGCGGAATGAGGACTTTTGTCATGGCTGTCTCCTTTTGACTGATGCAGCTTGCGTGTTATGTGTCGGTCAGGAACTCGGCTTCACCATTCGGCTGACCGCACTCAGGTTTCAGTGGAATTTGACTGGGTGAGCCTTGATATGGGGCAAGGATTGCGGGTGAAATGGCCCATGGTCGAGCCATATCAATTTGATCACTTGCCTTGCCATAAGGTTTCTCCACAACTCAATGGCTGCTAAACGCCCTGATCAACTGCGCCACCAATACCCAGATAAATATCCACCAGTATGTGGCGGAACGCGCCCGCTGCCAGCTGGCCTTGAGTTTCTGCTTCATTCCCCGCAGAACCGCTTTCGCCACTTGTCCGGGCGACAGTGCCTGCTGCCCGTTGCGCTTGCCGCTGAGCAATTCGACAAGATGCCAGATGTTTACCACTGCCTTGGCGATTGTCGCTTCCACGATAGCCAGCGCCTTGTAGAAGCCAAACAGGATGAACGTCACGCCCACCAGGGCGATCACATAGATCAGGGGCATCGGGATCATACCATTTGCGATCGCGCCATACAGCCCCAGACCAAGCATGGTAAGCACGATCCACAGATAGAGATCCAGTGTCTTGTTCACCTTGATGGTGCGCCGCCATGAGCGGATCTTCTCGATCCAGGCGCTGCCAGGAAATGAGGCCGTGAGCACATTTCGCGTCAACACTGGCACAAGCGCAGAAACCACCCCGGACAGTATTCCGAACGTCACTGCGTACCGCTCATACTCAATTCGGGTAAACAGCCATACCAGTGCGCCCATAGAGAAGCCGAACGCTATATCCACCCAATAAAACTGTCTCGCGCTGTCATCGGTGGGGGACATCCGTTGAGCCAGCTTTGCATAATCCGCCGCTTTGCAGTCGCGGCGCCAGTTTTCGCAAAGCTCCTTTGCCTGGCCCGTGTGGAAATGATTCGCCGGGAATATCCGCTTGCGTTCCGGTGCGGAGTCCTCAAACTGCAGGAACGGATTGTTCTTCCTCCGGGCCTGCACATAGAGTTCGGCAAGTTTCTTCAGCACATAGAAGCGCGAACCCGCCTCTGAACCATACAGGCTGACGATTTCCATGCTGTTGGAAGACCAGTCGTAGCGTTCGTCGGCCGCCCTGAATATCAGCAGGGCGGGGTCGTCCGTAAACAGCAGCCAGTAACGCAAGGCATATTCGAAATTGATTTGCTGATCGAGCGGCCATTCAAGCAGCGCGGCCATTTGCGCGTGATAGCTCTGCAGCCTTGCCTGTTCGCTGCCATGGCTGGTGATCTCCTGCAGGAGCAACTGCACGGGATCGGGCGCAGGATCCTGGCTCGTCTCGATGTGCGTGAGCTGTACCGTTTCAGTATCTGGCGCAGAGGCGGGCTCAGACGATCCTTCTGCATTTTCTGTGCGGGAGGCGGCGTGCTCGACAGGCTCCGGGTCCGCCTGCCATTGCAGGTTTTCGCGCCAGTAGTAGAGCGCTTCCTCATAGGCATCACGTACCCGCGCAAAATCAGCAGGATGTGTCTCGGGACGATATTGCTTGATCAATGCGGCGTAAGCACGCTTGATCGTTCTTTCATCGGCATCGAGATCGATGCCCAACACCTCATATGCATCCATATCTGGGGCTTTACCAGATGTTGCGATGTTCGATCGCATCAAGTGCGTGCCAGATTTCCTGATGTGCCTCTGCGATATCCGCGGTCACCTGGCTGTTCAGCACGGCCCTGAACTGGCCAAGCAGGTAGCCCACTTTTTCTCGTTCATCCCCCAGCAGCTGTTCATACAGGCGTTCAGCGCGTTCCATCAGAAGCCGGTTGTCTGCCTGATCGCGCGGATGCACCTTGAGCGCGGCCAGTTCCTGGCGCCGACGCGCAATTTCTTCGTCGCTGACATTGCCGGCGAGTTTCTTGATCACCATGTTGCGGCTGATGCCCGCATTCTCGATGTCCACATCGACATCGAGAATGCCGTTGATGTCATAGGTGTAGCGCACATCCGCAGTAACCCCCCCGGCCGGGCGCAGGGGAATGCGTATTTCCAGTTCTCCCAGCAGCACGTTGTTGCTGCAGGAGCGGGATTCACCCTGATAGATGGTTACTTTCAGCGCGGTCTGCCGGTCGCTTACCGTCACCACGCTGCGCTGGCGGCTTGCCGGAATGACGGTATTGCGTTCAATGATCGGCATGAACACCTGTTCCCAATGCCCCTTGGCATTCTGTTCCACCACCTCCATGCCCAGGCTGTGCGGGCATACATCCGTCAGCACGACTTCCCTGAAATCCTGATGGCGCATGCTCAGCCCGGCGCAAACCGCTCCGCCCAACGCGATTGTCTGGTCGGGATCGACATACCTCGCCGGCAGGCGCCCGAACAATTGCGCAGCAAGCTTGCGCACCATGGACATGCGCGTCGCACCACCGACCAGCACGACTTCATCCAGATCAGCCACGCGCAGCCGTGCATCGCGCAGGGCCCGTTCCACCGGAAGGCGCAAGCGGTCCAGCAGGGGCTTGCATTGCTGTTCATAGGCCTCCTGCGTGATAACCTGCGATTTCGCCACGCCGTCTATCACCACCTGCATCTCCGCGCTGGGCTGTTCGTTCAGTTTCCGCTTGGCTTCTTCCGCGGCAAAGTGGATGGCGGCAAGCACCTCTTTCTGTTTGGTGTCGATGCCGGCTTTCTGCATGAACAAGTCCTGCAGGGCCTTCGTGAAATCGTCGCCGCCCAGGAAGCTGTCGCCGCCGGTCGCGCGCACTTCCATTACACCGTCGAATTTCTCCAGGATGGAAACGTCAAACGTGCCGCCACCCAGGTCAAAGACCAGAAACTTGGCTTCGGCTTCCCGCTCCTGGATGCCATGGAACAGCGCCGCGGCAGTGGGTTCGTTGATCAGGCGATTGACCTTGAAGCCAGCCAGTTCTCCGGCGATTCGCGTGGCTTTGCGCTGCTGGTCGTTGAAGTAGGCTGGCACGGAAATGATTGCTTCGCTGATCTCATGCCCCAGCGCCGCCTCTGCATCAGCCTTCAATGAACGCAGCACGAGAGCGGAAAGCTCCTCCGGCTTGAATTTTTGCGTGCCCAGCTTGACCACCTGCTGCGAACCCATCAGGCGTTTGAACGAGGCAACGGTATTGTCGGAATATTTGAGCAGACGTTCCTTTGCGGTCGCACCGACCAGCACAGTGCCTGCATCATCCATGCCGACTACCGATGGGGTCAGGAACTTGCCGTGGGAGTTTGGAATGATGGTGGGGACGCCATCTTTCAGATACGCGATCAAGCTGTTGGTGGTGCCCAGATCAATGCCGACTATCATTACAGTATTCCCGTAGCAGTTATTCGTTCAATTTGGTGGCCTACCCGGGCAGCATAAATTCTTCAGGCCTGGTACAACGCCCGGGCGGAAACAGACAGGCCGCATTCTAACTGTATTGGCCGGAGAAGAGCAGTCGTACCCTGGTTGAATGGCTAGTTCTTCCATCAGAGTGCCTCGGAGATGTCCACATAAGAGGTCTGGAGCCAGGACTTGAAGTTGAGTCAGCAAACAGCCCCCTCCCTTGCAGGGAGAGGCTGGGCGAGCGGTGGAAATGCAGCGTGCATCCTGCTGAAAAAGCGTCGCTCAGCTTGCAGAAATTTATTTCGGGCGCGGCGCGCGAAGGCGGGTATCCGGCCGTCTGATTGGATCAGGATTCTTTCTTAGTCCAATGTGCCGACCAGCTGCACCCCGATCAGATCTGCGCCGGCCAGTGGCAACACCTGGGGCTGACCGCTGCGCTGCGGTTTGTTGTGCGCCACCACCGTCTTGCCCACCAGTGTGCCTATCATGGCGCCGGCCACCACATCGGAGGTGTAATGTCCGCCGTGGTAGGTGCGCGCCAGGCCCACCAGTCCGGCCAGGGTGTAGCTGGTCCACGCCACCCAGGGGCTTTCTTCGTAATGTGCAGAGATCACCGAGGCCAGCGCAAAGGCTTCGGTGGTGTGGCCGGAAGGAAACGAGGCCGCGCCGCTGAACGGTTTGAAGGTGAAGGTGTTGTCGGTGCCGCCGTTGTCGTTGGGGCGGCTGCGGCCGGCGACGAATTTGATGGCAGGGGTGATCAGGCCGCTGGCGATGAAACTGGCGGTGAGCCCGTCCTGCGCCACCGATACAGCGCGCTGGTCGTCTGTCAGACTGCCGGCCAGATAAAAGCCGCCCAGCACGCCCCAGGCATATTCGGAGCCGAGGCGCTCCACCTGCAGCATGAACTGGTTGTTGCCGTCGTTGTGGTCGCGCATCACGGTGCGCACGTGGTCGTCGAACACCACCGCCGTACCCACCACGGCCACGCTGGCCCAGCCCAGCGTGCGCCAGTCGTCGCTGTCCCAGCGCGCAGGCGAGCTGAGCACGTACCGCACGTCATCGACAAACAGGGTGGGATAGGAAGGTGTGTCTGCGCTGGCCGTGTTACTGGCCAGGCACAGCGCTACTGCACATGCAGCAAGGAGACGTTTCAACATTGCTGCATTGGCGGAGGGTCAGTCGCGGAAGTTCTGGTACTGCAGCGGAAAGTCGGTGATCGATTTCTTGACGAAGGCGATGGCTGCCTGCAGGTCGTCGCGGCTCTTGCCGGTGACGCGCACGGTGTCGCCCTGGATGCTGGCCTGCACCTTCATCTTGCTGTCCTTGAGCTGCTTGACGATCTTCTTGGCGAGGTCGGTCTCCACGCCCACCTTGACCGTGCAGGAGCGCTTGACCTTGTTGCCGCTGATCTTCTCGACCTTGTCGCTGATGTCCAGGCACTTGATGTCCACGCCGCGCTTGGTCAGCTTGCCGTTCAGCACATCCTGCACCTGGTCGAGCTGGAAGTCGTTGTCGGCGAACACGGTAAGCACCAGCTCGGCCTGTTCCACGCGCGCGTCAGTGCCCTTGAAATCGAAGCGGGTGCTGACTTCCTTGTTGGTCTGCTCGACCGCATTCTTGACCTCGGTCTTGTCTACTTCGGAAACGATGTCGAAAGAGGGCATGGCTTACTCCTGTAGGTTCTTAAAAGAGCACTTAGTCACAACACGCCGCGCAGCGGCTTGTTGCGGTTGATACTTACCTTCAGGTTAGTATCAACCGAAATGGCAGACGTAGTGATACGGCTCCGCAGTCACTTCGATGTCGAAGCTGGAATTGCCCGGCACCTTGAACGATTCGCCGGCCTTGCTGGTCTTCCAGTCTTCGCCCTTGATCTTGTAGCGGCAGCTGCCGGCCACGGTTTCCATGATTTCCGGTACGCCGGTGTTGAAGGTGAGGGTGGCGGGCAGCACCACGCCCACGGACTTCTTGGTGCCGTCGGCAAACTGCACGGTGTGCGAGACGCACTTGCCGTCGAAATAGACGTTGGCCTTGGTGATGACGCTGATGTTTTCGATTTTTTCAGTCATGATTTTTCCTGGGTTCAAGATTCGTTGGCTTTGACGCCTTTTTGATAGGTTACGTAGAGGTAAACCGGGATGTCGAGGTCGCCGAGATGCTTGTCGATCAGCGGCTTCACGTCATTCCAGTCCAGTCCGCTCAGGCCGCAGGCCAGGCGCGGCAGCGCGAGGCTGGTGATCTTCTCGTGCTGCACCAGGTTGCGCAGGGTGTGCAGGGCGTGGTTGACGTACGAGAGTTTGGCTTCGCCTGGTTTGCTTCCCACGCCATACGCCGCGTCGCGGGTGAACAGATTAACGATGTAATGCCCGTCAGCACTCATCCAGGTCCACAGCTCGCCGGACTTGGGGTGGCGCGTCTGGCAGAAGTGGCGAAAATCCTTGTACAGCGCGGGCAGGCGCTCGCGCAACTGCAGCGCCAGCCCAGCGTGAAAATCGTCGTTGGGAGCAACGCCCTGTGCAATGGCCCGGGCCTTGCTCAACAGGATGTCGCCGCTCACTTCGATGATCACGATAGTCCTCCGTCGGTCTATTTCCTGCGGTTGTGCAGGTTGGCGGCGATGCGCATGCGCAGGGCATTCAGCTTGATGAAGCCGCCCGCATCCTTCTGGTCGTAGGCGCCCTTGTCGTCCTCGAAGGTGGCGATGGTCGGGTCGAACAGCGAATCGGTCTTGGAATCGCGGCCGACGACGATCACGTTGCCCTTGTACAGCTTGACGCGCACCCAGCCGTTGACCACCTGCTGGGTATGGTCGATCAGCACCTGCAGTGCTTTGCGCTCGGGGCTCCACCAATAGCCGTTGTAGATCATGGAGGCGTAGCGCGGCATCAGGTCATCCTTGAGGTGCGCCACTTCGCGGTCCAGGGTGATCGATTCGATGGCGCGGTGCGCCTTGAGCATGATGGTGCCGCCCGGGGTTTCGTAGCAGCCGCGCGACTTCATGCCGACGTAGCGGTTTTCCACCAGGTCGAGACGGCCGATGCCGTGCTTGCCGCCCAGTTCGTTCAGTTTGGTCAGCACTTGTGCCGGCGTCATCCTGGTGCCGTTCAGCGCCACGATGTCGCCCTTGGCGAATTCGATGTCCAGGTATTCCGCTGCGTCCGGTGCCTTTTCCGGTGACACGGTCCAGCGCCACATGCTCTCTTCGGCTTCGGCTGCGGGGTCTTCCAGGTGACGCCCTTCAAAGCTGATGTGCAGCAGGTTGGCGTCCATGGAGTAGGGCGAGCCGCCCTGCTTGTGCTTCATCTCGATGGGGATGCCGTGCTTTTCCGCATACGCCAGCAGCTTCTCGCGCGACAGCAGGTCCCATTCGCGCCACGGCGCGATGATCTTGATGTTGGGGTTGAGCGCATAGGCGCCGAGTTCGAAGCGCACCTGGTCGTTGCCCTTGCCGGTGGCGCCGTGGGACACCGCATCGGCCTTGGTCTGGCTGGCGATTTCGATCAGGCGCTTGGCGATCAGTGGACGTGCGATCGAGGTGCCGAGCAGGTACTCGCCCTCGTAGACTGTATTGGCACGGAACATCGGGAACACGAAGTCGCGCACGAATTCCTCGCGCAGGTCGTCGATGAAGATCTGCTCCGGCTTGATGCCGAATTTCAGCGCCTTCTGGCGCGCCGGCTCCAGCTCTTCACCCTGGCCGAGGTCGGCGGTGAAGGTGACTACGTCGCACTGGTAGGTGTCTTGCAGCCACTTGAGGATGACCGAGGTGTCCAGTCCGCCGGAATAGGCGAGCACTACTTTTTTGATGTCAGACATGTTGGTTCTCGTTCGAATTGATATGGGTTGTATCCGGGATAGGGCGGGTGACACCCGCCGCAGCGGGCAAAGCCCGCTCTGGTCATTCGCTCAGCTGTTTACCTTGCCCAGCAGCAGATATTCCATCAGCGCTTTCTGCACGTGCAGGCGGTTCTCCGCCTCATCCCACACCACGCTCTGCGGGCCGTCGATCACGGCGGCGTCGACCTCCTCGCCGCGATGGGCGGGCAGGCAGTGCATGAACAGCGCATCCTTCTTGGCGACGGACATCATCTCTGCGTCCACGATCCAGTCGGCAAAAGCCTTGCGGCGCGCATCATTCTCGCGCTCGAAGCCCATCGAAGTCCATACGTCGGTGGTGATCAGGTCCGCGTTGCGCGCGGCATCCATCGGGTTCCTGAATTCCTCGTAGTGGTCTTCGCCGAACAGGCCGGCGCGCTCGGGCTCGACTTCATAGCCGGGCGGGGTGGACACGTGCACGTTGAAATCGAAGATCTCCGCGGCCTGCAGCCAGGTGTTGCACACGTTGTTGGAGTCGCCGATCCAGGCCACGGTCTTGCCCTGGATGCTGCCGCGATGCTCGATGTAGGTGTAGATGTCGGCCAGGATCTGGCACGGATGGTATTCGTTGGTGAGGCCGTTGATCACGGGCACGCGCGAGTTGCGCGCAAAGCGCTCGATAATCTCCTGCTCGAAGGTGCGGATCATCACGATGTCGCTCATGCGCGAGATGACCTGCGCTGCGTCTTCCACCGGCTCGCCGCGTCCCAGCTGGGTGTCGCGCGTGTTGAGGTAGATGGCGGAGCCGCCCAGCTGCTGCATGCCGGCTTCGAACGAAAGGCGCGTGCGCGTGGAGTTCTTTTCGAAGATCATCACCAGCGTGCGGTCGGCCAGCGGGTGGTAGGGCTGATAGGCCTTGAAACGCTGTTTGATGACGCGGGTGCGTTCGAAGATGTGCTCCAGCTCGGCGCGTGTCAGGTCTTTCATCTGCAGGAAATGTTTGATTTCCATATCAGGCTCCCTGGGCTACGAAGTCCGCAATCAGCGGGCACAGCTGGTCGAGCAGCTGCTGTGCGTCGGCCTGCGAGAAGGTCAGAGCCGGCAACAGGCGCACCACGTTGTCGGCGGTCACGTTGATCAGCAGGCCCTGCTCCAGTGCCTTGCCCACCAGCGCGCCGCACGGCTTGTCCAGCACGATGCCCAGCATCAGGCCCTGGCCGCGGATTTCGCTCACGCCGGCCAGCTTGCCCAGGCGCTGCTGGAAGCCGTCATGCAGGAACTTGCCGACGTTCGCGGCGTTTTCCATCAGTCTGTCCTGCTCGATGATTTCCAGCGTGGTGAGCGCCGCCGTGCTGGCCAGCGGGTTGCCGCCGAAGGTGGAGCCGTGGTTGCCGGGACCGAAGGTGCCGGCCGCCTTGCCCGCGGCCAGGCAGGCGCCGATGGGCACGCCGGAGCCGAGGCCCTTGGCCAGCGTCATCACGTCCGGCAGGATGCCTGCGTGCTGGTATGCAAACCACTTGCCGGTGCGGCCGATGCCGCATTGCACCTCGTCCAGCATCAGCAGCCAGTTCTTTTCGTCGCAGATCTTGCGCAAGCCCTGCAGGTAATGGATGTCCGGTGTGCGGATGCCACCTTCGCCCTGGATGGGCTCGACCAGCACGGCGACGACATTGGGGGTGTGCGAAGCGACCTGCTCGATGGCGGCGAGGTCGTCATAAGGTACGCGCACGAAGCCGCTGACCAGCGGCTCGAAGCCCGCCTGCACCTTGCGGTTGCCGGTGGCCGACAGGGTGGCCAGGGTGCGCCCGTGGAAAGCCTTTTCCATCACGATGATGGTGGGGTTGTCCACGCCCTGCTTGTGGCCGTACATGCGCGCCAGCTTGATCGCGGCCTCGTTGGCCTCGCAGCCGGAGTTGCACACGAACACTTCCTGCATCTTCGACAGGCCGCACAGCTTGGCCGCCAGGTGCTCCTGTTCCGGAATCTGGTACACGTTGGAAACGTGCATCAGTTTGCCAACCTGGGCTGCGAGTGCCGAGGTCAGACGCGGATGGGCATGCCCCAGTGTATTGACGGCAATGCCGGAGAGGGCATCGAGATACTGTTTGCCATTGCTGTCCCAGAGGTGGGAGCCGTTGCCGTGGGTGAAGGCAACTGGCTGACGGGCATAAGTGTTCATCAAGTGCGACATGATGTTTTCAAGCGGCCTTTTGGGCGGCTGTAGCAGGTTGTAAAAAACGAATGTTGGACTGAATCACCAATCCAGCGCAAGTGTTTCCTAACAGGGACTGAAATCTGCTGCGGTGGCCATCTGCGGCGTTGCGCGGTCTTGGCTCCGACATCACACGCTATGCGTATGAGTCTACACCGCAACTGCGTTGTCGCTCCCTCGCCTATTTGCATGATATGTGGCTACGACTAACCTGAAGGTAAGTCTACGCCGAAACTCGCGGGATTCGCTTTCTCGGTCGCTGCGTTCCGTGCGCCTTGCAGCTGGCCATCCTCGCTACGTTTTCAGCACCCTGTTATGCTCCCTAACGAAAAAGGCCGACAACGAGTCGGCCTTCTGACGCAGCGTTGTTGCTTTTAACTCAGGCCATGGCCTTGATAGCAGCAGACAGGCGGCTCTTGTGGCGCGCTGCCTTGTTCTTGTGGATGATTTTCTTGTCGGCGATGGAATCAACCACGCTGGTGGAAGCGCTGAACACGGCTTGTGCGGCGGCCTTGTCGCCTGCTTCAATAGCCTTGATCACTTTCTTGATCGCGGTACGCAGCTCGGAACGCAGGCTGGCGTTATGGTCGCGCTGTTTGTCTGCTTGTCTTGCACGTTTACGGGCTTGTGCGCTGTTTGCCATGGTGACTCCTTGAGAATTTGGCTTGCAATAAAAGTCGAGCATTATAGGAACGAGCGGCGGGTTTGGCAAGTCCTTGTTGCTGAAGCCGTGGCAGGGGCAAAAAAGCGTGCCGGGCGGAATAAAACGGGGCACGCCGGTGTTTACCTCGATGTAGCACCAGTAATCAATTTGGTTTTTAAAATCCTGAAAGGAGCCTGATCATGATCCGTTTTATTCATGTGGTTGCAGTTATCTCTTTGTTTTTATTGTCAAGGCTGGTTAGTGCCGCGCCGGCCGACGACGCCGCCATGCACTTCAAGGCGATCGCCGCTGGCAATGTCGAGCAGATCATGCAGGGTTATGCCGACAACGCCAGCCTGCAATGGGTGGGTGGCTCGCTGGACGGCGCTTATGTCGGCAATGACAAGATACGCGAGGTATGGAGCAAGTTTGCCAAGGCAAATGCGCCACTGGAAGTGGCTGCCGGCAAGGTGGAGGAAAGCGCCAATCCCAAGGGCGCAACGGTGACCGCCAATGTCGAGTTCAAGGGCAAGGCCAGCATCAAGGTGCGCTATGTGCTGGTGTACCGCGAGGGTAAACTGGTCAGCGAGGTGTGGCAGATCGATCCCAAACTAGCCGCCTACTGAGTGGGAACACATGGAAAACAGCGATCACCTGATTGAACAGCACATCCCGCGCCTGCGCCGCTACGCCCGTGCGCTGATGCGGGACCCGGTGCTGGCCGATGACCTGGTCCAGGATACCCTGGAGCGGGCCTGGGGCAAGTTCCACCTGTGGCAGCGCGGCAGCGATCTGCGCGCCTGGCTGTTTTCCATCATGCACAATGTGCATGTGAACAGCGTGCGCCGGGGCGACGCTGTCCACATGCATATGGTGCCGCTGGAGGACGAGGCGCTGGAGATACCGGTGCGCGCGGAGCAGGAGGACGGCCTGCAGGTGCGCGACATTCATGCCGCACTGGCGTGCCTGCCGGTGGAGCAGCGCGCAGTGCTGCTGCTGGTGGGGCTGGAAGAAATGCGTTACGAGGAAGTGGCGCGCGTGCTGGGGGTGCCGCTGGGCACCGTGATGTCGCGCCTGTCGCGCGGACGAGAGCGGCTGCGCCAGCTGATGGCGGGCGACACGGTGACGCCGTTGAGGGTGGTGAAATGACACAAGAGATTAACGAAAACGAATTGCAGGCCTATGTCGATGGCCAACTGGAACCGCAGCGGCAGGCCGATATGGAGCGTTGGCTGGCGGAACATCCCGAGCATGCCGGGCGCACCGCCGCCTACCGGCGCCAGAATGAAGCGCTGCATGCCCTGTTTGACCCCGTGCTGGAGGAGCCGGTGCCCGCACGCATGCAGCCCGCGCCACGCAGACCCTGGCTCGCCGCGCCGCTGATGCGCTATGCCGCGGTGATGGCCTGGGTGGCGCTGGGCGGCATGCTGGGCTGGGCGCTGCACGGTACGCAGCAGCGGCCCGCGCCAGGCCTGGCACTCGCACATCAGGCCGCGCTGGCGCACGTGGTATACACCCCCGAGGTGCGTCATCCGGTGGAGGTGGGTGCCGATCAGGAGGCGCACCTGGTGGCCTG
>DATDDN010000050.1:0-4671 GCA_036523795.1 Gallionellaceae bacterium | reverse complement strand
CCGACGTGCTGCAGGAAAACGAGCGTGTGGAAGCTGAAGGCAAGCGTCCTGCGACATACCAATACATGTTGCTGGGTATTACCAAGGCCTCGCTGTCTACCGATTCGTTCATTTCGGCAGCTTCCTTCCAGGAAACAACCCGCGTTCTGACTGAGGCCGCGATCATGGGCAAGAAAGACGAGCTGCGTGGCCTGAAGGAAAACGTCATCGTGGGTCGCCTGATCCCGGCCGGTACGGGTTTGGCCTATCACGGTATCCGCCGCAAGCAAGCCCAGGGGGTGGATATCGCCCAGGGTGCAGGATTGAGCGAAGGGGAAACGGCCCCGGAAGAGCAGGAAAACGCCTAGCTCGCTTGACAGTCCGCGCGTTCGTCACTAGAATGCGCGGTCATTTTGGCCGTTACAGCGAACAGAAGAGCCGTGGCTGTGACGGTAATTGTTATTATAAACATAGACTTATAGAGTTTTTAGGAACTATACGATGCCAACGATCAACCAGTTAGTGCGCAAACCTCGTTCTGTGGAAATCAGCAAAAGCAAGGTTCCTGCGCTTGCAGGCAGCCCGCAGAAGCGCGGTGTGTGCACCCGTGTCTACACTACCACACCGAAAAAGCCGAACTCCGCGCTGCGTAAGGTGGCCAAAGTCCGTTTGACCAACGGCTTTGAGGTGATTTCCTATATCGGTGGTGAGGGGCACAACCTGCAGGAGCACTCTGTGGTGCTGATCCGCGGTGGTCGTGTGAAGGACTTGCCGGGTGTGCGTTACCACATGGTACGCGGCAGTCTGGATACGGCGGGTGTGAAGGATCGTAAGCAGTCCCGTTCCAAGTACGGCGCGAAGCGTCCGAAGAAGGCCTAAGAATTTTAGAGGTTACATGTGAGCGATCGCCGGTTTGACTGGGTGGTCGCATTTGTTTTTTGAATTTGCGAGATACAACGAGGTTTAGATTATGCCAAGACGTAGAGAAGTCCCTAAGCGCGAGGTTCTGCCGGATCCAAAATTCGGCAATCAGGATCTTTCCAAGTTCGTTAACGTATTGATGACGGCTGGCAAGAAGTCTGTTGCTGAGCGCATTCTTTACGGTGCCTTGGAGCAGATCACCAAGAAAAATGGCAAGGATCCGATTGAAGTGTTCAATCAGGCTCTGAGCAATGTGAAGCCGCAGGTTGAGGTGAAGAGCCGCCGTGTGGGTGGTGCGAACTATCAGGTGCCGGTAGAGGTGCGTCCTGCGCGTCGTATGGCGCTGGCAATGCGCTGGATCAAGGAATTTGCACGCAAGCGTGGCGAGAAATCCATGGGTATGCGCCTGGCCGGTGAATTGATTGATGCTTCCGAAGGTCGCGGTGGTGCAGTTAAAAAGCGTGAAGAAGTGCATCGTATGGCTGAAGCCAACAAGGCATTCTCGCATTTCCGTTTCTAACCGTAAGAATATCAATTTAGGTAATTTATCGTGGCACGCAAAACACCAATCGAACGCTATCGCAACATCGGCATCAGTGCGCACATTGATGCGGGTAAAACTACGACCACTGAACGCATCCTGTTCTATACGGGTGTGAGCCACAAGATCGGTGAGGTGCACGACGGTGCTGCCACGATGGACTGGATGGAGCAGGAGCAGGAGCGTGGTATTACCATCACCTCTGCGGCGACGACATGCTTCTGGAAGGGAATGGACAACAACTTCCCTGAGCATCGCTTCAACATCATTGACACTCCGGGACACGTAGACTTTACCATCGAGGTTGAGCGCTCCATGCGCGTGCTGGATGGTGCCTGCATGGTCTACTGCGCAGTGGGTGGTGTGCAGCCCCAGTCCGAAACTGTTTGGCGTCAAGCCAATAAGTACAAGGTGCCACGCCTTGCGTTCGTCAACAAGATGGACCGTACTGGTGCAAACTTCTTCAAAGTGGTTACGCAGATGCAGACCCGTCTGCGCGCCAATCCGGTGCCTCTGGTGATTCCCATTGGTGCGGAAGAGGGCTTTGCCGGTGTGGTTGATCTGATCAAGATGAAGGCGATCTTCTGGGACGAGGCTTCCCAGGGTATGAAGTTTGACTATCGTGAGATCCCTGCTGACCTGGTGGCAACTGCCAAGGAGTGGCGCGAGAAGCTGGTTGAGAGCGCTGCCGAGGTGTCCGAGGAGATGATGAATCATTACCTCGAGAACGGCGATCTGACTGAAGAGCAAATCGTTCAGGGTATCCGTACCCGTACCATCGCTTGCGAAATTCAGCCCATGCTGTGCGGCTCCGCATTCAAGAACAAGGGTGTGCAGCGCATGCTGGACGCAGTGATCCAGTTCCTGCCGTCTCCTGTCGATATTCCTGACGTGACAGGCGAGACAGAGACAGGTGAGCCAGCCAGCCGCAAGGCCGATGACGGCGAGAAGTTCTCTGCGCTGGCATTCAAGCTGATGACAGACCCGTTTGTTGGTCAGCTGACTTTCGTGCGCGTCTATTCCGGCGTGCTGAAAAAGGGCGACACCGTATACAACTCGGTGCGCGGCAAGAAGGAGCGTATCGGCCGTATCGTGCAGATGCATGCGAATGAGCGCCAGGAAGTCGACGAGATTCTGGCTGGCGACATCGCCGCCTGTATCGGCCTGAAAGAGGTGACTACCGGCGAATCGCTGTGCGATCCGGACAAGCCAATCATCCTCGAGCGCATGGTATTCCCGGAGCCGGTGATCCACGTTGCGGTTGAGCCCAAGACCAAGGCTGACCAGGAGAAGATGGGTATTGCACTGGGTCGTCTGGCAGCAGAAGATCCTTCCTTCCGTGTGCGCACCGACGAAGAATCTGGCCAGACCATCATGTCCGGCATGGGCGAGTTGCATCTGGAGATTCTGGTTGACCGCATGAAGCGCGAGTTCGGTGTGGAAGCAAACGTGGGCGCGCCCCAGGTTGCCTACCGCGAAGCGATCCGCAAGGCTGTGGAAGTCGAAGGCAAGTACGCCAAGCAGACCGGCGGCCGTGGTCAGTACGGTCACGTATGGATCAAGATGGAGCCGAACGAAACAGGCAAGGGCTTCGAGTTTGTTGACGCGATCAAGGGCGGTACCGTGCCACGTGAATTCATTCCTGCGGTGGAAAAAGGTCTGCGCGAATCGCTGCCTAGCGGCGTGTTGGCAGGCTTCCCCGTGGTAGACGTGAAGGTCACCTTGTTCGACGGTTCCTACCATGACGTGGACTCCAACGAGAACGCGTTCAAGATGGCAGCCTCTATGGCGTTCAAGGACGGTATGCGCAAAGCCAACCCCGTGCTGCTCGAGCCGATGATGTCGGTGGAAGTGGAAACGCCGGAAGACTATACCGGTACGGTGATGGGTGATTTGTCCTCCCGTCGTGGCATGGTGCAGGGTATGGATGATCTGCCTGGCGGTGGCAAGGCTGTCAAGGCCGAAGTACCCTTGTCCGAGATGTTTGGTTACTCGACTTCGTTGCGTTCCGCAACACAGGGCCGTGCGACCTACACCATGGAATTCAAGCACTACACTGAAGCTCCCAAGAACGTCGCTGAAGCAGTGATGAGCAGCAAAAAATAATTTAGAACTAGTCGGAGATATTTATCATGGCAAAGAGCAAGTTTGAACGTACGAAGCCACACGTAAACGTGGGCACGATTGGCCACGTAGACCATGGCAAGACCACGCTGACAGCGGCGATCACCACAGTGTTGTCGAAGAAATTCGGCGGCGAAGCCAAGGCATACGACCAGATTGACGCAGCGCCGGAAGAAAAGGCGCGCGGCATCACCATCAACACCGCCCACGTCGAATACGAAACAGCCACCCGTCACTATGCACACGTTGACTGCCCGGGCCACGCTGACTACGTCAAGAACATGATTACCGGTGCAGCCCAGATGGACGGCGCCATCCTCGTCGTATCCGCAGCTGACGGCCCCATGCCCCAGACCCGCGAGCACATCCTGCTTGCCCGTCAGGTAGGCGTGCCTTACATCATCGTGTTCATGAACAAATGCGACATGGTTGACGACGCCGAACTGCTCGAACTCGTTGAAATGGAAATCCGCGAACTCCTGTCCAAGTACGACTTCCCTGGCGACGACGTGCCGATCATCAAAGGCTCCGCACTGAAAGCCGTTGAAGGCGACACCGGCGACCTCGGCGAAGGCGCCATCATGCGCCTGGCAGAAGCCCTCGACTCCTACATTCCTCAGCCTGAGCGCGCCCTCGACGGCACCTTCCTGATGCCTGTAGAAGACGTATTCTCCATCTCCGGTCGCGGTACCGTCGTGACTGGTCGTGTAGAGCGCGGCATCATCAAAGTGGGCGACGAAATTGAAATCGTTGGTCTCAAGCCAACTCTGAAGACCACCTGCACCGGCGTGGAAATGTTCCGCAAGCTGCTGGACCAGGGCCAGGCTGGCGACAACGTCGGCGTACTGCTGCGTGGCACCAAGCGTGAAGAAGTTGAGCGTGGCCAGGTTCTGGCCAAGCCCGGCTCCATCACCCCGCACACCAAGTTTACTGCCGAGATCTACGTACTGGGCAAAGATGAAGGTGGTCGTCATACCCCCTTCTTCCAGGGCTACCGTCCCCAGTTCTACTTCCGTACCACCGACGTGACCGGTGCGGTAGAACTGCCAGCCGGCACCGAAATGGTGATGCCAGGTGACAACGTATCCGTTACCGTCAACCTGATC
>DATDDN010000049.1:0-19666 GCA_036523795.1 Gallionellaceae bacterium | reverse complement strand
GCGGTGAACACCACCCTGGCGCGCAGGATGGCAAGCGCGGCAAACAAACCGAGCAGCATCAGGGCCGCCGACACGCCCACCATCATCGCCATGTCTGCGCTGCCACGCACCTCGTGGCCGGTGCCAAAATACCAGATTCCCAGCAGGCCGCCGATGCCCAGTACCCCGCCCACGACCCCCATCAATACGCGCCAACTCATGCTGGATGGGTAGGCGCGCGGATAGACGGAGGGATCGAATTGGAATTGCGTGTTCATCGTAAGCCTTTCATTGAACTCCGGGCGAGAGTATCTTGCCAAATCAGTTATTGAACAATGCAATTGTATTCCCTGCATCTGCAAGCGGCCGTCTTGCCGTTTCACCTTCGCTGATCCAGGCTGTTCGATCAGCCCTTGCCCACACACCTTGAACAGGAGGGTAGAACATGATCCGCAATCCCATCGACATCGCCAGCCGCGTCAGCCCCGAGTTGTCCGGCCTGATCGAAGCCATCATCGACAAGCTGGACACCGACGAGCCGATCACCCTGGCCATGGTCCGTTCCTTCATCGCGCATGAGCTGCCGGGTGAGCTCGACGAAAGCGAGGGCATGCATCATTTCGACACGGACGAGTCGCTCATCGACGAGCTGGACGTGCTGATCGACCAGTTCGGCGAATCGGCTGCGGCCATGGATTTCGTGCATGCCTTTGCCAGCGAGCCGCTGTCGCGCGCGATCGAGACCCTGATGGACGAGGAGAACCGCGAGAACCCGCTCACCCTCTCGCAGGTCATGGATGCACTGGGCTCCGGCCTCGCCAGCCGCCTGGTGGGCGATGGGGTGCTGGAAGACGACGAGGCCGACATGCTGATGGCGGAGATCGACAGCCTGATCGAGCGTTACGGGCCGGACGCCACCGCGGAGAATTTCCTGAGGTACGAATAGGGCAGCAGCAGGAACCACGCCAAGCTGCTGCCCATGATCATTGAGAGGCAACTGATGCCATTCTCGCCATTACGCCTGCTGCTGTTCATCCTGGCCCTGATCTTCCTGATCGTATTCATCCAGGTGGGCATGATCAGCATCGCCTTCGAGAAGCTGGGGCTGTCGGAGGACTCGGCCTACCTGCTGCTGGCGTGCACGCTGGTGGGCAGCGCGATCAACCTGCCGCTGTTCAACCTTGAGGCCGACCGGGACGTGCCGCTGCGGCCGCCGCGGGAAATGGCGCGCTGGCCGTTTTTCATGTTGCCGCCGGTTGCCGACAAGGTCGTGGTCGCGGTCAATGTCGGCGGCGCGGTGGTGCCGGTCGCCTTCTCGTTCTACCTGATCGCCCACAGCGCGCTGCACCCGCTGCAGGTCGCGGCCGCCGTGGCGGCCGTCGCCCTCATCGCGCACGCCGTGAGCCGTCCGTTGCCCGGCATAGGCATCGGCATGCCGGGGCTGATCGCGCCGGTTGCCGCCGCGCTGATCGCGACCATCCTCGATCCGCAGCAGCGTGCGCCGCTGGCCTACATCTGCGGCACCCTGGGCGTGCTGATCGGCGCCGACCTGCTGCGCCTGCATGACATCCGCCGCCTGGGTTCACCCATTGCCGTGATCGGCGGCGCCGGCACCTTCGACGGGGTGTTTGTGAGCGGCCTGCTCGCGGTGTTGCTGGCCTAGCGCTTGCGTGCCTGCATCAGATATTGCCCCCCTGGGGCTTGTCCTCAGCCGGCGCGGGCGCGGCGGGCAGCGGCGAGAAGGTGCCCTTCTCTTCGACCTTCAGCATCGGATACAGGGTGCCCAGATCCAGGTTGGCCTGCACGCGATAAGCCACCGGTGCGCCCGCATTCTTCAGCATCTCGTTCACGAAGCGCATGCCCTCCATCAGCCCCACATTGGCGATCAGCTTGAGCTCGGCCTCGCCGTAGGCCGGCACCACCGGCAGGTCGTTGGCCACGCCCTGCATCACCTCGTGCTCGTTGAGGAAGAGCTTGTAGCTCATGCCCTTGAGGCTGAGCTGCACCGAATTCGGGTTCGCCACGTGCAGGCCAATCTCGAACTTCGGCGTGAAGCCCTGCGTGGAAAGCAGCTTGAACGAGGTGACGTTGACCGCGGGTTTTTCCAGATTCGGCTTGAGCGTGCTGCAGCCGGTGGCGAGGAGGAGCCACAGGCCGAACAGGGCCAGCAGTGACGCGGAGCCCATGTTGCGGGCGTATGCAGTCGTGTTGAGACGGTGTTGATTGAACATGTTTGCTCCCTTGTAGACGGTGGTATGAATGTGGATCTATCGGCAATTTTCAATTATGCACGCATTCGCCATTGGGAATGCGGTGTTGAGCGAGCCTGGTGATTTTGCGGGCTCAGGTTACGCTGGCCCGCGCGGAAAATCCTTGAGGCAACAGCGGCCTGCAGGGTTGCTGGTGTCGCACGTGCACAGGCCGAGTCTGGTCTGCTGCACCACGTATTCGCGTATGGCGGGGTTGCTCATGGCATCGGCCCGGCTGACGCCAAAGCAGTAGCACAGCGGCGCGCTGTCGGCGGTTTCCTTCACGCCCACGACGGTGCGCAATTGCGCCTTGCGGATGATGCTGCCGTCGTCGCCGAAGTAGACGATGTCGCAGGCGGGGTCAGCGCAGAAGTAATAATTCGCACCGTTGTCCTGCCACTGCCAGGGTGCCTGAGGTGGTGGGCAATGGTGCGGGCGGACACCGCACTGCCCTCGACGCGGTTGCCGGGACAGGGGAGCTTGCGCGGGTGGGCGGCCGGGTCTGCCGGCGGGCTGCAACAATCTGCCATGGTTCTTCCCTTTCTGTCTGCATGCATTCCGCATGCGGGCGGCACTGGCCGCCGGTCCGATCAATATGACCCTTGGTGCTCCGCTTGTTGCCTGGCTTAACCATTGCTGCTACTGTGCCTTTTGTTCAGCCACATGCAAGAATGCTGTGAAAAATATGACGACTGCGACACAGTATATCGCCGAACCGAACGAAGCCAACATCCGCGCCACGCTTGATTCCTGGCGCACCCAGCACCCCGGCATGGGGGTGCTGGCGCTGCTGCCCGAAGGGCAGAAGGCGGTGGCTCCGCTGCTGCAGGAAATATGTGCCGCGCATAAGATCGCGCTGATGGGGGCGATCTTCCCCGCCCTGCTGGTGGCAGACAAGTTTCGCAGCAGCGGCCTGTGGCTGCTGCGCTTTGACCAGGCACCGGATTACCTGCTGCTCGACAAGCTGCCACACACCGGTGATGGCGCGGAGCGGGTGGCGCAGGAGATCGCCGGCAAGCTGCGCGGCCAGCTCGGCCAGGACAACGAGGAGGTGACGCTGTTCCTGCTGTTTGACGGCATGCTGCCCAACATCGCCACCATACTGGACGAGCTTTACCTGCACCTGGCCAACCGCGTGCATTACGCTGGCGCCAATGCCGGCAGCGAAACCTTCAAGCCCATGCCCTGCCTGTTTGACGCCACGCGCGTGGTGGGCGATGCGGTGCTGGTGATGCTGCTCAAGCAGCATCACGGCGCGATTCTGGAGCATGGCTATCAGCTGGCCGAGCAGACCTACACCGCCACCTCCACCGCCGGCAACCGCATCACCCACATCGACTGGCGCCCCGCCTTCGAGGTGTATTGCGAGCTGGTGCGCGCCCGTTACGGCGTGGAAATCAACCGCGAGAATTTCTACCAGTACTCGGTGCACTTCCCGTTCGGCATCGTGCGCGCCAACCACAACGTGCTGGTGCGCATACCCGTGGCGCTGGCCGACGACGGCTCGCTGATCTGTGTGGGCGAGGTGCCGCCGCACTCGGTGCTGGCGCTGCTGGACGCGCCGGCGGCAGGATCGCGCCACACGGTGGAGGCCCTGGCCGAGCGCATGGTCGCACTGAACCGCGCGCCACTGCAGGATCGCGATGCCATGCTGTTCTACTGTGCCGGCCGCCGCCTGCATCTGGGCCTGGAGGAAGCGCAGGCCGAGGTTCAGGACCTGCAGCGGCGCAGCGGCGTGCGCCAGGTGCTGGGCGCCTTGTCGCTGGGCGAAATCGGCGCCTCGACCCTGTGGGGATACCCCCTGTTTCACAATGCCACGATCGTTGCCACCTTGTGGTAAGCGCTTATGCCTTCTGAGTTCATACTGCCCGTCCTGTACGACCTGGTGCTCACCATAGGCGGGGAAACGCGGCTCAAGCCGCTGATGACCCGCTTCCTGCGCCGCATCCTGTACCACACCTCATTCCCCGCCGGCCTGGTGCTGCTCGACACCGCCGTCTGCCGCGACGATGCCAGCCAGGCCGAGGGGCGCATCGGCGCCGTGGTGGGCGACTTCGAGCTGCTGGAGCGCGAGGGACAGGTCGTGCGCCTGCCGGCCGCGCTGGTGATGGGCGGCGTGGTGCGCCAGGAACAGGCGGGTGCGCTGCTCGCCGCACTGGGCAACAACCGCTATGACGCCTTTCTGCGCCTGCCGGTGGAGAATGTCGGCGTCATCCTGCTGATGGCGCCGGTGATGCCGGCCACCGAGCTGCCGCTGGCCAACATGTTCCAGCCCATCCTCGCGCAGCTCGCCAACGCGGCCCGCCTGTGCAAGGAGAGCGAGGCGCGCACCGCCGCACTGATAGACAGCAGCCGCAATCTGGAGGCGCAGCGCTACCTGATGGCCAGCGTGTTCGATGCGCTGCATGCCGGCGTGATGATCACCAACGACAAGGCCGAGATCATCGCCGTGAACCCCGCCTTCTCGCGCATCACCGGCTATACGCGCGACGACGTGCTGGGGCAGAACCCGCGCCTGCTTTCCTCGGGCCGGCATGACCACAACTTCTATGCCGACATCTGGCACAGCGTGGTCACCAAGAATTTCTGGCAGGGCGAAATCTGGAACCGGCGCAAGAGCGGGGAAATCTATCCGGAGTGGCTGTCCATCACGCACTTCCGCAACCAGGACAATGGCGCGACCCACTATGTCGGCGTGTTCTCCGACATCACCGAGCAGAAATCCGCGCAGCAGCAGATCGAATACCTGGCCCACCACGACCAGCTGACCGGCCTGCCCAACCGCCTGCTGCTGCGCAATCAGTTCGAGGCCGCCACCCTGCACGCCGCCCGCGCCAGGGAAAAGATCGCGCTGCTGTTCCTCGACCTGGACAACTTCAAATACGTCAACGACCTGTTCGGCCACGCCATGGGCGATGCGCTGCTGCGCATGGTGACCGAGCGCCTGCGCACCCGCCTGCGCGATAGCGACATCCTGAGCCGCCTGGGCGGCGACGAGTTTGTGGCGGTGCTGACTGGCGTGCGCGAATCCGGCATGGCCGCCCTGGTGGCGGAGAAGATCGTGCAGTCGCTGCGCCAGCCTATCGAGATCGACGGCAACGTTTTCCACATCGGTGTGAGCGTGGGCATCAGCCTGTATCCCGACGACGGACGCGATTTCGCCACGCTGCTCAAGCAGGCCGACATGGCGATGTACCAGGCCAAATCGGACGGGCGCGACACCTTCCATTTCTTCACGCAGGAGATGAACGAGCAGATGCACGAGCGCCTGGAGCTGGAGCGCAAGCTGCGCGCCGCCATCGAGGACGGCGAGTTCCGCCTCCATTACCAGCCGCAGATCGACCTGGCGACGCAGCACATCGTGGGCGCGGAGGCCCTGCTGCGCTGGCCGGGCAAAGACGCCGAGATGATTCCGCCGGCCATGTTCATCCCGGCGGCGGAGGAGTGCGGCCTGATCGTGCCGCTGGGCGAATGGGTGCTGCGCGAGGCCTGCCGCTATGCACGGCAGGTGTGCACGGCGAACAACGAGAACTTCCTGATGGCCGTGAACCTGTCTGCCGGCCAGCTGCTGCGCGGCAACGTGGTGGACACCGTGCGCGACGCCCTGCACGAGAGCGGCCTGCCTCCGCACTGCCTGGAGCTGGAGCTGACCGAATCGATGCTGATCGAGGACAGCGAGGCCATGCTGGACATCCTGCACGGGCTGAAGGCGCTGGGCGTAAAACTCGCGCTGGATGATTTCGGCACCGGCTATTCCAACATGTCCTACCTCAAGCGCCTTGAGGTGGACAGGCTGAAGGTGGATCAGTCCTTCGTGCACGACATGACAACCAGCAGCGAAGCGGCCGCCATCGTGCGCGCCATGATAGACATGGGCCGCAGCCTGGGCCTCAACGTGCTGGCCGAAGGCGTGGAAACCGAAGACCAGGCCGCGCTGCTGCACGAACTGGGCTGTCATGACGTACAGGGTTACCTGTACCACCCCCCCCTGCCGGAACAGGCGTTCACCGCCCTGCTCGCACGCGATACACAGCCGCGCTGAGGCAGCCTCCCCACTTCCCGCCTGCGCTATATCCCGGCCCCGCTACGGTTCCGGGGCGTTCACCAGCTCGTTAATGCCTATGCGCAAAATGGGGTCAGCACTCGATTTATAGGTATTTCTGCGTATAGGCAGTGCGCAGGAAATGTGTTTTTATTTCTCCGCTCCCAGCGCACCCGCCACCCTCACAGACGCGGGCATGCCCGCCATTTTTCCGTCCTCGCTTGTCGCACACCACAGAAGGAGATGCACATGGATAGTGTAGATATTTCCGTCCTCAAGACTCTGCACGAGTGGCAAACATCCCGGCAGCCCCTGTGGCTGGTGACGGTGGTGGAGACCTTCGGCTCCAGCCCGCGGCCGCAGGGCGCGATGCTGGCCCTGCGCGGCGACGGGCTGGTGGTGGGCTCGGTGTCGGGCGGCTGCATCGAAGATGACCTGGTCAGCCGCGCGCTGCAAGGCCGGCTGTCGCATGAACGTTGTGAGGTGGTGAGCTATGGCGTGACGCCTGATGAGGCGCGGCGTTTCGGCCTGCCCTGCGGCGGCCGCCTGCGCCTGCTGATCGAGCCCATGCACAACGCGGCCTGGGTGGCGCGCGTGCTGCATGCGATACAGGCGCATCGCCTGATCAGCCGCACGCTGCGCCTGACCACCATGCAGGTGTCGCTGAGCGATGCCACGCGCAGCGACACCTTCCGCTTTGACGGCGACACGCTGACCACGGTGCACGGTCCGCGCTGGCGCCTGCTCATCATCGGCGCCGGGCAGACCTCCACCTATCTCGCACGCATGGCGCAGGCGCTCGATTACGAGGTGGTCGTGTGCGATCCGCGCGCGGCGATGCGCGAGACCTGGGATGTGCCCGACACCATCCTGCTCGGCGACATGCCGGACGACGCGGTGCTGGCGCTGGAGGTGGACGCCTGCACCGCCATCATCGCACTCACGCACGACCCCAAGCTGGACGACATGGCGCTGCTGGAGGCGCTGAAGTCCCCGGCATTCTATGTGGGCGCGCTGGGCGCCAGGATCAACAACGACAAGCGACGCGAACGCCTGGCGATGTTCGATCTCACCGCGGAGGAAATCGGCCGCCTGCATGGCCCGGTTGGCCTGCGCATAGGCAGCCGCACGCCGCCCGAGATTGCGGTGGCCATACTCGCGCATCTGATTGCCGTACGCAGCCATGCGGCCGTGCCCGCCGGCATCGTTCCGTCCACCACTGAGGAGGTGTGCTCATGATTTCCTTCAAGCTCAATGGCAATAACACGCGGGTCGATGCCGATCCCGGCACGCCCCTGCTGTGGGTGATACGCGACCACCTGCATCTGACCGGGACCAAGTACGGCTGCGGCATTGCGCAGTGCGGCGCATGCACCGTGCACCTGGACGGCGCCGCAATCCGTTCCTGCGTCACGCCGGTTTCCAGCGCCAGCGGCAGGAATGTCACCACCATCGAGGGGCTGGCGGAAACCTCACTGGGCAAGGCGGTGCAGAGCGCGTGGCGTGACGTGGACGTGCCGCAGTGCGGCTACTGCCAGTCCGGCCAGATCATGGCCGCCACCGCCCTGCTCAGGGGCAACCCGCACCCCAGCGAAGCGCAGATCGCCGCCGCCATGGAAGGCATCCTTTGCCGCTGCGGCACCTACAACCGCGTGCGCGCCGCCATCCTGCAGGCAGCGGCACAACCGGGAGAAGGCAAATGAACGACATCACCGTGTTTGACGAATCACGCCGCCAATTCATGAAGGGCAGCGCGGCCTTGGTGGGCGGGCTGGTCATCAGCTTTTACCTGCCGATGAAGGTCGGCCGTGCCTATGCCGCAGAGGCCAGGCCGGAGCAGGTGTATCCGCCCAATGCCTTCATCCGCATCGCCCGCGACAACAGCATCACCATCGTGGTCAACAAGTCGGAGATGGGACAGGGCGTGTATACCTCGCTGCCAATGATGCTGGCGGAGGAGCTGGAGGCGGACTGGAGCCGCATCAACATCGAGTCAGCGCCGGTCGCGGCCGTATACAACCACACCGGCTTTGGCATGCAGCTCACCGGCGGCAGCACCAGCGTCGCCTCGTCGTGGGAGCAGCTGCGCCGCGTGGGCGCGATGGGCAGGATATTGCTGGTGCGCGCCGCGGCGCAGAAATGGGGCGTGCCGGAAAGCGAGTGCCGCGCAGAGTACAGCCAGGTGCGCCATGACGGCAGCGGCAGGAGCGCGAGCTACGGCGCGCTGGCCGATGCGGCGGCGAAGCTGCCCATGCCCGTCAGCGTTCCGCTCAAGGACCCGAAGGATTTCAAACTGATCGGCAAGCCGACCAAACGCCTGGACACGCCGGCCAAGGTCAACGGCAGCGCGCAGTTCGGCCTCGACGTGTACCTGCCCGACATGCTCACCGTGCTGATCGCACGCAGTCCCGTGTTCGGCGGCAAGGTGAAAAGTTTCGATGCGAAAAAGGCGCGCAAGCAGCCGGGCGTGCGCGGCGTGTATCAGGTGCCCACGGGCGTCGCGGTGGCCGCCACCGGCTTCTGGCCCGCCAGGACTGCGCGCGACCTGCTGGAGATCGAATGGGACGAAGGCCCGGGCGCCGCGCTTACCACCACGAAGATGCGCGCGGACTACCTGGCGCTGGCGAAACAGCCGGGTGCAGTGGCGCGCACGGAGGGCGACATCGCCAAGGGTTTCGCGGACGCACACCAGTACGTCAGTGCCGACTACGAGCTGCCCTATCTGGCGCACGCCGCGATGGAGCCGCTCAATGTGGTGGTGGATCTCAAGCCGAATCACTGCAGCATCTGGACCGGCACGCAGGCGCAGACCATGGATCGTGCCGCAGCCGCAAAGGTGGCCGGACTCAAGCCCGAGCAGGTGGAGATACACACCACCTATCTGGGCGGCGGCTTTGGCCGGCGCGCCAATCCGCGCTCCGACTTCGTGAAGGAAGCAGTGCAGGTGGCCAAAGCGATAAAGAAACCGATCAAGGTGGTGTGGACGCGCGAGGACGACATGCGCGGCGGCAACTACCGGCCGATGTGGGCCGACCACATCGAGGCAGCGATCGCGGAAGATGGCAGCCCGCTGGCGTGGAAGCACACCATCGTCGGCCAGTCCATCGTGGCCGACACGCCGCTGGAAGGCATGCTGGTCAAGAACGGCATCGACGTCACCTCGGTGGAGGGCGCAGCGACGCTGCCCTATGTGATCCCCAATCTGCAGGTGGAACTGCACAGCCCGAAGAACGCAGTGCCGGTGCAATGGTGGCGCTCGGTGGGACACTCGCATACCGCGTTCGTGGTCGAAACCATGATCGATGAGCTGGCGTATCTGGCGAAGCAGGACCCGGTCACCTACCGCCTCGACATCCTGCCCATCGCCTCGCACTACAGGAAGGTGCTGCAGCTGGCGGCCGACAAGGCTGGCTGGGGCAAGAAGCAGTTGCCGGCTGGCCATGCCTACGGCGTGGCGGTGCACCAGTCGTTCGGCAGCCATGTGGCGGAGATCGCCGAGGTGTCGCTGGAAGACGGCCGCATCCGCGTGCATCGCGTGATCGCGGCGGTGAATTGCGGCATGGTGATCAACCCGGACGGCGTGCGCCAGCAGGTCGAAAGCGGCATCGTCTACGGCCTCTCCGCCGCCTTGCACGGGGCGATCACGCTGCAGGACGGCCGTGTGGTGCAATCCAATTTCAACGATTATGCGCCGCTGCGCTTTTCCGAGATGCCGCAGGTGGAGGTGCATATCGTGGAAAGCAGCGAGCACCCCAGCGGCATCGGCGAGCCCGGCACGCCGCCGATCGCGCCGGCGGTGGCCAACGCCGTGTTCGCCCTCACCGGCAAGCGCCTGCGCCGCATGCCATTCGACCAGGAAAGCCTTGTCTGACCCCGCCGACATAGCAGCCATCGTGCTGGCAGCAGGCAGTTCGCAACGCTTCGGTGCGAACAAGCTGTTGCATCCGTTCACGCAGCGCGGCGTGACGCTGCCGCTGGCCGCACACAGCCTCGTGCCCTGGCTGGAGGCCTGTGCGTGCACCACCGTCGTGGTCAGGCCAGGCTCTGAAGCATTCTGCCATGCGATCGCCATGGCGCTGGGCGTCAGCAAATCGCCGGCCCTGCGCTGGCTGGTCTGCCAGGATTCGCTGCAGGGCATGGGCTCCAGCCTCGCCTGCGGCGTGCGCGCAAACAGCAAAGCGGCCGGCTGGATGATAGGCCTCGCCGACATGCCTGCCGTGCCCGTGGCCGCGATCGAGGGCGTGCGCAATGCGCTGCTGGACGGGGCTGACTTGTCGGCGGCCGCCTGCGCCGGCCGGCGCGGGCATCCGGTCGGCTTTGCGCGGCATTACTTCGATGAGCTGCAGGCGCTGCGTGGCGACACCGGCGCGCGGCGCCTGATCGAGCGCGACATGCCCCGTCTCGTGCCCGTGGAGATCGAGCAGCAGGGCATCTTTGCCGACGTTGATGTGCCCGACGACCTGCTCTCGCTGACCAGGTCGCCACAGCAGGCTGCACAACAGTCTGCCGCTTCCATCCTGGCGATCAGCCTCTTCTGAGCAGCCGCATTGCGGCTGGCTTCCGTCACGATGCCGTACCGTCCGGCGCAACTCCAGATGGCGTGACACCCCCCACGCACGCGGCTGTGGGTTAAATCACGTAGCCATGAATATGGCATCCACCCTATATACCGTAGGAGATGGTGCAACCTATTCTTGGCTCTCATTTCCATCCCGCTGATTGACTGGAGTTTCGGGCACGGCATGAGCGGCCTGGCGGCTGCGCGTGATGCGGCATTTCCCCTGTCGCCCTTCTGCACGAAAACATGCCTTGCCCAGCTCATGGCCTCGCCGCATCGCGGCAGACAGGCAGACTGTAAATGAACGCATGGAGGGCTACCGATGAAGCTGCGCAAACAGGCGCACGCCCCGCCCCACCAAGGCAGGAACGCAGAGGCCTACGAAACGTTGGGGGTATATCGCTCGGCCGTTGTGCTCGCGTTCGTCATCGTGGCGATGTGGTATCTGCACTGGCGCGCGGGCACGCTGGCCGCCGACGCCCCCGTCTTCTCCGGCATGCTGTACGGCGCCGAGATCTATGGCTTCGTGTCTGCCCTGTTGCACCTGATGATGACGTGGCGCCTGAGCATCCGCGAATCGCCGCCATGCGCGGAGGGGTTGTCTGTCGATGTGTTCGTGCTCACCTACAACGAGCCGGTGGACATTCTGCGCAAGACGCTGCTGGCCGCAAGGCACATAGACTATCCGCACGAAACCTGGCTGCTGGATGACGGCAATCGCGAAGAGATGAGGGCGCTGGCCGAACATCTGGGCATACGCTACTTGGCACGCAGACGCAATGTGCATGCCAAGGCGGGCAATCTCAATCATGCGATGGCGCTCAGCCGCGGCGATTTCATCGCCATCTTCGATGCCGATCACGCACCGCAGAGAAACTTTCTCACGCGCACGCTGGGCTATTTCAACGACGTGTCGGTTGCATTCGTGCAGACGCCGCAGGATTTCTTCAACCTCGATTCATACCAGCATCGCTGGCAGGAAAAAAAGAAGAAGTTGTGGACGGAGCAGGCGATGTTCTTCAAGGTGATCCAGCGCGGCAAGGATTACTGGAACGCGGCCTTCTTCTGCGGCAGCTGTGCCGTCGTGCGGCGCACCGCGCTCGATGAGATCGGCGGCTTCGCCACCGAGACGGTCACCGAAGATCTGCACACCTCGATCAGGCTGCACCAGGCCGGCTACCGTTCCATCTACCACGCCGAAGCGCTGGCCTTCGGCATCGCACCGGCCGACGTGGCGCCGTTCCTGCAGCAGCGCGTGCGCTGGGGACAGGGGGCGATGCAGGTGCTGAGGGCGGAAAAATTCCTGCTCTTCGATGGCCGCCTGACGATTGCGCAGAGGCTCAACTACCTGGCGTCGACATTGACATATTTCGATGGCTGGCAAAAAGGCTTCTACTACATTGCGCCCGCCATCGTGCTGCTGACCGGGGTGTTGCCTATCCAGGCGGGCGCCGTTCCGTTCCTGCTGCATTTCCTGCCGTTCTACATGCTCAGCTTCATCATGTTCGAGGAAGTCGGCCGCGGTTACGGCGGCACCTTCTATATCGCACAGTACAACTTTGCGCGCTTCGCCGCCTTTGTGTGGGCCACGCTCGGCCTGTTCATGCGCCGGCTGCGCTTCAAGGTGACCAACAAGGTCCACGACCAGGCTAGCAACGCAGACCGGCTGTTCCTGCCGCAACTGGCCGTGCTGGTGCTCAACACGGGCGCCGTTCCATTCGGCCTGATCATGGCGCTGCAACGCGAGGAACAGTCACTCAACTGGATCTACTTCAACATCTTCTGGGCGACGGTCAATTGCGGGGTCGCCGTGATCATGCTGACCTTCACCCGCAACATCCAGAAATTCCTGCGCGGGGAGTACCGCTTCCCCGTGCCGCTGCCGGTGCTGTTGCAGGAAGATGGGAAACAGATCCACGGCACGATAGACAACATATCGGTCAGCGGCTGCAGCATCTATGCAGCCCTGCCCGATAGCGCCAGGAAGGGACACGTGCTGCGCGGCGAGATCTACCTGCCCTCCGGGCCATTGCCGTTCGAGGCCACGATCACCAACGAGATCACCGCGCACGAGCAGGACAGGTCCTACCTGAAGGCGGTGGGCTGCCGCTTCATCTGGAACCAGGCCGAGAGCCGCGAAGCGCTCGAACTCTTCCTCTACGGCACGGACCTGCAGTGGAAGCTGCTGGACATCAAGGAGATCGGCGCAACCCCGTGGCAATGGCTGAAGGCGAGGCTGGCCGGTGCGGCGCATCCGCTGCGGGCGCAGCCGGACGAGCACTGGGCCACCTGCGCGATCATCGATGCGAGGGACGCCATGCAGCCCTTGCGGTATGGCCTGATTCCGCTCACCGGCGACGACAGCGGGCCGCGGCAACTTGTCACCTTCCTGCCCTTGCCCATCCACACCCAGGTGAGGGTGCAGGTGTTTACGCGCACGCGACAGATCGACATGCTGGCCGAGGTCACGCTCGGCGACTACCTGGAAAACTCCGCCGGGCCGATCTACCTATACCCCATCGAGCAATGCCAGATAGTCGGAACGCAGGAGACCATGCGGCGCCTGCACTTCAGCAAGCCTGTGCACAAGCCGAGACTGTTCGTGCCGCCGCGGCTGCGTCCGGCCATGCGCATGGGCCTGCTGGTGCTGGTCATCGGCGGCCTGCTCGGCGCCTCTGCAAACCTGCTGGCAGCCGAGCCGCCGCCGCAGTTCTTTCTCGGTGACGAGGTTTCCACCGACAACTCCTACGCCTATGTCGGCCACGTCGCAGCCCTGCCGGAGAGCTGGCTGGGTCCGGGCTTCCGCAGGAAACTCTGGCTCGACTGGTCGCAGTACCGTTACGTCAAGAACGGGCAGGCCTACGATGCCAGCGCCCCGGGTGCGCAATTCTCGCTGGGCTATCTGCAGGAAGGCGCAGATCGCTGGTGGGCGGCCTATGCCGGCCTGGCTTATCGTCACACGTCGATCTCGCCGGACGATCCCGACAACACCGTGCGCGGCAGCATGCTGCGGCCGGTGTTCCAGCTGGAAGGCGAGCTGCCGCTGGCGCAGCAGTGGCGGCTCGCCGCCGGCGGCAGCTACATCACGGGGCAGCAGGCGTACTGGCTGAGGGGACGAGTGTTGTATGACATCGGCTCCGGCATGCAGCTGGGCGCCGAGGCCGTCACCCAGGGAGATCCGAACTACTACGCCAACCAGTTCGGCGCGGTGTTGCTCGGCCTGAAGGCCAGCGACAACGTCAGCATCGGCTTCAAGCTCGGCAAACGTCACAGCGAAGGGCTGGACGCACAGAGCTATTTCGGCATCGAAGTGGGCGGCAGCTATTGAGCCGCCCCGGAGACCTGCCAGACAAAAAACCCGCCGGCCGGCGGGTTTCGTTTTTATACCCAGTCCCTGCGCACGATGAATTTCTCGTACAGCGCAGCTTCCGGCGTGCCCGGCTCGGGATGCCAGTCGTAGCGCCATTTCACCAGCGGCGGCATGGACAGCAGGATGGATTCGGTGCGGCCGTTGGACTGCAGGCCGAAGATGGTGCCGCGGTCGATGACCAGGTTGAATTCGACATAGCGGCCGCGACGATACAGCTGGAAGTCGCGCTCGCGTTCGCCATACTGTGTGTCCTTGCGCTTTTGCAGCAGCGGCAGGTAGGCATCGAGGTAGTGGTTGCCCACACTCTGCTGGATGGCGAAAGCGGTTTCGAAGTCGGGCTCGGACAGGTCGTCGAAGAAGATGCCGCCGACGCCGCGCTGCTCGTTGCGATGCTTGAGGAAGAAATACTCGTCGCACCATTTCTTGTATTTCGGGTAGTAGTCGGCGCCGAAAGGTTCGAGCGCGTTCTTGCAGGTCTGGTGGAAGTGCACCGCGTCTTCCTCGAAGCCGTAATACGGAGTGAGGTCCATGCCGCCGCCGAACCAGAACACCTTGTTGCCATCGGGCTTGTGCGCCATGAACATGCGCACGTTGGCGTGCGAGGTGGGCGCGTACGGGTTGCGCGGATGGATCACCAGCGAAACGCCCATCGCCTCCCAGCTGCAGCCGGCCAGCTCGGGGCGGTGTGCGGTGGCCGAGGCCGGCATCTTGTCGCCCTGCACGTGCGAGAAGGCGACGCCGCCGCGCTCGATCACGTTGCCTTCCTCGATGATGCAGCTGATGCCCTCGCCCTTGCCGATGCCGCCGCTGCCGGTGGCGCGGGTCCATTTGTCGCGCAGGAATTGTTTGCCATCCACCTGCTCCAGGCCTTTGACGATGCGGTCCTGCAGGTCGAGCAGGAAGGTTTTTACGGCGGTGCTGTCCATTTTTTCTCCGATGTTGTGCCCCTCTCCCATCAAGGGAGCGGGGATGAGCGATTATTTGCGCACGATTCTACCATCGCCCCACGCACGTATCGTGGAGGGCTTTTTGTTCTTGCCGACGCGTCCATTCAGCACTTTCACCGCGTGGCCGAACTGGCGCACGCACTCGGCATAGGTGCGGATGGGCTGGGCGCCGCTGCGGTTGGCGCTGGTGGAGACCAGTGCCATGTTGAGGCGGTTGCATAGCGCGGCGGCAAAGGGGTGTGCGGTAATGCGCACGGCCAGGGTGTCGTGCATGCCGCGCACCCAGCGCGGCACCTTGTGCTGCACCGGCATCAGGTAGGTGATGGCACGCGCGCCGTCATAGCGCAGCTGCGCCTGCTGCTCGGCGGTGATGGGCCGCAGGTAGGGAGTGAGCTGGGCGTAGCGCCCGGCGATGACGATCAGGCCCTTGTGCTGCGGGCGCTGCTTGAGCGCGAGCAGGCGCTTCACCGCCGCGCGGTTGCGCGGATCGCAGCCGAGGCCGTAGCAATATTCCGTGGGATAGGCAATGAGCCCGCCGCGCCGCAGGTGGGCGGCGAGTACACGCGGATGTGCGGGCAGGCCGGCCAATTACTTCCTGTGGATGGCGCGGTAGCCGATGTCGCTGCGCTGCTGGCTGCCGTTGAAATGAATGCTCTCGCCATACTGGTAGGCACGGCGCTGCGCGGCGGAAACATTGCCGCCCAGTGCGGTGACGCACAGCACGCGGCCGCCGTTGGTGAGCACCTTGCCGTCCATCAGCGTGGTGCCGGCGTGGAACACATGCGCGTCATCTTCTGCCTTGGGCAGGTTGGTGATCTCGTCGCCCAGGCGTGGCGTGTCGGGATAATTTGCGGCGGCCATCACGTAGCCGAGCGCGGCACGGATGTCCCAGTCCGCTTCGATCTTGTCCAGCGTGCCGGCGATGGCGTGCTCCATGATCACGGAGAGGTCGCTCTTCAGGCGCATCATGATCGGCTGAGTCTCCGGGTCGCCCATGCGGCAGTTGAATTCGAGCACGCGAATAGCCCCATCGGGCGAGATCATCAGGCCGGCATAGAGAAAGCCGGTGTAGGTGATGCCTTCAGCCGCCATGCCGCGCACCACCGGCTGGATCACTTCACGCAGCACCCTGGCGTGGATGGTGGGGGTCACGACCGGGGCGGGCGAATAGGCACCCATGCCGCCGGTGTTGGGCCCCTGGTCGGCATCCTGCAGGCGCTTGTGGTCCTGGCTGGTGGCCAGCGGCAGCACGTTCTTGCCATCCACCATCACGATGAAGCTGGCTTCTTCGCCGGCGAGGAATTCTTCGATCACCACGCGCGCACCGGCATCGCCCAGCTTGTTGTCGGCCAGCATCATGTCGATGGCGTCGAACGCCTCTTCCTTGCTCATCGCCACCACCACGCCCTTGCCGGCAGCGAGGCCATCGGCCTTCACCACGATGGGCGCGCCGTGCTTCTCGACATAGGCCTTGGCCGCGGGAATGTTGGTGAAGGTTTCGAAGAAGGCGGTGGGAATGTTGTGGCGGGTCATGAAGCGCTTGGCGAAATCCTTGGAAGATTCCAGCTGCGCGGCAGCCTTGGTGGGGCCGAAGATAGGCAGGCCGGCGGCGCGGAAGGCATCGACGATGCCGGCGGCCAGCGGCGCCTCGGGGCCGACCACGGTGAAGTGGATGTTCTCGCGCTGGGCGAAGGCGATGAGCTCGGGAATGGCAGTGATGGCCACGTTCTCCACGCCGTCTTCACGCGCAGTGCCCGCATTGCCCGGCGCCACATACACCTTCTGCACGCGTACACCTTGCGCCAGGCGCCAGGCCAAAGCGTGCTCACGGCCACCACCACCTACTACGAGAATTTTCATTTCAACCCCAAATCGATCTTGACGCGCACTGCAGGAGCGCAACTTGTTGCGCGATCAATTTCGCAATCGCCCGACAAGTCGGCTCCTACAACATATGAATAGCTAATGGATGGTTCGGCTTAATGGCGGAAATGACGCATGCCGGTGAACACCATCGCCATGCCGTGTTCATCCGCTGCGGCGATCACTTCTTCATCGCGCATCGAGCCGCCGGGCTGGATCACCGCAACGATGCCGGACTGGGCAGCGGAGTCGATGCCGTCACGGAACGGGAAGAAGGCGTCGGAGGCCATCACCGAGCCAGCCACCTGCAGGCCGGCATGCTCGGCCTTGATGGCGGCGATGCGGGCGGAGTTGACGCGGCTCATCTGGCCGGCGCCCACGCCGATGGTCGTGTTGTCCTTGGCGTACACGATGGCATTCGACTTCACGTACTTGGCCACGCGCCAGGCGAACAGCAGGTCTTTCATTTCGGCGTCGGTGGGCTTGCGCTTGGACACCACCTTCAATTCGTTATACAGCGCGAGGTCGGCGTGCTGCACCAATAATCCACCCGTCACGCGTTTGAAGTCCATGCGCAGGCCCGGCTCTTTCGGCCACTGGCCGCATTCCATCAGGCGCACGTTCTTCTTGCTGGCTACCACGTCGCTGGCTGCCTTGGAGACTTTCGGCGCGATGATCACTTCGACGAACTGGCGCTCGACGATGGCTTGCGCGGTCTTGGCATCCAGCTCGCCGTTGAAGGCGATGATGCCGCCGAAGGCGGACTCGGGGTCGGTCTTGTAGGCGCGGTCATAGGCTTCCAGCAGGTCTTTGCCCACTGCCACGCCGCACGGGTTGGCGTGCTTGACGATGACGCAGGCCGGTGCGCCGTCGAACTGCTTGACGCACTCCAGCGCGGCATCGGCATCACCGATGTTGTTGTAGGACAGCTCCTTGCCCTGCAGCTGTCTGGCGGTGGAGATGGAGGCTTCCCTGGCGTCGGTCTCCACGTAGAACGCGGCGCCCTGGTGCGGGTTCTCGCCGTAGCGCATGGCCTGCACCTTGCCGAACTGGAAGTTGATCGCGTCCGGGAACTGCTGCTTGCTGCCGTCTTCGGCGAGCGAGGTGAGGTAGTTGCTGATGGTGCCGTCGTAGGCCGCGGTGTGGGAGAAGGCTTTCTTGGCCAGCTCCAGGCGGGTCTTGTCGCTCACGGCGCCGCCGTTGGCTTTCATCTCGGCCAGGATTTTGCTGTAGTCGGCCGCGTCGGTGACGATGGCGACATGGGCGTGGTTCTTGGCGGCGGAACGCACCATGGCGGGACCGCCGATGTCGATGTTCTCGATCGCGTCTTCAAAGGTGCAGTTCGGCTTGGCGATGGTGGCGCTGAACGGGTACAAATTCACGCACACCAAGTCGATGGTGGGGATGTTGTGCTGCTTGAGGGTGGCCATGTGCTCGGGCAGGTCGCGCCGCGCCAGGATGCCGCCGTGGATCTTGGGCTGCAGGGTCTTCACGCGCCCATCCAGCATCTCGGGAAAGCCGGTGTAGTCGGCCACTTCGGTCACCGGCACGCCGTTGTCGGCGAGCAGCTTGGCGGTGCCGCCGGTGGAGAGGATCTTCACGCCCTGGGCATGCAGTCCTTTGGCGAATTCGAGCACGCCGGTTTTGTCGGAGACGCTGATGAGTGCTTGCTTGATGGCTGCCATGGTTGCTTTCCCTTGGTTAGATATTATTTGATGCCGTGTTCCTGGATCTTCTTGCGCAGTGTGTTGCGGTTGATGCCGAGCAATTCCGCCGCGCGCGTCTGGTTGCCGTCTGCGTGGTGCAGCACGGTTTCGATCAGTGGCTTCTCCACGCAGTTCATCACCATGTTGAACATTGCGCAGGAAGGTTCCTCACCGTCCAGGTCCTTGAAGTATTCGTTGACTGCCTTGCGCACGTAGCGTGCGATTTCATTTTCTTCTTTCATGCACTCACATACCGTGTTATTCATGCTGCCAGCTCCTCACCGTAATGCAGGTGTTCCCCTCGCTGCAGTTGTTCATCAAAGAAATCTCTCACCGCCACCATCTGCTCGGCACTGCCGGGCAGCTCGTTCATGCGATGGCGGAATTGAGCCGAGCCCGGCAGACCGCGCGTGTACCACGAGATGTGCTTGCGTGCGACGCGGGTGCCGGTTTGTTCACCGTAAAAGTCGTACAGGTCATGCAGGTGTTGCACCAGCACCCGCCGGATTTCCGCCACGCTGGGCGACGGCAGGTGTGCGCCGGTATTGAGGTAGTGCTCGATCTCGCGGAACAGCCAGGGGCGCCCCTGTGCCGCACGCCCTATCATCACCGCATCCGCACCGGTCTTGTCCAGCACGAACTTGGCTTTTTCCGGGGTGGTGATATCGCCGTTGGCAATCAGGGGGATCTTGATCTCCGCCTTGACCGCAGCGATGGTGTCGTATTCGGCATCGCCGGTGTAGGCACAGGCGCGCGTGCGGCCATGGATGGCCAGCGCCTGGATGCCGCTGGATTCGGCAATCTTCGCAATGTTGATGGCGTTGCGATGGGCCTTGTCCCAGCCGGTGCGGGTTTTCAGCGTGACCGGCACGTTCACCGCGCCCACCACCGCTTCGAGGATTTCCGCCACCAGCTTTTCGTTCTGCATCAGTGCCGAGCCGGCCATGACGTT
>DATDDN010000048.1:0-71851 GCA_036523795.1 Gallionellaceae bacterium | reverse complement strand
CTTGATGCTGTAGAAAATGACCAGGAGGAAGACGCCGATCGCCATGCCCATGGTGGCGTTAGGATCTGTAGAGGGCACCACCTTGAAATGGCCCAGACCCGCTTTTTCAGCAATGAATGGAATGTAATCGATAGGAATCAGGTCCATCAGGTTCATCATGAACACCCAGAGGAACACTGTCATTGCCAGAGGAGCAACCAGGGCGCTGCGGCCGGTAAAGGAACCACGCACGCTGTTGTCGATGAATTCGATGACCCACTCGACAAAATTCTGCACGCCGCTCGGAATGCCTTGCTGCGCCTTGCGCGCAACAGAGTAGAACAGGCCCATGAATACCAGACCCAGCAGCAACGACATGACGAATGTATCTACATTCAGCGCCCAGAAGCCCATTTCTTTCGCTTCTTCTGCGGTGTGTGCACAGTGAATATGGCCTTCATGAATGCCACATGTCAGGTTTTGCAGGTGATGCCTAATGTATTCTGCAGAGGTCAATGCTTCAGTTGTCATTTTGTGCTTTCAATCTCATCCAAATCGGGACAAACAGCCACGTCACCTGGCCCACCACAAAGCCGGTCAACAGCCACAAGGGGGCGAGGCCTAAAAATTTAAATCCGACCGCCAGCAAAAAGATCGCCCAGACAAAACGCTGAATTGCCGTTTTGTAGGCATGACGCAATACTGATTCCACTTCTTCGATGCGGGATTCTGACCGTCTGTGTTGCAGGGCCAGGATTGTCGCCCCCACCATTACCACCACAGATCCGTACGCGTATGACTTTGATGCCAGCGGTCCTACCTGCCAATACACAATGAGCGCACCTATCAAAACTGCTGCAAGTTGCAGCGTCAGGAGGCGTACATATTCACTGCGCATGGCTCTAGTCCGACACAATTCGCCATATTAGCAAGATATAAATTAGCTGTCAAAAGGATTATTATTGATCTTAAATACTACTAAAACTCTCCAGTAATTCCCATTTTGGACAAAATGCCGTCCAACTGGTCGAGCGTTTTGTACTCGATCACCAGCTTGCCCTTGCCCTTGCTGCCATGCTGAATGCCGACTTTGGCGCCGAGCTGGTCGGATACGCGCTCCTGCAGGCGCAGGATATCGCGGCTGTGCTGGACCGTCTTTTCCGGCTTGCCCATTTGTGGCTTGAGCATGTCCTGCACCAGTTTTTCCGCTTCGCGCACGGACAGACCCTCGGCCACAATCTTGTTGGCGGCTGCAATCTGGCTGGCGCCTTCCAGTGCCAACAGGGCTCGCGCGTGGCCCATGTCGAGGCGGCCGCTGGACAAGTGGTCTTTTACCACCTCAGTAAGATTCAGCAGGCGCAGGAGGTTGGTTGCAGCGCTGCGTGAACGTCCCACCGCATCCGCGGCGGTTTGATGGGTCATGTGAAACTCGTCGATCAGCCGCTGAATACCAACCGCCTCCTCCAGGGGGTTGAGATTCTCGCGCTGGATATTTTCGATCAGCGCCATCGCCAGCGCCGCGCTGTCCGGCACCTTGCGCACAAGAACTGGCACCTCGGTCAATCCTGCCAGGCGCGCAGCGCGCCAGCGACGCTCACCGGCGATGATTTCGCAGCTGCCATCGCTGAGCTCGCGTGCAAGGATGGGCTGAATCACCCCTTGTGCCTTGATGGAGGAAGCCAACTCGTTAAGGGCCGCTTCGTCCATATGGCTGCGAGGCTGATATTTGCCCGGCTTGAGGAGTTCGATGCGCATTTCTTTCAGCACCTCTTCCTGCACGTCTGTGTTGACCGACAGCAACGCGTCCAAGCCACGTCCCAGCCCTTTGTTTGGTTTTGCCATTCTGTTCGTCCCGTTAAACTGTTTCCATTACCGCTGAGTTGTTCAGCAATTCACCCGCCAATGCCAGATAGGCTTGTGTGCCGCGCGAGTCCCGGTCGTGGTACAGGGCCGGCAATCCAAAACTCGGCGCCTCGGCCAGACGCACATTCCTGGGAATGACGGTGCGATAGACCTTGTCGCCAAAGTGTTGCTTGAGCTGGTCCGAGACTTGTTGTGCGAGCGTGTTGCGTGGGTCGTACATGGTACGCAACAAGCCTTCGATCTGCAGATCGGGGTTGAGGTGAGCGCGCACTTTGCGGATGGTGTTGACGAGGTCGCTTAGACCCTCAAGGGCGTAGTACTCGCATTGCATCGGAATCATCACCGATTTGGCGGCACACAGGCCGTTCAGCGTCAGCAGATTCAGGGCGGGTGGACAATCGATCAGCACGTAGTCGTATTCTTCCTGCACCCCGTGCAAAGCTTCCTTGAGGCGAGTTTCTCGATTCTCGATATCCACCAGCTCAATTTCTGCACCCGCCAGATTGCGATTGGCTGGCAGAATGTCATATTTACCCGCCTCGGAGTGAGTGCGTGCTTCTGCGATGTTGCGCGTGCCGATGAGCACATCGTAGACTGAAATGGTCAGCGATGACTTGTTGATGGCGCTCCCCATGGTCGCGTTGCCTTGAGGATCCAGGTCGATCAGCAGCACGCGCTGTTTGGCCGCAGCCAAGCTGGCGGCCAGATTGACCGACGTAGTGGTTTTTCCGACACCGCCTTTTTGATTGGTGACTGCTAGAATTTTCGTCATCTCATTTTGCCTTTAACACAACCAGACATCGTGCAGCATTCAACCCGGGTACCTGCAACGGGATCAGCCGCGCCACCTCCACATCGCCGGGCAAGCGTTTGAGCTCTTGCTCCGGCACCCCTTTCATTGCGGCCCATTGACCGCAATTGGCCAGCAAATGGCGTGTAATGCGCACAAAATCGGCCGTTTCGGTGAATGCGCGGGAAATAATCCCGTCGAATTTCTCCACCGCCTGAAAATCCTCGACACGAGCGCAGTGCACGGATGCATTCTTCAAGCCCAGCTCTATGATGGCCTGCTGGACGAAACTGGTTTTCTTGCTGCTACTGTCCAGCAAAGTGACATTCCAGTCCGGCCTGACCATGGCCAACACCAAGCCGGGCAAACCCGCGCCGCAGCCGACATCCAGCCAGCGCCCCGGCCACAGATGCGGCACGACAGCCAGGCTATCGAGCAAATGGTGACTGATCATTTGCTCCTTCTTGCGTATTGCCGTGAGGTTATACACCTTGTTCCATTTATACAGCAGCTGCAAATACGCAAGCAGTTGCCTGTGTGCGCCTGCACTCAGCTCCAGCCCCAATTCGGCGCACCCGCGCGCCAGCTCTTCTGCTTCCGTCATGCGCCTTGCCGTGCCTTGTGCTGCTTGTCGGTGCCATCTTCCTTGAAGCCGCGCTTGAGATGCACCAGCAACAATGAAATTGCGGCAGGTGTGATCCCGGAGATTCGTCCTGCCTGGCCTAGCGTTTCAGGCTGGAACTGGTTCAGCTTCTGTTGCACTTCGATCGACAGGCCCGGCACGTTTCTGTAGTCCATGTTGCTTGGCAGGACGGTGCTTTCATAGCTTTCCTGGCGCGCAATTTCCTCGCGCTGGCGTTCGATGTAGCCTTGGTACTTGGCCTGGATTTCTACTTGCTCCGCAACATCGTTCTCCGCTACCGCTTCACCTGCGCCGGGCAAGGTCATCAGGTTTGCGTAGCTCACGTCAGGTCGGCGCAGCAGGTCATGGAGCGTGTATTCCCGCTCGATGGCCTTGCCAAGCACACGCTCGGCTGCGGCCTGATCCAGCACGGTTGGATTGAGCCAAGTTGATTTCAGGCGCTGCTGCTCTTGTTCGATTTTTTCCCGTTTGCGATCAAATGCCTCCCAGCGGATATCGTCTACGAGCCCCAACTGGCGCCCGATTTCGGTGAGACGCAGATCTGCGTTGTCTTCGCGCAGCTGCAGGCGGTATTCGGCACGGCTGGTAAACATGCGATAGGGCTCGGAAACACCCCGCGTGATCAGGTCGTCCACCAGCACTCCGAGATAGGCCTCGTCACGACGCGGGCACCAGCTTTCCTGCTCTGCGGCGTATCGCGCAGCATTCAACCCTGCCAGCAAACCCTGCGCCGCCGCCTCCTCATAGCCGGTCGTGCCATTGATCTGCCCAGCAAAAAACAGCCCGTGGATCTGTTTGCTCTCCAGAGACATCTTCAAGGCGCGCGGATCGAAGTAATCGTACTCAATGGCGTAGCCCGGCCTTGTGATATGCGCATTTTCCAGCCCGCTGATCGAATGTACCAGACTCAGTTGCACGTCAAAAGGCAGACTGGTTGAGATTCCGTTGGGGTAGATTTCGTGTGTGCTCAAACCCTCCGGCTCCAGAAAAATCTGGTGCGACTCCCGTTCGGCGAAGCGTGTAACCTTGTCTTCGATGGAGGGGCAATAACGCGGACCCACACCTTCAATTACGCCGGTAAACAGGGGCGAACGATCCAGCCCGCCACGAATGATCTCATGCGTGCGCAGATTGGTGTGGGTAACCCAGCAGGGTAACTGGCGCGGGTGTTGCTCCACCTTTCCCATGAATGAGAACACCGGTGCCGGCGTGTCTCCCGGCTGTACCTGCATGACTGAATAGTCTATGGTTCTACCGTCTATACGTGGCGGCGTGCCGGTTTTCAAGCGCCCGATGGGTAACTTGAGTTCGCGCAACTTGTGAGAAAGGGTTACTGAGGGGGGATCACCCGCCCTCCCCGCCTGGAAATTGCTCTGCCCGATATGGATCAGGCCGGACAGGAATGTGCCGGTTGTCAGCACTACACTTCTGGCACGGAAGCGCAGGCCAAGTTGTGTGATCACGCCACTAACGCTTTCGCCATCCAGCGTCAAATCATCCACAGCCTGCTGAAAGAGCCAGAGATCTCGCTGGTTTTCCAGGCGTGAGCGGATGGCCTGCTTGTAGAGTGCACGGTCCGCCTGGGCTCGCGTGGCGCGCACCGCAGGGCCTTTGGAGGAATTGAGAATGCGAAACTGAATGCCGCCCTCATCCGTGGCAGCAGCCATGGCGCCGCCCAAGGCGTCCACTTCCTTGACCAAATGCCCCTTGCCGATCCCGCCAATGGAGGGATTGCAGGACATCATCCCCAGCGTTTCGATGTTGTGCGACAGCAACAGGGTTTTTCTGCCCATGCGCGCACTGGCCAAGGCCGCCTCGGTCCCTGCATGGCCGCCGCCGACAACAATTACATCAAATTCTTTGGGGAAATTCATTTGAGCGCAACCAGATCAAGGTCGCGAATGATACATCAAATTTGTGTGGATGAATAAATCGGCGGACGTTGTTTCACGTGAAACAATGGGCTATTTGCCGACGCAAAAGCGACTGAAGATCTCACCCAGCAAGTCGTCCGGAGTGAATTCGCCGGTGATGCTGCTTAATTCATCCTGGGCCAAACGAAGTTCCTCGGCAAATAGCTCAGAACGGCGAATCTCCCCTGCCGCCTGATCCAGGTGTTGTTGCGCAGACTTCAATGCACGTATATGGCGCTCGCGCGCCATGAACAAGCCACCCTCGTTGTGCCAGCCGATCAGCTTCAGCAAGCGCTCTCGCAGCACTTCCAATCCCACCCCACTTTTTGCCGACAGATAGACCTCGTTCTCATTCGATCCGCTCGGTAGCCCGGCGGTATCTGACAGCAGATCGGCTTTGTTGTAGACATGCAGGCGGGGAATATTCGATGGCAATGTGCTCATGATTTCCTGGTCGGCTGCGGTAATGCCATGGCGGGCATCGAGCAGCAGCAGGATCAGATCGGCACTGCCCGCGGCCGCACGTGTCCGCTCTATGCCCATCTTCTCAACCGTATCCTGAGACTCTCGCAAGCCAGCGGTATCAATTACGTGCAGCGGAATGCCATTGATCTGCAGAGACTGGCGAATCACATCCCGAGTCGTGCCTGCAATATCGCTAACGAGCGCAATATCTTCGCCGCTCAAACGATTCAGCAGGCTGGATTTGCCGACGTTAGGCTGTCCGACGAGGACAACGTGTGCTCCTTCGCGAAGCAGGCTGCCTTGTTGGCTCTGCTTGAGAACTGACTGCAGCTGATCCTGGATAGAGGAAAGAGATGAGTTGCGGCGTGCAACGTCGAGGTCATCGATTTCTTCTTCCGGGAAATCAAGCATCGCTTCAACCAGCATGCGCAACTCGATCAATCGATCAACCAGGCTATGTATGGATAGCGAAAACTCACCCTGCAAAGAGCGTAGCGCGGTTCGCGCGGCTTGTGTAGTCGACGCATCAATGAGGTCAGCGACGCTCTCGGCTTGCGCGAGATCCATTTTGTCGTTCAGAAAAGCGCGCTCGGTGAACTCCCCTGGTCGGGCTAGTCTAGCCCCCAGGTCAACGCAACGCTGCAATACAAGCTGCAGTACTGCAGGTCCGCCATGCCCCTGAAACTCTAGAACATCTTCCCCGGTATAGGAATGGGGTCCCGGAAAATACAGGGCGATGCCCTGATCAACTGCATAACCGCCACCATCCAGAAAAGGGCATAACGTGGCGCGGCGGGCTTCAAGAACTCTGCCGGTAACGGCTAGCCCAAATTCCTGCAGATTTACGCCTGAAACGCGGACGACACCTATGCTGCCACGACCGGCCGCCGTGGCAATTGCTGCGATAGTTTCAAGCTTTTTTGGCGCTGTGCGATTCAGCATCTGATTTTCGGGTGATGTACCACTGCTGCGCAATGGACAGGACGTTATTCACAACCGAGTACAGCACCAGACCAGCGGGGAAGAAGAAGAATACGACGCTGAAGATGATGGGCATCAACTGCATCAGCTTGGCCTGCAATGGATCCGGTGGGGTCGGATTCAGTTTGCTCTGGATCAACATGCTGATACCCATGATCAGCGGTAGCACATAGTATGGATCAGGGCGCGACAGGTCGGTAATCCAGCCGTAGAAAGGAGAGTACCGCATCTCTACGCTGGACAGAATTGCCCAGTACAGGGCGATAAATACGGGGATCTGAATCAGCACCGGCAGACAGCCGCCGAGGGGATTGATCTTCTCAGTTTTGTACAAGTCCATCATGGCCTTGTTCAATTTCTCACGATCATCCGCATACTGCTGCTTGATTTTTTCAAGCTTCGGAGCTACCACGCGCATCTTTGCCATGGAACGGTAGCTCGCAGCTGATAACGGGAAGAAGAGCAACTTGATCAGAACCGTAAGGATGACAATCGCGATTCCCCAGTTGTGCACAAAGCCATGCAATTGGGTTAGCGACCAGAATATCGGTCGTGCGATCACGGTCAACCAACCATAGTCGACGGTCAGACCCAAGCCCGGCGCCACGCTATCCAGCGTAGACTCAGCTGGGCCCACATACAGTGGAACATTCAGCTTACCGACTTGGCCAGGATTGATGGCGTCCAACCCAATCACGACGCCTGCCGAATACAAGCCATTATCCAATTTGCGCGTGTAGTACTCTCGGCTTGTGCGCTCTTTGGGCAGCCACGCAGCGACAAAATAGTGCTGCAGCATGCCAATCCAGCCGTTTTCCGCGTTTTTTGGATATTTGGTGCTTCCCTTGTCGATGCTGGAAAAATCAACCTTCTGGAATTTTTCCTGTTCGGTGTAAACGGCTGGACCAGTATAGGTAGGAACAAATTTGCTCGCGCCAGGCGGCTGCACAGTATCTCTGACGAACTGGAAATACGCTGAGGGGGCTATAGTTTCTTTGGAGTTGTTTTCAACCTCATAGCTGACGTCGATCAGGTAGCTTGATCGGTGGAAAGTAAGGATTTTGCGCACGACAATGCCGTCAACTGGTTGCGCCTGAAGGTTAACACTGACGGAGTCTTTGTCTGCAGCCAGCTGGTAGTTGCTCAATTCATAGCTAAACGCCGCATTGTGCGTGGGAAGCCCGTTACCAAGTAGCCCTGTTTGCGCCAGATAGGTGTGATCGCGCCGTTGATCCAGCAAAACAAACGGTTTGTTCTTGTCCTCGGTATCAAAGTGCTTCAGGAATTCCAGGTGACGAATTTCGCCGCCGACGGAACTGATATCCGCTTCCATATAGTCGGTTTTTACTTTGATCAGCTTGCCTTCGGCCTTCTGCGACTCAGCTCCGGTTGGCGGCACAGTTGCTACGGGCTTGGGCAGATCATGCGCTGCTGACGCAACCTCATTTTTAGCTTGGTAAGCCTCAGGGTGCTTGTATCTCTGATAGCCATCCCAAAGGAAGTACAAGGAAAGCGAGAAAATCAGAAAAAGGAAGAAGCGTTGAAAATCCATTTTGATTTACCTGATAATTTATGGAGCTGGATCGTACCCGCCCGGATTCCATGGGTTGCAGCGCAACACACGCTTTACGGTAAGCCAAAAGCCGCGAATAGCGCCATGCCTGGCAATTACTTCAAGGGAATATTGGGAACAACTGGGCGTGAAGCGGCAACTAGGCGGAAACATGGGGCTAATCAGAAATTGGTACATCTTGATTAGCCGAATTAGGGTTGCACGTATCATTGAACTTTTGCGGCCATTAGCAATGAGAGTAAAGCAGACCTGGCCTCTTGCGAGGTATCTTTGGTGAGACCGCGCCTGATCTTAATCACATAATCCAGTGCAGGCAGATCCGGAATATTCACACGAAAAATCTCCCGAATCAACCTCTTGGCATAATTTCTGGATATTGCCTTCGGCATGATGCGCTTGCTGACAATCATACCCAGCCGAGGGCCGCTATTTGCAGTTTGTCGAAGATAAACCGCAAACCATCTATTGCTCAAGTAAGAACTACTTAAGGCTTGCTCAAAATCCTTACGTTGCGTGATTCGACAGCGTAACGGGAGCGAAAAGCACTTACTATACGGCGAGGCGAACACGACCTTTGGCTCGACGAGCTGCGATAACAGCACGGCCGCCTTTGGTTTTCATGCGGACCAGGAATCCATGTGTGCGCTTCCGCTTGGTTACGGATGGTTGGTATGTGCGTTTCATTTTCTGACCTTTTACGTTTGTTTTCGAAAGCCCGTGATTACAATATTTTACGCACTTTCTGTCAAGTTGTTTTTTTAGGCTGTGGATAACTTCGTCGACTAGCTGTAGAATCAAACATTACAGAAATAATCACGATTTGAAGTATATGGCCGATACAGAATTGTGGGCTACGTGTTTGGATTTTTTTGAAAAAAATCTGCCTCCACAACAATTTAATTCATGGATTAAGCCACTGGCGTGCTCCATAGATGGCCAACGGGTCACACTTACCGCGCCGAACAGCTTTACCTTGAAAGTCATCCAAGAGCGGTTTCTGCCTGACATTCAAAATTTGGCACGGGTAAATAAACTCGAATTTCCAGAATTTGATTTCAAGATTTCAAAGAAGCCCATTCCGGCGCCAGCAAGTTCAAAACCTGAAAGCTCAGCCCCAAGTTCGGCTGCGCAGTCGGTTGTCCCCGACTCAGCAAATTCAAAATTGCAGCGAACCCACAGCAAGCTTAATTCATCGCTGGCGTTTGAAAATTTCGTCACGGGGAAAGCAAACCAGCTCGCCCATGCTGCAGCAATGCAGGTCGCCAATTTTCCTGGCACCACTTACAACCCGCTATTTATTTACGGTGGCGTTGGTCTTGGAAAAACGCATTTAATTCAATCCATTGGCAATCAGATAAAAAAGGATAACCCCCAAGCCAAGGTTTGCTATGTGCATGCCACGAATTATATTTCTGATGTCGTAAGAGCTTTTCAAACCAAACGATTCGATGAATTCAAACAGTTCTACAATTCACTGGATTTATTGTTGATTGATGATATTCAGTTTATTGCAGATAAGCCCGGCACCCAGCAAGAGTTTTTCTACACATTAAATTCCCTAATAGATACAAATAAACAGGTAGTTATTACGTGTGATACATTTCCGAAAGAAATTTCAGGAATTGAACCGCGCCTGACTTCACGATTCAGTTGTGGTCTGACTGTAGCTGTCGAACCGCCTGGTCTAGAGATGCGGGTCGCAATCCTGCTTCAGAAATCCAGTCTGATTGGCCACCCAATCAGTGAAGATGTGGCGTTTTTTGTGGCCAAGCATGTTCGCTCCAATATCAGAGAACTTGAGGGCGCACTTAATCGCATTGTCGCTTATACCAAGTTCCACAAGCACGGAATTACCGTTGATTCAGCCAAAGAAGCATTAAAGGATTTGCTGGCGGCGCAAAACAAGCAAGTTTCAATCGAAAATATTCAAAAAACAGTGGCCGAGTTTTATCGCCTGAAGGTAGTTGACCTCATTTCAAAGAAGCGCACCAGGGCAATTGCCCGTCCTCGGCAACTTGCAATGTGTTTGGCAAGAGAACTTACACAGTTAAGTCTCCCGGAAATTGGTAATGCATTTGGCGGACGTGACCACTCAACCGTACTCCATGCGTGCAAGACTATAGAAAGTCTGAGGAATACTGATCAAACCGTAAACTCTGACTTCAACCTCCTAAATCAGACGCTTAGAAACTGATAAGTATGTTAATAACCTTGGGTAAATTTGTGTAAAACATAATTGGCAGATATTACTTGGAAAGTTACCAACAGTTTTCAACATTGATTACATTGATTATAAAGCCATAAAAAATCATTTAATTTATTGAAAATAAGCAATAAATTTACTTAACCACAGATTTTAACAACGTTATTATTGGTTTTAAGGATATAAAAATGTTTATTAATAAAATACAGAAAGAAACACTTTTAAAACCATTGCAGGCAGTCGTGGGTATCGTTGAGCGCAAACAACCCCTGCCTATCTTATCGAACGTGCTGATTGAAAAGAGTTCAGCTGAAATCAAGTTTCTGGCTACGGATCTCGAAATCCAGATTAATTCTCAGGTGGCGCATGACGCTAGTGATAGTGCACCTGAAGCTATCACCGTAGCCGCAAAAAAACTGCAGGAAATTCTCCGCGTTATCCCCGACAACAGTGAGATCTCCTTTGAGCTTCAAGACAGTAAATTACTGGTCAGAGCAAACAAGAGCCGATTTACTTTGCAGACATTGCCAGCGCAGGATTTTCCGAAACTGACTGAGCAACTGCAAAATTCAACCAAAATCGAACTCAAGCAAAAATTGCTGCGAAAGCTCTTGGGCGCTGTTCAGTACGCCATGGCACAACAAGATATTCGTTATTATCTAAATGGCGTGCTTCTGGTTATTGAAGGGGACTTCATCAAGCTTGTCGCCACCGATGGCCATAGATTGGCTTATGCCAGTGCCAAGCTGCAAGATCAACACGCCAAGCTTGAAGTCATTCTTTCAAGAAAGACCGTAAACGAGCTGTTCAAACTGCTATCTGACACGGATGAAGAGATAACTCTGCAGATCGCAGACAAGCAGGTCAAAATCAGTTTTGCTGAAAATACCTTAACCAGCAAAGTAATAGACGGAAAATTCCCGGATTTTGAGCGTGTAATTCCAAACTATACAAATCATCTTACTTTGAACAGGCTGGTTTTACTACAGGCGCTACAGCGGGCGGCTATTCTGTCCAATGAGAAATTCAGGGGCGTACGCTTTGTTTTGACTGAAAAGAATCTGAAGGTTATCAGCAGCAATAGCGAACAGGAAGAAGCCCAGGAAGATATCGAAAATGAATATCATGGACCGGCGCTTGATATTGGCTTTAATGTCAACTACTTGCTGGACGGCCTCAGTAACGCGAACTCGTCCGATGTAACGATTTCATTTGGAGATTCAAACAGTAGTATCCTCATCACGATTCCGGGAAATGACGATTTCAAGTACGTCGTCATGCCAATGAGAATTTAAAGATTTACCGCCTGTTTCACGTGAAACAACCAGAAAGAATTAAATGAGCGAATACAATTCAGACAGCATTAAGGTACTCAAAGGGCTCGAGGCCGTTCGCAAACGGCCAGGCATGTACATCGGTGATACCAACGATGGTAGCGGCTTGCACCATATGGTGTTTGAGACGGTTGATAATGCTGTGGATGAAGCCTTGGCAGGCCACTGCAATGAAATAGTCGTAACGATACATCCGGACAACTCCATTAGCGTAACAGACAATGGACGCGGAATCCCGACTGACATTCATTCTGAAGAGAATCGCTCTGCTGCCGAAGTCATTATGACCGTGCTACATGCGGGAGGAAAATTCGACGGAAATTCCTACAAGGTATCAGGCGGCTTGCATGGTGTAGGTGTCTCGGTCGTCAATGCCCTATCCGAATGGCTCAGATTGACCATACGCCGGGATGGTAAAGTCCATTTCATGGAATTCAAGATGGGTGAGCCAGTAGCGCCTTTGAGAGTGACAGGTGAGACAGATAAGCGCGGCACAGAAGTACATTTCCTGGCCAGTAAGGAAATTTTTGGAAACGTCGAATTTCACTTCGATATCCTGGCTAAACGCCTGCGAGAGCTCTCCTTCCTGAATAATGGTGTACACATTTCCCTGCTCGACAAGAGAGAAGGGAAAGAAGAGAACTTCGCCTTTACGGGCGGCGTGAAGGGTTTCGTTGAGTACATGAACAGGAACAAGTCAGTACTTCACCCTAATATCTTTCACACCTGCATTGAAAAAGATGGGATCACCGCGGAAATTGCCATGCAATGGAACGACTCCTACCAGGAGACGGTACAGTGCTTTACCAACAATATTCCGCAGCGCGATGGAGGAACACATCTGACGGCGATGCGAACCGCCATGACAAGAACGCTGAACCAGTACATCGAAAAGGAAGAACTGGCAAAAAAAGCCAAAGTCGAAACGACCGGCGATGACATGCGCGAAGGATTGACTGCGGTACTTTCCGTTAAACTTCCCGATCCCAAGTTTTCGTCTCAGACAAAGGACAAGCTAGTATCTTCAGAGGTACGGCCAGTGGTTGAAGAAATCGTCACCGAACAGTTGATGAACTTCCTATTGGAAAAACCAGCTGATGCGAAAGTTATTGTAGGAAAAATCATCGAGTCCGCGCGTGCGCGCGAGGCTGCCCGAAAAGCTCGGGAATTGACTCGACGCAAAGGGGTTCTGGATGGAGTCGGTTTGCCGGGCAAGCTGGCAGACTGCCAGGAAAAAGACCCCGCACAATCCGAGCTGTACCTCGTTGAGGGCGACTCTGCGGGCGGATCGGCCAAACAAGGTAGAGACCGAAAATTTCAGGCGATCCTTCCACTGAAGGGGAAGATCCTGAATGTGGAAAAAGCCCGCTTTGAGAAGCTTATTGCATCACAAGAAATTGCAACACTGATTACCGTTCTCGGAACAGGCATTGGCAAAGACGAATATAACGCAGACAAACTACGCTACCACCGCATAATCATCATGACGGATGCTGACGTTGATGGATCACATATTCGGACCCTGCTGCTAACGTTCTTCTATCGTCAAATGCCAGAACTGGTAGAACGAGGCCATGTGTATATCGCCCAGCCACCATTGTACAAAGTAAAACAGGGCAAGGAAGAGCGATACCTCAAAGATACACACGAGCTGAAGAATTACATGCTGGGCTTGGCGCTTGCAGACGCGGAGCTCTATTCGTCAGAACAGGCAACACCCGTGAAGTCAGAGGCCCTTGAAGTCCTGGCGAAAGACTACTTCCTGGCCGAAGCTGTGATCGACAGACTGTCCAGAATCATCGCCTCGGAGGCTCTTCACGCCCTGCTGAAAACGGAAGAATTAAGTCTAGAAGGCAAGGAAAAAGCAGAGCAAAGCGCCGCAATTCTGCAAAAATCATGCTCAAAAGAAATTACCGTTCTTTCGGAATACGATCCAGAGTCTGAGAGCTACAGGCTGCGTCTGGAAAAGAACCTGCATGGCAACAAATCAGCGAGCTACATTGATCAAAACTTCTTGCGGAGCGGCGACTACCAGCAAATCAAACATACTGCGCAATCCTTGGCTGGTCTGCTCGGCGAGGGAGCGTTTATCAAACGTGGCGAGCAGCGCAAATCAGTTTCGGACTTTAAGCAGGCAATTGACTGGCTGCTGGAGGAAGCAAAACGTGGCGTGAGCGCTCAACGCTACAAAGGGCTAGGCGAAATGAATCCTGAGCAACTATGGGAAACGACAATGGATGTGAAAAATCGTATCCTGCTCAGAGTAAATATTGAGGATATGATTGCTGCAGATGAGATATTTACGACCTTAATGGGCGATGTTGTAGAGCCCAGAAGGGCATTTATCGAGCAAAATGCCTTGGGTGCTCAGAATATCGACATCTAAAGTTGAAAATGTCTTCGGGTGATTGAATCAAGCGGCCTTCTTCCTGGTGGCCGCTTTTTTCTTGGTTGCTGTCTTCTTATTTGTAGTTGTGGTCGACTTTCGTGCGACCTTCGGCTTGCTTGCCGGTGCCTTGTCTTCAGAGTCTTTCACAGCCTTCTTGCTGGCTTTGCGTGTCTTTGATACAGGACCTTTTGCCACGCGGGCTGCAATAAGAGTGAGCGCTTCCTCTAAAGTCACTTCATCCGGTGACATGTCTTTGGGCAACGTGGCATTGATCTTGCCATGGCGCACGTAAGGGCCGTAACGACCGTTACATACCTCAACCGCTTTGCTGTCCTCCGGATGATTCCCTAACTGACGCAGTACTGTGTTGGAACTGCGAGCCTCAGCCAGCAGGGCAACCGCGCGCTCCAAGGAAATGCTAAAGATACTGTCTGATTTTGGGATGGACTTGAATTTTCCGTCGTGACCAATATATGGGCCGAACCGGCCGATGTTGACCACGACTTTCTTGCCGGTGTCCGGGTGATCACCTAATTCCTTGGGTAGTTGCAGCAGTTGCAGTGCCAGCTCCAGAGACGCGTCTTCAATGGCCAGATCCTTTGGCCAGGAAACGCGCTTGGGTTTTTTCTTGGCCCCCTCCTCTATCTCGCCAAGCTGTACGTAATAGCCATACGGGCCGCGCAGGAGGAGCACGGGGAGTTTATTGGCCGGATCTTGTCCAAGCTCTTTGCGTGCATCGGCGGGATCGATGTCACCTGAAGTATTGCGCGTATAGTCACACTCCGGGTAGCCAGTGCAGCCGATAAAGCTACCCCGCTTGCCCAAGCGAATGGCCAACGGCTTGCCACACTTGGGGCAAGCCTCATCCATCAGCTCTTGAGTAACGTCCTTGCGTTCTATATTCTTCTTTTCCTGGATCAGCTGATTGAAATCATGCCAGAAGGAATCGAGCACCGGAACCCAATCCCGCTTGCCCTCAGAAATTTCATCCAGCTCGTCTTCCATTTGCGCAGTAAAACCATAGTCAACATAGCGCGTAAAATGTTCGGAGAGAAAGCGGTTCACTACACGCCCCACATCGGTGGGCATGAAGCGCTTCTTGTCGAGAATTGCATACTCACGTGCCTGCAGAGTGGAAATGATGCTGGCGTAGGTGGAGGGACGGCCAATGCCATGCTCTTCGAGCGTCTTGACCAGGCTCGCTTCGGTAAAGCGCGGAGGGGGCTGCGTAAAGTGCTGCTCACCATAGATTTTGTCCGCCGGAAGCGTATCACCTTCGGCTAGGGGGGGCAGCTTGCCACCCTCTTCTTCCGAATTGTCATCGGTATCTTCCTGATATACCGCAATGAAGCCAGGAAACACCAGAGTCTGGCCAGAGGCTCTAAACAATGTGTCATCACCACCCAGGCGTATGTCTACGCTTACAGTATCAAACCGTGCTGCGGTCATCTGGCTCGCCAAGGTGCGCTTCCACACCATTTCGTACAATCGGGCCTGGTCGACGGTCAAAAAATCACGAACGCTGTCGGGGCTGCGCAATATGGAGGTCGGGCGTATGGCTTCATGCGCCTCTTGCGCATTCTTGGATTTGCTCTTGTAAGTAGGTGCAGAGCGAGGAAGAAAATCAGCCGAGAAATTGTCGGAAATATAACCCCTTATCTCATCAACTGCTTCCTTGGCTAACGAGACGGAGTCGGTACGCATGTAGGTAATCAGGCCGACCGTCTGGCCGCCGATATCGATACCTTCATAAAGTTGTTGCGCGATGCGCATGGTACGCTCGGCAGTCATACCGAGCTTGCGTACACTCTCTTGCTGCAAGGTTGACGTTGTAAAGGGTGCAGTAGGATTGCGTTGCTTAGCGCGCTTTTCCACTCTGACCACGCGCGGCGGCAGCTTTGCAGCAGAGAGGTTATCGAATATCTTTTGATAGTCAGCAGAACTGCCAATAGATAGCTGTTCCAGCTTCTTCCCTTGGTACTGAAAAAGTTTTGCGCTGAAGGTAACGCTGTTCTTCTGGCTATCAAGGTGTACGGTCCAGTATTCCTGCGACTTGAACGCCTCAATTTCCAGCTCGCGCTCAACTATCAGCCGCAAAGCGGGACTCTGAACGCGACCGGCTGAAAGTCCGGGCCGAATCTTTCTCCATAACAAGGGAGACAAGTTAAAGCCAACCAGATAATCGAGCGCGCGACGCGCTTGTTGTGCATTGACCAAAGGAATGGAAATCGCGCGGGGATTCGCGACAGCATCCTTCACCGCTGATTGCGTGATTTCATAAAAAACCACGCGCTTCATTGGCTTGTTTTTCAGTGCGCGCTTGGCTTTGAGCAACTCAGAGATATGCCATGCGATAGCTTCGCCCTCGCGGTCCGGGTCGGGCGCCAGAAAGATGTGATCGGCCTCAGCCGCTGCTTTCGCAATGGCATCGACGTGTTTGCTGTTACGGTCGATAACCTCATACTGCATGGCGAAGTTATTGTCAGGGTCCACCGCGCCAGTTTTGGGGACAAGATCCCGCACGTGACCAAATGAGGCCAGGACTTCAAAGTCTTTGCCAAGATACTTCTTAAGCGTCTTGGCTTTTGCCGGCGACTCGACGATTAACAGATTGGAGGCCATAAATAACTTATTAATGTAACTGCGCAGTATTGGCTGGCGCCAGAAGGTCTTCAACGATCAAGGGATCCAGTTCATCGTGCTGGTTCCACAAGACAATTAGCGCAATCAATTTCACTTTATCCAAAGGAAGACTCTCGCGCTCAAGCGCAACAGCACGATCAATAATCATCTCGCGCTCAACGGGCGTTATCAGGCGGTTCTTCTCCCAGAAAGCAAGGAACAGAAGGCCTTCACTGCTTATCAAGCGCTGCTCATATCCGGAATAACACCGAAATCCGCTCGAATTGATGGACTCGGGGTAGTTACTCTTTGACAATTGCTCCAAACCGGAAAGCCAAGACAAGGCCTGATGAATTTCAGAATCGTCAAATCCCGCAGCGCTTAGTTTGATAGTGAGCTTGTCCGAGTCAGGGTAGCTACCTGCATCAAAATAACTCTCGAATAAAAACATCAAAATGTCGAACATAGCTCCAACTCGAAACAAACTATACAAGGCGTTGATAAAAGCCACCGGGTACGGCGGCAACGCGCCCTTCCAATTCAAGCTCCAACAGAATGGCGGATAGCTGATCAATCGTCAAGCCACTAAGAGCGGATAAGGTGTCTATATCAACAGGCTCGTAGCCCAAATGATCAAACAGCGGATGCACGGCATGAGATGCTGGCGAAACACTCTGAGAGACAGCCACCGGGGAAAATTTGAGCTCGTCGAGGATATCGTTCACATGATCTACCAGCTTGGCGCCCTGCTTGATCAGGGCGTGGCAGCCCTTCGACTGCGGGGCATGGATGGAACCAGGAATGGCAAACACCTCTCGCCCCTGCTCCAGAGCCAAACGTGCGGTGATCAGAGAGCCACTTTGCAGCGACGCCTCAATAACCAGACAGCCAAGGCTCAGCCCACTGATGATCCTGTTGCGACGCGGAAAATTCGCTGCAAGCGGCGGCGTACCAAGAGGAAATTCCGAAACCAGTGCGCCGCGCCTGCCAAGCTCGTGGGCCAGATTTCGATTGGCCGCGGGGTAGACCTTATCCAAACCAGTCCCGACAACCGCAATGCTGGAAGCGCCGGCGCGCAGCCCACCCCCATGCGCCGCAGTATCGATACCATGTGCCAACCCGCTTACGATACATAATCCAGCATGACCCGCAGCCTCGGAAAAAGATTCCGCGTTGCGCATGCCCTGCGCGGTCGCATTTCGACTGCCAACTACTGCCAGCGATGGATTATTAAGGAGTTCACGGCGGCCTTTGAGATAAAGCAACAATGGTGGATCGGCCGTATTTAGCAGCGACTGCGGATAGTCCGTGTCGGCAATAGTGACGATGTCATTTGAGGGATCATCGAGCCACTCGAAGACTTGCTCTACTGCCTCTTGCTTGATGCCGCGGGAAATTTCCTTGGCTACCGCAGGCTTGACATGATTCTGTAATGCGCTGGAGCTCAGTGCAAATATTGCATCGGGCGAGCCGAATGACGAGAGCAATCTACGCAGGCCTTCACTACCCAGGCCAGGAATCTGGGTCAACGTAATCCATGACGCCAGATCACTTTCATGCTTCATTGATCAGGGGGTGACCACTTTATCCAGCATCTGGACAGGCAAGCTGGTTTCAACTACCAAGGCATATGAAACTTTCTCGAACGTACGGAACACAAACACCAAGCCGTAACGATAATCTGGAAGCTGATCATCCTCACTTCCTTCTGTCGCATACTCACCTCTATGATACAAGGCAAGCACATGACCATTCTCCAAACCATCACGGCGTCCCTTATTTAGGGCAATCACGGAATTTTGGCCGCCTATGTCAACCCCGCCATAAATGGAAATCACTCGCGCATCAATTTGAACGTCGGGTGCGCGTGGAATGAAATTGTCCGGCGTAATTACCTTGGATTGAACCAGGTAATCGCCCTTGTTGATTTCGAGCACGGAATTGGTGATTCTCAGGCTGCTTATGTCGGCATACTTGAGTACGGTTGCATCACCAAGATAGATGGCCTCATATCCAAGGCTCTCCCCCGATTCCGGATCAATGAATTCCTTGCCTGGGCGATAGATCTGCCAATTCTCACCTTTATCAGTCGGCATCTCCTTGGCATAAATCAGGTCGCTATTAGAGACCAAGGCGCGCTTCTCAAGAGCGCCCAAAATCCGGGGCGAACCCTCAAGCTCATCTTCGCTGATTACGAGCGGCTTTTTCAGAAAAGGACCAATTACACTCAGCGGCATGGTTGGGATCGCAGCCTCATCGCTACGCAACACGCGCACCTTCGGCGAAAGTTTCTCGATGTTGGCATCCGTAGTGGCGCCTGCACCAACACCTGCAGCGGTTCCGGATTCAGCGGTTACCTGGCTGCCTGCGCCGGTTTGACCCGTAACAGGTACGCCAACATGCAAAGACTTGCTGGCTGCATCCAGAAACACCACATCACCGGGGTAGATCCAGTGAGGATCCTTGATTGTTTCCTTGTTCAGCCCCCAGATTTGCGGCCATTTCCATGGATCCTTGAAGAACTTCGAAGAAATGTCCCACAGCGTATCGCCCTTGACCACCACATAGTGATCAGGTGCATTGTCTCGAATGACGAGTTCGTCAGCCCAAGCGAGAATCGGCAAAACAAAACAAATCAGCGATATAATCTTGCGCATGGAAAACTCCAGCTAAGTAAAAGGAATACGGTGCGATGTTTGCACAACTGTTTAAATTCTGCATCTAGTCTCTTAAATTAGCAAGCTTTTATGGCCATACTGCAAATTCTTCAATACCCGGATGAACGCCTGCACACGGTTGCCCAGCCCGTGGCGGAGGTGACCGATAAAACGCGGCGGTTGATCAGCGACATGGCGGAAACCATGTATGCTGCGCCAGGAATTGGCCTGGCCGCTACACAGGTGGATGTCCATCAACGCTTGATCGTGATCGACATCTCCGAGGACAAGAGCCAACTGCTGACCTTGATCAACCCGGTGTTGCTGGAGAGCAGCGGCGTGAGCGAGTGCGAAGAAGGCTGTCTCTCTGTTCCGGGAATCTATGAAAAGGTAAGGCGCGCCGCCAAGGTGAGGGTGCGTGCCCTTGATGGGAATGGCAAAGAATTTACTCTGGATGCGGAGGGACTGTTGGCCATCTGCATTCAGCACGAAATGGATCATCTGGAAGGCAGGGTTTTTGTAGATTATCTTTCATTCCTCAAGCAAACAAGAATTCGCTCGAAGCTGAAGAAGCGCCGTCGCGAAACAATGTAACGACAGGGTAGATTCTTGAAAATATTATTTGCAGGGACACCAGCGTTTGCCGCGAAGGCGCTCGAAGCGATATTGGGGCGGCATTACGAGGTTGCCGCAGTTTTGACTCAACCCGACCGGCCTGCCGGGCGTGGCATGCAGCTGACACCCAGTCCCGTCAAGCTGGTGGCGCAAGAGAACAATTTGCCGTTGCTGCAGCCGGCCACCTTGAAGACTCCCGAAATACAGCGTCAGCTGGCTGAGTATGGCGCTGATGTGATGGTGGTTGCCGCGTACGGTTTGATCCTGCCCAAATCTGTGCTCGAAATGCCGCACTATGGTTGCCTAAATATTCATGCCTCACTGTTGCCCCGCTGGCGCGGTGCCGCGCCGGTTCAGCGGGCCATCTTGGCCGGCGATCGGGAAACGGGTGTAACCATTATGCAGATGGATGAGGGGTTGGATACGGGTGCCATGCTGCTGAAAAAAACCTGCCCGATTGAAGCACGCGATACTGCCAATACGTTGCTGGAAAAACTCACCCTAATTGGCGCGGACGCGATCCTGGAGGTGCTTGAACGCTTGGACGAAGGAACAATGAATCCTGAAGAGCAGGACTCGTCGCAGGCAACGTATGCCAGTAAACTGACCAAGGCTGAAGCTGCACTGAACTGGAAGGAATCCAGTGAGCAGCTGCAGCGCGCGGTACAAGCCTATAACCCGTTTCCGGCGGCGAACGGGACCTTGAACCAGACACCCATAAAAATCTGGCAAGCCACGGCCCGCCCCGGGAACCATGGCGAGCCGGGGCAGGTGCTGGCAGTTGATCAAAATGGCATCCTGGTTGCGTGCGGCAGCGGCGCACTTAACCTGGAAGTGCTGCAACGTCCCAACAGCAAGGCACTCTCAGCTGCCCAATTTGTGCACGGTTTCCCGGTCAAACCGGGTGACCGTTTTGAAGCGAAGTAGATGCAGGACGTTCAACTAGCTGCCGCCAAAGTTGTCGGACAGGTTCTGGAGGGAAGAAATCTCAACCAGGTCCTCAGCGAAATGACAGCGAGAGATCCAGCGATGAGTACGCAGAGTCGAGGTGCGCTGCAAGATATCAGCTACGGCACACTGCGGTATTACGGCCAGATCGTGACCATCCTTGACGCTCTACTGAGCAAACCACTGCAAGACAAACAAATACGCTACCTGTTACTGGTCGCGCTGTACCAGCTGCTGTATACGAAGGCTGCTCAACACGCCGTCGTCGACCATGCGGTGAAAGCTGCACGCCACCTGAATATCGCAACGGCGGGCTTGGCCAATGCAGTGTTGCGCAATTTTCTGCGCAAGCGAAGTCAACTTGTAGACGATGCCGACAAGACTGAACTGGGCCGTTATTCTCATCCGCACTGGTGGATTGCGGCCGTGCGGGAACAATTTGGCGAGCAGGCGGATGGCATTTTGCGTGCGGGAAATGCACATCCGCCCATGACACTGCGGGTCAACCGCAGACGAACAACAGCGCAGGAGTACTTGCGCGAACTTGAACAGCACGGGATTGCGGCGAGTATCGTAGGTGAAACCGCCATCATGCTGAAACAACCGCAACCGGTAAACAAGCTGCCGGGATTTGCAGACGGCAAGGTTTCCGTTCAAGACGCGGGGGCACAATATGCCGCGCAACTTCTCGACGTACGGAGCGGGATGCGTGTACTGGATGCATGCGCTGCACCAGGTGGCAAGGCCGCACACCTGTTGGAGCTGTCGGACATTGAGCTGACCGCAATTGACAAGGACGAGCAGAGACTGCAGCGTGTACACGATAATCTGCGCCGGTTGAAGTTGCAGGCTGATGTACGCAGTGGCGATGCTGCACAGCCAGCGACTTGGTGGGACGGCAGGAAATTCCAGCGTATTCTGGCCGATGTGCCGTGTTCAGCTTCGGGTGTGATCAGAAGACACCCGGATATCAAGTGGCTTAGGCGGCCGCAGGATCTCGACACCTTTGCAATGCAACAGCAGCAAATCCTGCTCGCACTGTGGCCGCTGCTGGAACCCGGTGGAAAACTGCTTTACGCTACCTGCTCCATCTTTGGGCGCGAAAACCAGCAGGCGGTAAACGAGTTCTTGCATCACACCGCGGACGCTCTACAATTGGAACTCTCGGCGGCCGACCTGAAGCACGGCCAGCTGCTTCCTAACGAGCTGCACGATGGATTTTTCTATGCGTTACTGCAAAAGCGTGCCTGATCTGCGCGCAATTGTTCTGTGCGCGCTGCTTTTCTGGTGGCCGCTGCACAACGCCCAGGCCGAAGGCATTGTCATAAACAAGGCTGAAATCCGTCTGACCGACGAAGGCTACATTCTGGCTACCGAATATCAGATCAGCCTGACATTCTATGTTGAGCAGGCGCTTATTCGCGGTATAACGCTCAACTTCATCTCTGAATTCAGGCTTACCCGCTCGCGCTGGTATTGGCTGGATGAAACAATAGCCAAGAGCGAACAATCCTACAAACTTTCATACAATCCACTCACGCGACAATACCGAATTGCGCGCGGCACGCTATTCCAGAACTTCGACAGTCTGGAAGAGGCACTGACGGTGCTTGGGCACCAAACGTCCAGCGGCATCGCGCCGGAGCTGCTCCATACCAAGAGCAACTATCTTGTTTCGCTAGTCAGGCGTGAGCCGGGCTACTCTGCCTACTCGAGACTGAGTCTGGATGTCAGCCAGCTGCCAAAGCCTTTGCAGGTCAATGCAATTGCCGGCGATGACTGGAATCTCGATTCCGGCGGCTACACGTGGGTCTTGACGCCAGCGGATATCGCAACCGCCAGGGTGGCCGCGCCGTGAAATACCTGATCCTTCTCAGTGGCGTCCTCGGCGTATTGCTTCTGTATCTGCTCACCAGCGCCAGCGGCAATTCGGATCTATTTTCCCACAGCTACTCCAGCCTTCTGACGCTGACTGGCCTGCTTACCCTCGGCCTGAGCCTGCTGGTAGCCTACCAGTTGTGGCAGCTGCGCAAAAAACTGAAGGACAAGGTGTATGGTGCCAAGCTCACCTTGCGTCTGGTTGTATTCTTCTCCCTGATCGCCGTGTTTCCCGGATTGCTGGTATATGCCGTCTCAGTGCAGTTCCTGGACAAAAGCATTGAATCCTGGTTTGACGTGCGGGTAGAAAAAGCGCTGGAAGGCGGCTTGAACCTCGGGCGAACTTCACTTGACAACGGCTTGCACGAACTGCAAAAGAAGGCACAGTTCGCTGCACAATTGCTGCCAGCCCAAAACACCGCTGAACGCAACGAGCTATTGAACCGGATCATTGATCGGAGCGCCGCTCAGGAAGTTGCCCTGATCGACGCCAACGGCGAATTGATTGGTGCGGCCACAAGCAGCAAACAAAGGCCAACGATGCCGGACGCAAGAGCACTGCAGCAGGCGCGTCAAAACGGCTTTTACAGCGCAGTCGACACGCTGCCGGACGACAGCCTGATTCTGCGCGTTCTGCTAAGCGTGAAGAGCTCATCACCACAAGGATCGATGAACGTGCTGCAGCTGGTTCAACCGGTCCCCCAGAAGGTTGCAGAGGATGCCGAGACGGTGCAATCCGTCTATCGCGACTATCAGGAGTTGACGATCGCGCGTGTAGGCTTGAAGCGACTGTATGGCATAGCGCTGACTCTGTCGCTGCTGATCGTGTTGCTCAGTGCAGTCTCAGCGGCATTCTTCCTGAGCGCACGCCTGAGCCAACCGCTGGAAGCCTTGGCCGAAGGCACGCGAGCCGTGGCACAAGGCAATTTTAGCGGCAAATATCCGATACAAAGCACGGATGAGCTCGGCGCCTTGACCGGCCTGTTCAATCAGATGACTGCGCAGCTTTCTGATGCCAAGAAGTTGAGTGAATGGCAACAACGGCAAGTGGAAAAATCCAAGGCGTATCTCGAAAGCGTGCTGACCCATCTGTCATCCGGCGTGCTGGTGGTGGACGAAAAATTCCGTCTGCGCTCGGCCAATCCCAGCGCGGGGCAGATCCTGAGCGTAAATTTGATGGACATGCGTGGTACGGCGCTTACTCTCATTGCGGAACAGCATGTGTTGCTGAGGACATTCATTGAGGAAATCCTGCAAGCGTTTGGTGATGCCAGCCAGATCGAATGGCAGCGCCAGATCGAGCGGCTGAGCAAGAACGGGACGCAGATTTTGCTGTTGCGCGGGACCCGGCTCTCCTCCACGGCCGAAGCGGGATTCGTTGTCGTGTTTGACGACATCAGCCATTTGCTCCAGGCCGAACGCCAGGCGGCGTGGGGTGAAGTGGCACGCCGATTGGCGCACGAAATCAAGAATCCGCTTACCCCGATACAGTTGTCGGCCGAGCGGCTTCAGTACAAGTTGAGCGACAAATTGCAGGAAACAGAAGCACGCATGTTGCACCGGGCAACACAGACCATAGTCAGCCAAGTGGCAGCCATGAAGAATATGGTGACCGAGTTTGCAGATTATGCTCGTGCACCAGCCGCCAAGCTGATGGCACTGGACATGCACCAGCTATTGCACGAGGTACTGGGGCTGTACGAGGCCAACAGCAGCCCCATCACACAACGACTCGAAGCCGAACAGGTACTGATCAATGGCGACGCAACGCGTTTGCGCCAGGTCATCCACAACCTGCTGCACAACGCACACGACGCGATGCAGCACACAGAAGATAAGGAAATCATCCTGCATACCGAGAATATTGCGGGTAATTTCAGGATGAGCGTGCTGGACAGGGGAACAGGTTTCCCGGAACAAGTGCTGGCAAGGGCATTCGAGCCCTATATGACAACCAAGAGCAAAGGTACCGGGCTAGGACTGCCCATCGTGAAAAAGATTGTGGAAGAGCACAGTGGATCGATTCACATCGAGAACAGAGAGGGCGGTGGCACGTGCGTGAGCATCATTTTGCCGCTGGCTGCGGCATAGAGGTGAGTAAATGACAGCCAAACAAATACTGGTAGTGGACGACGAGATTGGCATCCGCGAGTTGCTTTCGGAAATTCTGTTTGACGAGGGCTATCAGATAGAGCTTGCAGAAAATGCGCAGCAAGCGCGGGACTTCCGGGCAAGACATGCACCCGACCTCGTCCTGCTGGATATCTGGATGCCCGACACCGATGGGCTCACCCTGCTCAAGGAGTGGGTCGATGCGGGATTGCTGACCATGCCGGTGGTCATGATGTCAGGGCATGGCACGATTGAAACAGCACTGGAGGCAACCCGCATCGGCGCCGTGGATTTTCTGGAAAAGCCCATTGCCTTGCAGAAACTGCTCAGCACCGTTGCCAAGGTAATCCGGCAGGGCGCCCTATCGGTCAAGACAGCCGACGTGGCAGCGGAGCAAGGTGCCACGGCAGAGCCTGTTTTGCCTTCACTCAATCTGTCGCTTGACCTGCCATTGCGCGAGGCGAGGGAGCAATTCGAAAGCGTGTACTTCAGCTACCAGATGTCCAAGGAAAATGGCAATGTTTCGCGGGTGGCGGACAACATTGGCATCGAGCGCACCCATTTGTACCGCAAACTGAAGCAACTGGGGATAAAAATGCCCAAAAAAGAGCAAGAATGACGCGATTTAACCGAAATTTGACCTTGCAGGTAGTTGCCTAGATCAATCCATTTTGCACGCAATTGACCGCAGTTGCCCTAACTGGGCCGCTGCGGCATAATTGACCACTTGTGATGCAAAAAATAATCTAACCCAACCGGGAAGTTTTTAGGAGGCTGAAAAATGGCTGCGGCGCGAAACGTCAAACCCCCAAAGTACAACGACACAACTGGTGCAATTCGCGCTTTAGCGATAGATGCCGTACAAAAGGCCAACTCCGGCCATCCAGGCGCCCCGATGGGCATGGCAGAAATTGCCGAAGTCCTGTGGAACCACCATCTGCGCCACAACCCGGCCAACCCGAAATGGGCTGACCGCGATCGCTTCGTACAATCCAACGGCCATGGCTCAATGCTGATCTATGCGCTGCTGCACCTGAGCGGCTACGATCTGCCGATGGAAGAAATCAAGCGCTTCCGCCAGATGCACTCCAAGACTCCTGGGCACCCCGAATACGGCTATACCGTCGGCGTCGAAACTACCACCGGTCCGTTGGGTCAGGGCATCACCAATGCGGTGGGCATGGCCATGGCGGAAAAACTGCTGGCCAACGAATTCAACCGCCCCGGCTTCGACATCGTCAACCACTACACCTACGTATTTATGGGTGACGGTTGCATGATGGAGGGCATCTCCCACGAAGCTTGCGCCTTGGCAGGTACCTGGGGTCTGGGCAAGCTGATCGCCTTCTGGGACGACAACAATATCTCCATCGACGGCCACATTGATGGCTGGTATACCGACGATACGCCGAAGCGTTTCGAAGCCTACGGCTGGCATGTCATTGCAGACGTGGAAGGCCACGACCCTGTCGCAATCGACGCGGCGGTCAAGGCTGCCAAGGCAGTTACCGACAAGCCCTCGCTGATCTGCTGCAAGACCATCATCGGCGCAGGCTCCCCCAACAAGGAAGGCACCCACGACGTGCACGGTGCGGCCCTGGGTGACGCGGAAGTTGCAGCGACTCGCGCACATATCGGCTGGAACTACCCTCCCTTTGAAATTCCTGCTCACGTATACCAGGCATGGGATGCGCGTACCAAGGGTGCCGGGCTGGAAAAACTGTGGAATAACACATTCGCCGAATATCGTGCCAAGTACCCGGAAGAGGCGGCTGAATTCGAGCGTCGCATGAAGGGCGATCTGCCTGCAAACTGGGCGCAACACGCCGAGCAGGTGATGAAGCAGATCAACGACAAGGCAGAAACCATCGCCACCCGCAAGGCATCGCAGAACGCGATCAACGCCCTGGTACCTGCGCTGCCGGAATTCCTCGGCGGCTCTGCTGACCTGACCGGTTCCAATCTGACCAACTGGACAGGCGCACACCACGTGAGCGGCAAGAAGCCTGGCAACTACATCAGCTACGGCGTACGCGAGTTCGGCATGTCCCACATCATGAACGGCATGGCGCTGCACGGCGGCCTGCTGCCATTCGGCGGCACCTTCCTGATGTTCTCGGAATATGCACGCAATGCGCTGCGCATGTCCGCGCTGATGAAGCAGCGCGTGATTTATGTATACACGCATGACTCCATCGGTCTGGGCGAGGATGGTCCTACCCATCAGCCAGTCGAGCAAACCACTACCTTGCGCTACATTCCCAACATGGATGTATGGCGTCCGTGCGACACCGTTGAATCGGCTGCTTCCTGGATTTCTGCAGTTGAGCGCAAGACCGGCCCGTCTTCGCTGATTTTCAGCCGCCAGAACCTGGCATTCCAGAAGCGCGATGCCGCACAGATCGCCAACATCCGCAAGGGTGGTTATGTGCTGTCTGACGCTGCCAACGGCAAGCCGCAGGCGGTCATCATTGCAACAGGCTCCGAAGTCGCTTTGGCCATGGATGCTCAAAAAGCCCTGGCTCAGGAAGGCGTCCATGTGCGCGTGGTATCCATGCCGTCGACCAACGTGTTCGATCGTCAGGACCAGGCCTACAAGGACAGCGTATTGCCCAAGGGTACCAAGCGCGTGGCAGTAGAAGCGGGTGTGACCGGCTTCTGGCACAAATACGTGGGTCTGGAAGGTGCTGTGGTTGGTATGGACTGCTTCGGTGAGTCTGCACCGGCTGGCGAGCTGTTCAAGCACTTCGGCTTCACAGTCGACAACGTCGTCAAGACTGTCAAAGGCGTTCTGTAACGAATCGGGAGGCATCCTGAAACCGTATCAGGATGCCTGTTCGCAACGAATTCTGAATTTAATCTAAGACTGGAGAGAAAAATGGCAATCAAAGTTGGTATCAATGGTTTTGGTCGTATCGGCCGCATGGTATTCCGCGCTGTAGCGAAAGACTTCAAAGACATCGAGATCGTGGCGATCAATGACCTGCTCGAGCCCGAGTACCTCGCTTACATGTTGAAATTTGACTCTGTGCACGGTCGCTTCAACGGCGAAGTCAAGGTTGAAGGCGGCAACATGGTTGTCAACGGCAAGAAAATTCGCCTGACAGCCGAACGCGATCCAGCCAACCTGAAGTGGAACGAAGTAGGCGCTGACATCGTTATCGACTGCACCGGTTTCTTCCTGACTACTGAATCCTGCCAGGCACACATCAAGGCAGGCGCCAAGAAGGTTGTTCAGTCTGCTCCCTCCAAGGACGACACACCGATGTTCGTGTACGGCGTGAACCACACAACCTATGCTGGACAGGCCATCGTGTCCGCCGCTTCCTGCACAACAAACTGCCTGGCACCCGTTGCCAAGGTGTTGCATGACAACTTCGGCATCAAGCGCGGCCTGATGTCCACCGTGCACGCTGCAACCGCAACTCAGAAAACGGTTGACGGCCCATCCAGCAAAGACTGGCGCGGTGGCCGCGGCATTCTGGAAAACATCATTCCTTCTTCCACTGGTGCAGCCAAGGCCGTGGGCAAGGTCATTCCAGAGCTGAACAAGAAGCTGACAGGCATGGCGTTCCGTGTGCCGACTTCCGACGTTTCCGTGGTTGACCTGACTGTTGAACTGAACAAGGAAGCCACCTACGAGCAGATCTGCGCTGCCATGAAGAAGGCCTCCGAAGGCGAACTCAAAGGCGTGCTGGGCTATACCGACGAGAAAGTGGTCTCCACCGACTTCGTGGGCAACAGCGCTCCTTCTACCTTCGACGCCGAAGCCGGCATCGCACTGGACAGCACCTTTGTTAAAGTCGTGTCCTGGTATGACAACGAATACGGCTATACCTGCAACATGCTGCGCATGGTTCAGCACGTAGCCAAGTAATTGATTGAACCTCGGGCTGGCTTCTGCCAGCCCTTTGCTTTTGTCTGTTCAAAGGAATCAACATGTCCGTTATCAAAATGACCGATCTGGATCTGAAGGGCAAACGTGTCCTGATCCGTGCCGACCTCAACGTGCCTGTCAAGGATGGCAAGGTAACCTCCGACGCACGCATCACCGCATCCATGGCCACCATCAACCACGCGCTGAAAGCCGGTGCACGCGTGATGGTGACTTCTCACCTCGGCCGTCCGGAAGAAGGCGTTTACTCCGAGGAAAACTCGCTCAAGCCGGTTGCCGATACCATTTCTTCCAAGCTGGGCAAGCCTGTGCGCCTGATCAAGGACTGGGTGGATGGCGGCTTTGAAGTGGCTCCAGGCGAACTGGTGCTGCTGGAAAACTGCCGTTTCAACAAAGGCGAGAAGAAGAGCCTGGACGAGACTTCCAAGAAATATGCAGCACTGTGTGACGTATTCGTGATGGACGCTTTCGGTACCGCACATCGTGCTGAAGCTTCCACACACGGCGTGGCGAAATTTGCACCTACAGCTTGCGCCGGCATCCTGCTGACTGAAGAACTCGATGCGCTGGGCAAGGCACTGGCCAACCCGGCCCGTCCGATGGTAGCCATCGTCGGTGGTTCCAAGGTATCCACCAAGCTGACCGTGCTCGAAGCGCTGTCGGAAAAGTGCGACCAGCTGGTGGTGGGCGGCGGCATTGCCAATACCTTCCTCAAGGCATCCGGCAAGCAGGTGGGCAAGTCACTGTGCGAAGACGACCTCGTGCCGACCGCGCAGAGCCTTATGCAAAAAATGACCAAGCGTGGCGCAACCATCCCCATCGCAGTGGATGTGGTGTGCGGAAAGAAATTCGACGCCAACGAGCCAGCAGTGCTGAAAGATGCGGGTGCGGTCGCTGACGACGACATGATTTTCGACATCGGTCCGAAGAGCGCACAAGAGCTGGTGGATATCATCATGAAGGCCGGCACCGTGGTATGGAACGGCCCGGTAGGCGTATTCGAATTTGACCAGTTCGGTGACGGCACCAAGAAAATTGCCGAAGCCATTGCAACCACCAAGGCGTTTACCCTGGCTGGCGGCGGCGACACCATTGCGGCGATCCAGAAGTACGACATCTATGACAAGGTGTCCTACATTTCCACAGCCGGTGGTGCATTCCTTGAGTACCTCGAAGGCAAGAAGTTGCCTGCGGTGGAAATTCTCGAACAACGCGCGGCCAAGTAACCTACACCCTGCAGCCATCGCTGCAGGAATAATTGAAAACAAAAATGCTACGTAGAACAAAAATAGTTGCAACCCTGGGACCGGCGAGCAGCAGTCCGCAAGTGCTCGAAAAAATGATTGCTGCCGGGGTTGATTTGGTGCGCATGAACTTTTCCCATGGCACAGCGCAAGACCACATGAAGCGCGCAGAGACCGTTCGTGCTGCCGCCAAGGCGTGTGGTCGCACAGTCGGTATTCTGGCAGACCTGCAAGGTCCCAAGATCCGCGTGCGCAAATTCGAGAACGACAAGATCACCCTGAATCCCGGCGATACATTCATCCTGGACGCAGCGTGGGATGGCCTGGGGAACCAGGAGCGTGTGGGCCTGGATTACAAGGAGCTGCCCAAGGACGTCACCAAGGGCTCCGTGCTGCTGCTCAACGACGGCATGCTGGAATTCGATGTTAGCGAAGTGCGTGGACAGGAAGTTGTCTGCAAGGTGGTGCGCGGTGGCGTACTGTCCAACAACAAGGGCATCAACCGCAAGGGTGGTGGCCTGACGGCACCCGCACTGACCGACAAGGACAAGGAAGACATCAAGACGGCTGCCTTGATCAAGGCGGACTACCTGGCGGTTTCCTTCCCGCGTTCGGCAGACGACATGAAGCTCGCGCGTACGCTGATGCATGAGGCTGGCGGCAAGAGCCTGCTGATGGCAAAAATTGAACGCGCGGAAGCCATCCCGGTGCTGGGTGACATCATTGAGGCGTCTGACGCCATCATGGTAGCACGTGGCGACCTGTCGGTTGAGGTGGGCGATGCTGCAGTTCCCGGCTTGCAGAAGCGCATGATCCGCATGGCGCGTGCGCGCAACAAGCTGGTGATTACCGCCACGCAGATGATGGAATCGATGATCACCAACCCGATTCCAACCCGCGCCGAAGTGTCGGACGTCGCCAATGCGGTACTGGATGGCACCGATGCGGTGATGCTCTCCGCGGAAACCGCTGTCGGCGATTACCCGGTCGAAACCATCGAGGCCATGGAGCGCATCTGTCTGAAGGCGGAACAGGAAATCGAGGAAAACGCGATCGAACGTCGCATGACGCATACCAAGTTCTCGCGCATCGACCAGTCGATCGCGATGTCCGCCCTGTATGCCGCGTCTCACTTCAAGGTGAAGGCAATTGTCTCGCTGACCCAGTCTGGCTCGACCACCCTGTGGATGTCGCGCATGAACGCAGGTGTGCCCATCTTCGCGTTGACACCCATCCAGGCCACTCTGAGTAAAGTTACCCTGTTCAGTGGTGTGCACCCGATTGCGTTCAACCTGACCTCTTCCTTCCCGTCAGAGGTACTGCGCGCAGCGGAAGACGAATTGGTGCGCCTGGGGCTGGTAAAGGACGGCGACATGATCGTGATGACCATCGGTGAGGCGATAGGCAAGAGCGGCCACACCAACACCATGAAAATCGTCAAGGTGGGCGATCACCGCGCTGAGTAGAGGGTTGAATCCAGTCTGCGTTTACTCGTAAACTCGCAGTTTGATTTTGTTGATTGAATTTTAATTCGTTATTTGGAAGGGATAAAAATGGCTCTCGTATCATTGCGTCAGCTGCTGGACCATGCAGCAGAAAACGGCTACGGCCTGCCAGCGTTCAACGTGAACAACCTGGAACAGGTCAAGGCCATTATGGAAGCGGCTGATGAATGCAACAGCCCCGTGATCATGCAAGGCTCCGCTGGCGCGCGTAAATATGCCGGTGAACCCTTCCTGCGCCATCTGATTGAAGCCGCAGTGGAAATGTACCCGCATATTCCCGTTGTCATGCATCAGGATCACGGCGCCTCGCCAGCCGTATGTATCAACGCGATCAAATCCGGCTTCTCCAGCGTGATGATGGATGGCTCGCTGATGACGGACGGCAAGACACCTTCCACATTCGACTACAACGTCAACGTAACACGCAGTGTGGTTGAGATGTCCCACGCAGTGGGCGTATCCGTTGAAGGCGAGCTGGGCTGCCTGGGTTCTCTCGAATCCGGCCATGGCGAGAAGGAAGACGGCCACGGCGCCGAAGGCGTGCTGAGCCACGACCAGCTGCTCACCGACCCCAATGAAGCCGCCGAATTCGTCAAGGCCACCCAAGTTGACGCACTGGCTATCGCGATCGGTACCTCGCACGGCGCCTACAAGTTTACCAAGCCGCCCACAGGCGACACATTGGCCATCAGCCGCATCAAGGAAATCCACGCACGCATTCCCAACACCCACCTGGTAATGCATGGTTCCTCCTCCGTGCCGCAAGAGTGGCTGGAAGTGATCAACAAGTTCGGCGGCGCGATGCCCCAGACTTACGGCGTGCCGGTATCCGAGATCGTTGAAGGCATCAAGCACGGCGTGCGCAAGGTAAACATCGACACCGACCTGCGCATGGCTTCCACCGGCGCAACACGTCGTTACCTGTCCGAAAATCCAAAAGACTTCGACCCACGCAAATTCCTGGCTGAGACCACCAAAGCCATGCGTGCGATCTGCAAGGCACGCTACGAAGCCTTTGGCTCGGCTGGCATGGCTGGCAAGATCAAGCCGATTTCCTTGGACAGCATGGCGTCCCGCTATGCCAAGGGCGAACTGAAGGCGATCGTGAAGTAACACCCCGATCCATCGGGAAAAAAGCGACCTGCGGGTCGCTTTTTTTTTCGCCTCAAAGCTCGGCCTGCGCGAGCAGGAATCTCCTGAAAGCCTGGGCGGCAGACGAAAGGCGCTTATGCTTGCGGTGCACGATGTACCACTGGCGAACAATGGGAAAGTGCTCTACATCGAGGACGACAAGACGCTTGGTCTCCAGCTCCAAGTCAATACCGTGGCGCGAGATAATGCCGAGCCCCATGCCTGCCTGGACCGACTGCTTGATCGCCTCATTGCTTTCCATTTCCATGTTGCGCGGCAAAGGAACCTGATGGCTCAGGAAAAAGCGCTCAGCCACATCCCGGGTGCCAGAGCCTTGCTCACGCAACAGGAAATACTCCTCTCCCAAGCGTTGCGCCTTGATGCCGCGCGCTTGTGCGAGCGGATGAATCGGTGAGGCAATCACGACGATCGGGTTCTGCATGAACACCTGCGCAACCATGTCCGCACCTTGCGGCGGCTGCCCCATGATGGCCAAATCGACGGTGTTTTCGGTCAACTGGCGCATCACCGCATCGCGGTTGGCTACGTGCAGGCTGACGGAAATCTTGGGGTGCAACTGGATGAATTTGGCCAGCAACTGCGGCATGAAGTAGTTGGCCGTACTAACTACCGAAATGTTTAGCCGCCCCCGCTCCAGCCCCTTCATTTCATTGAAGACCGCTTCCATCTCTTCCAGTTGCTGCCCGATGTTCAGGCTGTAGTGCAGCATTTCCTGGCCCGCCTCCGTCAGGTGCAGCTGTTTGCCCACCTGCTCGAACAGGGGTAAGCCCACACTCTGCTCAAGCTGCTTTATTTGCATGGATACGGCGGGCTGGCTCAGATACAGCTCCTGCGCCGCACGCGAGTGGCTCAAATGCCGGGCAACGGCTGCAAATACCTGGAGCTGGCGTAAAGTCAGATGAAGCATGGGGCCATTATACCAAGCCATAAGAATTTCTTATACATGAAATAAAAAACATTGACTGTTATTTATAACTCTCCCCCTCTATAGTGCGTGCCGGTTCAATTAACACTGTCTTAACACTGGAGAAAACATGGATCAGTCAGCACGTTATGCAAATCTCGACCTGAAAGAGGCCGATCTCATCAAGAACGGCAAGCACATTCTGGTTGCCTACAAAATGAAGCCCAAGGCCGGCTACGGCTACCTGGAAGCAGCTGCACACTTCGCAGCCGAGTCTTCCACAGGCACCAACGTTGAGGTTTCCACAACTGACGACTTCACCAAAGGTGTTGACGCTCTGGTGTATTACATCGACGAAGCCAGCGAAGACATGCGCATCGCGTACCCGATCGAGCTGTTCGATCGCAACGTCACTGACGGCCGTTTCATGCTGGTTTCCTTCCTGACCCTGGCTATCGGTAACAACCAGGGCATGGGCGACATCGAGCACGCCAAGATGATCGACTTCTACGTGCCTGAGCGCGTGGTACAGATGTTCGACGGTCCCGCTACTGACATCTCCAACCTGTGGCGCATTCTGGGTCGCCCGGTACAGAACGGCGGTTACATCGCTGGTACCATCATCAAGCCCAAGCTGGGTCTGCGTCCCGAGCCGTTCGCCAACGCTGCTTACCAGTTCTGGCTGGGTGGCGACTTCATCAAGAACGACGAGCCACAAGGCAACCAGGTCTTCGCTCCAGTCAAGAAAGTAATCCCTCTGGTCTATGACGCCATGAAGCGCGCCCAGGACGAGACTGGCCAGGCCAAGCTGTTCTCCATGAACATCACTGCCGATGATCACTACGAAATGTGTGCCCGCGCTGATTTTGCGCTCGAAGTGTTCGGTCCCGATGCCGACAAATTGGCCTTCCTGGTTGACGGTTACGTCGGCGGCCCCGGCATGGTGACCACTGCACGTCGTCAATACCCCGGCCAGTACCTGCACTACCACCGCGCTGGCCACGGCGCCGTGACATCTCCATCTGCCAAGCGCGGTTACACTGCATTCGTGCTGGCCAAGATGAGCCGTCTGCAAGGCGCTTCTGGTATCCACGTAGGTACCATGGGCTACGGCAAGATGGAAGGCGAGGCTGATGACAAGAACATCGCCTACATGATCGAGCGTGACGAGTGCCAAGGTCCGGTGTACTTCCAGAAGTGGTACGGCATGAAGCCGACTACTCCGATCATCTCCGGCGGTATGAACGCGCTGCGTCTGCCAGGCTTCTTCCAGAACCTGGGCCACGGCAACGTGATCAACACTTCCGGCGGCGGTTCTTACGGCCATATCGACAGCCCGGCTGCTGGCGCGATCTCCCTGCGTCAGTCGTACGAGTGCTGGAAATCCGGCGCAGACCCGATCGAATACGCGAAGACACACAAGGAATTCGCCCGCGCATTCGAATCGTTCCCGAAAGATGCGGACAAGCTGTATCCAGGCTGGCGTCAGAAACTGGGCGTTCACAAGTAAATCGAACGTTCGGTCGTTTCACAAAAAGCCCCTGCCGAATACTTGCAGGGGCTTTTTTTCTGTTCAAACCCGTGAGGAAAAGCTATGACTACTCAGTTTGATATCAAGCAATACCAGATCAGCAAAGAGCCGTTCTATCAGCCACAGAGCAACGAGGTTGCGCTGTATGAGGCGGCCTACAAGGCGCGCCTGCCCGTGATGCTCAAGGGCCCTACTGGCTGCGGCAAATCGCGCTTCGTCGAATACATGGCATGGAAGCTGAACAAGCCGCTGGTCACCGTGGCCTGCAACGAAGACATGACCGCCTCCGACCTGGTGGGGCGCTACCTGCTGGACGCCAACGGCACGCGCTGGGTCGATGGCCCGTTGACGCAGGCAGCACGCCATGGTGCCATCTGTTATCTGGATGAAATCGTCGAGGCGCGCCAGGACACCACCGTGGTGATCCACCCGCTCACCGACCATCGTCGCACGCTGCCGTTGGACAAGAAAGGCGAGCTGGTGGAAGCACACAAGGATTTCCAGCTGGTCATCTCCTACAACCCCGGCTACCAGAACCTGATGAAGGATCTGAAGCAATCCACCAAACAACGCTTTGCCGGCATGGAATTCGATTACGCCAAGGCCAGCGTGGAAACCGGCATCGTGGCCAGGGAAACCGGCATCGGCGAGGACGTGGCGGCCAAGCTGGTCAAGATCGGCGAAGCGGCGCGCAAGCTCAAGGGCCACGGCCTGGATGAGGGCATTTCCACGCGCCTGCTGGTATACGCTGCCACCCTGATGAAGGAAGGCATCCCGGCGCGAGACGCCTGCCGCATGGCGCTGGTACGCCCCATCACCGATGACGCCGACATCCGCGACACGCTGGATAACGCCATCGACAACGTGTTTGCCGACTGACATACCGAGATCAAAGCGGAGGCGAGATGACAGCCACGACAGAAGAGCGCCAGATGCTGCAATGCAATTTCAAGCGCGTGCAGAGCGTATTTGACGATTGCATTGCCGACGCTCGCAAGCATCTGAGCGAGGAAGGCATACGTGCCTACATCGAGGGGGCGAATGCCATCAATCGCACCGGACGTGGCGAAGAGCCGGTGCTGGTGTATCTGGAAGAAATGCCGCAGGTGGCCGGGCAATTGGGCCAAGGAGTGATAGAGGAAGTGGTCGCCTTTACGCGCACCCTGGCCAAGTCTCCCAACAGCAAAGCGGTCCCCAACTTCCTGCAGACGCTTTCGTCCGCGGCGCGCGCCCTGGAAAGCCGCGAGCTGTTCACCGACTACCTGCAATTGGTGGTGGACACTGCCGTGCGCACCAGCCCCAAGGTGCACGGCATCGACAGCATGTACACCAGCCCCTGCCTGCCGGATTTTCTGGACAGCATGGCGCACCTGTTCGGTCAGTTGTCGCTGGCGGGAATTAAAAACTGGGTGGATTACGGCATCCTCGCCTACCCCAATGATCCAGACCGACAGCAGGAATATTTCCAGCTCAAATCGGCAGACAGCCGCGCCATCATGCAGCGCGAGCGCCACGGCACGCTGTTTGTAGAGCATGAACGCAAACTCGATATGTATCTGCGCGCCCTGTGGCAGGGCGACGTGAATCTGCTGCCCTATTCGCTCGCGTTTGACGAACTGAGAAAACCGGTTCCATACCTGAACAAGCAGGGCATCCACCTGCCGGATGTCTACGACGACCTGACACTCCCGGCGCCACCGTGTGCGGGCCAGGCAAAGGCGGCACAAATGGGCGGCATCGTTGTCAAGGGCATAGACCGCTACCGCGCACTGCTGGCACACATCAGTGCGCATCGCCGCTGGTCCAGCAGCCTGGTGGCCGACAACCTCAGCCCCTTCCAGCGCATGTCGGTGGAGATCTTCGAAGACTCGCGCGTGGAGTACCTGGCCATGCAGCAGTATCCGGGCTTGCGTTCGCTGTGGTGCAAGCTGCACCCCGCGCCGCAGGAAGACCTCGAGAAGAAGGACGGTGTCTCCTACATCCGACATCGCCTGACCATGCTGTCACGAGCCTTGCTCGACCCGAAACATGGATATCAGCACACGGTCATCCTCAAGTACGTTGCCTTGTTCAACGAGCTGATGGCACGCGGCAATACCACCACCGCAGACATCCAGCTGCTTGGGGTGCGCTTTATTGCCGAAACCAAGGAAGCCAGTGACTCGGCCGGCACCATCCACTTCGACGATACCGTGGTCGACTACCGCGACGACAACCGGCTGATGTGGAAATTCATCGAAGAAGGTGACGAAGAGGTATTCGAGGAGCGCAAACGCACGCCCGAGGAGAAGGAAGATGAATTCAGGGTGCCGCCGCGCCTGTATCCGGAATGGGACTACGGCGTGGAGCATTATCGTCCGGACTGGGTCAGCGTATACGAACATCTGCAGCCCAAGGGCAACGCCACCAGGATCGATCAGCTGCTGTCCAAGCACAAGGCGCTGGCCAAGCGCCTGCAGAAGATCATCGACATGCTCAAGCCGCAGAACAAGGTGCGCATTCGCTATCAGGAAGAAGGCGCCGAGCTCGACCTCGATATCGCCCTGCGTTCGCTGATCGATCTGAAGAGTGGCAGCCAGCCAGACCTGCGCATCAATATGAGCCATCGCCACGACGGCCGCAGCGTGGCCGTGTCGCTGCTGCTCGACCTGTCCGCGTCGCTGGGCGACGTGCCGGAAGGCTGCAACCAGACCAAGCTGGAAATCAGCCAGGAGGCCGTGTCGCTGCTGGCGTGGGCGGTTGAGCAGATGAACGACCCGCTGGCGATCGGCGGCTTCCACTCGGATACACGTCACAACGTGCGCTTCTGGCACTTCAAGGGCTACAAGGAACACTGGGGCGACGAGGTCAAGGCCAGGCTGGCCAGCATGGAGGCGGATTTCTCCACGCGCATGGGTGCGGCCATCCGTCATGCCGGCCATTACCTGTCGCACCAGAAGGCCGACAAGAAGCTGCTGCTGGTGCTGACCGATGGCGAGCCCGCGGATATCGACGTCAGCGACGCACGCCTGCTGATCGAAGATGCGCGCATGGCGGTGCGCGAGATGGATCAGGAAGGCATCTACACCTACTGCATCAACCTCGACCCCAAGGCGGATGAATACGTGGCCGACATCTTCGGCAGCAAGTACACCGTCATCGACAATATCGCCCGTTTGCCGGAGCGTTTGCCGCAATTGTTCATGTCCCTGGTGAAGTAAGGGTCACAGGACGTGGAGAGCGAACGCAAAAACAGGTAAAATTAACGGCTTTGCAAAATTTTAATTAAAGGAAATAGCAAGATGAGCAAGAGTTTGGTGCAGTTCATTATCGAAGAACAACGCCGTGTACCCGGCGCCAGTGGTGATTTCTCCGGCCTGCTGAGCGACATCGAGGTGGCGTGCAAACAGATCGCGCACGCGGTCAACAAGGGCGCGCTGATCGGCGTGCTGGGCAGCGCAGGCAGTGAGAACGTGCAAGGCGAAACCCAGAAGAAGCTGGACGTGATCACCAACGAGATCTTCATCAAGTCCAACGAGTGGGCTGGCCACCTGGCCGGCATGGCATCGGAAGAGATGGACGACATCTACCCGATCCCCGCGCAATTCCCCAAGGGCAAGTACCTGCTCACTTTTGACCCGCTGGATGGCTCTTCCAACATCGACGTGAACATCTCCGTCGGCACCATCTTCTCGATCCTGCGCGCGCCTGAAGGCGTGGCCAACCCGACCGCGGTCGACTTCCTGCAGCCTGGCACCAAGCAGGTTTGCGCCGGCTATGCCCTGTACGGCCCCGCCACCATGCTGGTGATCACCACCGGTCACGGCGTGAATGGCTTCACTCTGGATCGCGACATCGGCGAATTCATGCTGACCCACCCCAACATGACGATTCCCGCAGACACCCAGGAATTCGCCATCAACATGTCCAACCAGCGTTACTGGGAAGCTCCGGTCAAGCGCTATATCGACGAGTGCATGAAGGGCAAGGACGGCGGCCGCGAGAAGAACTTCAACATGCGCTGGGTTGCCTCCATGGTGGCCGAAGTGCACCGTATCCTGACCCGCGGCGGCATCTTCATGTATCCGTTCGACACCAAGGAAGTCGGCAAGGCCGGCAAGCTGCGCTTGTTGTACGAAGCCAATCCGATGTCCTTCATCGTCGAGCAGGCAGGTGGCGCCAGTTCGACCGGCCGCGAGCGCATCATGGAACTGCAACCTTCCGGCCTGCACCAACGCGTGCCAGTGATCCTCGGTTCCAAGAACGAAGTCGAGCGCGTCGTCAGCTACCACAAGGGCGCGTAATTCCACGGGGCGTGTGCCTGGCACAGGCACATGCCGCGAATGTCACAGCGAGAAACACACATGAGCGCATTGCACGAATCCAAACTCACCAGTCTCAAATTCATGCACCGTGGCAAAGTGCGCGACCTCTATGAGGTGGATGCCGAGCACATGCTGATTGTGCAGACGGACCGACTGTCCGCCTTCGACGTTATCCTGGATGACCCCGTTCCGGGCAAGGGAGAAGTGCTGACGGCCATGTCCAACTTCTGGTTCAGCAAGCTGGGCCACATCATTCCCAACCACCTCTCCGGCATTGCGCCGGAAGACGTGGTAAAGACCGACGAAGACCGTGCGCAGGTGAAGGGCCGTTCCTTCGTGGTGAAACGCCTCAAGCCTCTGCCCATTGAGGCCATCGTACGCGGCTATCTGGTCGGCTCAGGCTGGAAGGACTACCAGAAAACCGGTGCGGTCTGCGGCATCCAGCTGCCCCCCGGCCTGCAGGAGGCGCAGAAACTGGCGCAGCCGCTGTTTACTCCCTCCACCAAAGCCGCTGTGGGTGAACACGACGAAAATATCTCCTTCGAAGAGGCCAGGAAGCTGCTGGGCGACGCACGTGCCGAAGAGGTAAAAAAGGCCACCTTGGCGTTGTACACCGAGGCAGCGGATTACGCGGCCACCCGGGGCATCATCATTGCAGATACCAAGTTTGAATTCGGTGTGGATGCGAGCGGCAAGCTGTACCTGATCGACGAGGCACTGACGCCCGACTCATCGCGTTTCTGGCCAGCCGATCAGTACAAGGTGGGCAGCAACCCGCCCAGTTACGACAAGCAGTTCGTGCGCGACTGGCTGGAAGCCTCCGGCTGGAACAAGAAAGCACCCGCTCCGCGCGTGCCGGCCGATGTGCTGCAGAAGACCACCGACAAATATCGCGAAGCCTTGCGACGTTTAACCGGTAACTGAGGGTCACGATTACGCCCGGCTACGCACCAGGTGCCTGAATGCAAAACAGCCTTCCAGTTGGCGTCACGCCGGCCTGGAAGGCTGTTTTGCATCAACCACCTACTTCTTGGTGCTGGGGCCCTTCAGCTCAATGTAGCGTGCCTTGTCGGCATCGAAGCGTGCCTTCGCATTGGCAACTTCCTGCTGGCTTTGCGCCAGGTCCTTCTTCAAGCGCTCCAGGCGCGCCTCGCTATTGGCGAGATCGTCCACCAGGGACTGCGGGGCCTTCTTGCCACCCTGGGTTGCCGCCTTCATTTCCTTCTGGTTGGCATCCACCGTTTCCTGCGCGGACTTGAGCATGGTGCTAAAGCTGTTCACGCGTGCATCCAGCAACTGCATGCTGCGGTCGCGCGCCAGATCAATCTCCTTCTCGTTGCTGTAGGTGTTGAGCAGCGCACTGTCTCGCCGTTTTTGTTCAGCCAATGCGGCTTGCTCGGCTTTTTTCTTTTCCTCGGCTTCCTGCTTGCTGCGCTGCTCTGCGGGGTCGATTTTCTCGCTGCGCTGTTTGAGTTGTCCCTTGGAGCTCAGCGTCTGGCTTTCGCGGTCGGCATATTCCGGAGGGATGGTTTCGCCATAGTGCGTTACGCCTTCCTTGTCGACCCATTTGAACAGTTTGGCTTCAACCGCCGGCGCCAGCACCAGTGCACCCAGCAGTGCCGCACCCATCATTCCCTGTTTAACCATGATTCACTCCATATTGTTCACGATAAGCCTGTACTGCAGGCAGATATTGCTGCAACTCTGCATGCCCTTTCAGAAAACCCAGCAGATCATCCAGCGCTGCGATGGAAATGACCGGGATGCCATGGATGCGTTCGACCTCCTGCGCGGCAGACAGTTCACCCTGCCCGCGCTCCATGCGGTCCAGCGCGATGACTACGGCACACGGTGTGGCGCCAGCCGAACGTATGATTTCAATCGACTCGCGCACCGAGGTGCCGGCGGAAATGACGTCGTCGATGATCAGCACCCTGCCCTGCAGTTTCGCGCCAACCGTATTTCCGCCTTCGCCGTGATCCTTGGCTTCCTTGCGGTTGAAGCAGTAGGGCACGTTGCGCCCCTGCTCTGCCAGTGCGATGGCGGTGCCGGCGGCCAGCGGAATGCCCTTGTAGGCCGGGCCAAACAGCATGTCGAAGGGCACATCTGACGCCAGGATAGCCTGCGCATAGAACTGGCACAGCTCATGCAGCGCAGCCCCGTCCTGGAACAGGCCGGAATTGAAAAAATACGGGGACAGGCGCCCCGCTTTGGTCTTGAATTCGCCAAAGCGCAGCACATTCTGCTGGATGGCAAAGCGGATGAAATCCTGACGGTAAGCCTGCATGGTGAATGGCCCATGAAACAATCATGCCACCATTATAATGGCCCCCTTTGTCCGTGGAGAACATTTGTGCGCGTGATCAGCATCAACCTGAACGGTATCCGTTCTGCCTTCAACAAGGGCCTGCTGCCCTGGCTGGCGCAGCAGGGAGCTGATATCGTCTGCCTGCAGGAGCTCAAGGCGCAAGCGGGCGACATGACGGCGGACATGCTGGCGCCCGCGGGTTTTCATGGCTATTTCCACTATGCCGAGAAGAAAGGTTATAGCGGCGTGGGCATCTACAGCAGGCGCAAGCCGGATGCCGTCATTGAAGGCCTGGGCAAGCCCGAGTTCGACAGCGAGGGACGTTACCTTGAGGCGCAATACGGCAATCTCAGCGTGGTCTCGCTTTATCTGCCTTCCGGCTCGAGCGGCGAAGAGCGCCAGGCCGTCAAATTCAAGTTCATGGAGGCCTTCATGCCGCACCTGCGCGATTTGAAAGCCAGCGGCCGCGAGGTGCTGCTGTGCGGCGACTGGAACATCGCCCATACCGAAAAGGATCTGAAGAACTGGCGCGGCAACAAGAAAAACTCTGGCTTCCTGCCGGAAGAGCGCGCCTGGCTTACGGCGCTGTTCGATGAAGTCGGCTTCGTGGACGTGTTCCGCAAACTGCACCCGGAACTGGAAGCCTACACCTGGTGGTCGAATCGCGGCCAGGCATGGGCCAAGGATGTGGGTTGGCGCATCGACTACCAGATTGCCACCCCGGGCATCGCTGCCAAGGCAATGGCAACGGGCATCTACAAGGAACAGCGTTTTTCAGATCACGCACCGTTGCTGGTAGATTACGCTGAATAACTCGACAACATTGAAAGGCTGCAACTGCGCCGTGGCGCCTGATGCCCTGGCGAACAAATGATTCACTCCAGCAACCAAGCGGTGGACACAATGTGGTTAAAAAAAACGGTCAGGGTTCAACTTTGCCTGGTTTGGGTCGTCAGTCTGCTGGCATGCTGGTGGGTGGATTTATATTATTTTCCCGCTACAACGCTTTTTCCGGACGAAAAGCGCTTCCTGGCAAGTGCGGCCAATTGGCTGAGCAATGGCAATTTCATGTCCAACGGTGGATACGCGTGGGAAATGCCATTGCCCTCAATGTGTTTTGCTCTGTTGCACCAAGCAGTTGGTGGGGGCGAGGCCGCGCTCATCCAGGCAATTCGCGTAGCCCAATCATTCTTGTTGCTGGTCCAGTCGTGGCTGGTTTGGCAAATGACAAGAAAGATCTTCACGGGCGACAGAGCTGCCTTCCTCGCTGCAGCGATAACACCGCTCTACCCTTTCCTGATCTTCTATCAAGCTTTAGCTCTAAGTGAAACGATCTTCAATACGCTGCTGCTGGCGACATTTGCAGCGTTATATACGTGGCGCGAGAAAGGCTGCAGAGTTGATTGGTGGCTGATCGCAGTCATGATATTGGCAGGCTTGGCCACGTATGCAAAAGCCAGCCTGGCGCTACTGCCCCCGCTGTTGCTGGCGATCGTTGCCTGGAGCGGGGGCCATGGAAGAGCCAGATCGCTGGCTATCCTGGTGGTGGGCGTTGCGGTCTACAGCGCGGTCCTGGCCCCATGGTGGGTACGCAACTATCTAGTGTTTGAGGAATTCGTACCTTTCACAACTTCATCGGCAGCAAATTTCTATCTTGGCAACAATGCTGCCAATCGCAGCGGCGGCAACGACTGGAGCCATGATTCAGAAATTAATGTGGTGGACAGGATCAACGCTCTTCCCAATGAGCTGGACCAGCAAGCTGCCTATGCCAAGGCCGCGCGAGATTTTGTCACACACCATCCTCGCCGCTTCCTTGAACTGGCCTGGTGCAAATTCAAACGCTACTGGAGCGTGACGCCCAATGCCGAGGGCTACAATTCAGGCGGCCGCGCCGCCATCGCCGCCTTGTCATTCGGTCCGGTACTGGTATTGTCATTGCTGGGACTGGCGCTGAACAGGCAATATTGGCGTGCATTGCTGCCGATATATCTCTTGATTGCCTACTTTACGCTATTACACACGCTAACCATTGCCTCATTGCGTTACAGGTTGCCGCTGGAGCCCTTCCTGATTATTCTGGCTGCAGGTACAGCATCCGCACTTATCGAGCGCCGCCAATCCCACGCCCACCATGAATAACACCCAAGACAATTCATACCCGAACCGCATTGCCGTGCTCTTGCCGTGCTACAACGAAGGCCTGTCGATAAGGCAAGTGGTAAAGAACTTCTGCGATTCATTGCCAGATGCAACCATCTATGTGTACGACAACAACTCTACCGACAACACGGTTGAGGAAGCGCGACGGGCAGGCGCCGTTGTTCGAACCGAGCGCTGGCCAGGCAAGGGCAACGTCGTAAGGCGCATGTTTTCGGACGTAGAGGCCGATGTCTACGTGATGGCAGATGGGGACGGGACCTATGATGCGTCAAAGAGTCCTGAAATGGTCAGGCGGCTGCTGGATGAGCATCTGGACATGGTTGTGGGCACCCGCAAGAATGTATATGAAAACGCCCACAGGCAATATCACGGGGCGGGCAATCGTCTGTTCAACAAGCTCTATCGCACATTGTTCGGCCCCAGCTTCAATGACATATTTTCCGGATACCGGGTTTTTTCCCGTCGATTTGTAAAAAGTTTTCCCGCCGTTTCCAGCGGATTCGAGATTGAAACCGAAATGTCGGTTCATGCCAGCCAACTTCGTCTGCCTGTCGCCGAGATCGCAACCGACTACGGTTCACGTGCAGAAGGCTCAGTCAGCAAGCTTAGAACAGTGCGGGACGCCATGCGGATTCTTGTTACGTTATTGATCCTCTACAAGGAAATCAGGCCTGCGCGATTTTTCGGGTTACTCGCTACGGCGCTGTCCGTCATGGCTGTTGTGTTGGTAATGCCGCTGATACTTACCTATCTCGAAACCGGCCTGGTCCCCCGGTTCCCGACAGCCATCCTTGTCACAGGAATGGTGCTTTTATCCGCCATTTTCTTGGTATGCGGGTTGATACTGGACAGCGTTGCACGTGGGCGGCTGGAACAAAAACGCCTCTGGTACATGGCAGTCAGCGGCAAGCGAAAGTAGGAAAAGATGCACATGTTCCTGCGATTCTTGCTGATAGGGGGCTTGGGGTTTGTGATTGATGCAAGCCTGACCTACCTGCTGGTAAGGCAAGGCATCCCACCGTGGGTAGCTCGGGTCCCAGCGATTGTGCTTGCCATGACATTTACCTGGTTGGCCAACCGCTATTTCACCTACCGCGTCAAGGCAACTCGCTCAGCCAGTGAGGCACTGCGCTATGCCATTGCCGCAATTACCATGGCGATGGTGAACTATCTAATCTATCTCATACTCGTGCAGAACGGCTTGCCACCGGTGATGGCTGTGACATTGGCGACCGCATGCCAGACTGCAATAAGCTTTTACCTGTACAAGCATCTCGTTTTTAAAGTCTGATGCAGCAGGAACATTGCCCTGCAGAAGCTTGGACACCATGCACGCTAGTGGCGATCGGTGGAATCAATTTCAGAGCCTGCATAGTCTGCAGGGTAGGCCGTCAAACAGTGCTGCAACAGCTTAGCGCCCGGAACCTTCCACAGCTGCGCTTGCAGGCGCAATCTCGATAGTCGAATTGTCAGGGGACGAGGCAGGCAACGCGATGGCCGGGGCCTCAGATAACGGGGATGCCACAGCCCGTTGTTGCGCTGCTGCCTGTTGCCTGGCGGCAGCCGCCTTGTTCAGATTTGTATAGGTTCGCGTCAGCATGAATTTGGCGAGCAGGATGATGCCAATCGCCACCGCCAGGGTAATCAATAATCGTTTCAGGCTACGTTCATCCATGTATCACTCCTGTTGCGCAGACGTACCTGCATGCCACGGCGCTACCTTGAGCAACAGCAGCATCCCAGGCAACGCCAGTACCACGCAAAGCACAAAAAAACTGGTCCAGCCCATCCCCTCCACCAGCCAGCCGGAGGTTGCGTTGACGAAGGTGCGCGGCACGGCGGCAAGGCTGGTGAACAGGGCGAACTGCGTGGCGGTATAGGCGGGGTGCGTGCTGCGTGCTATGAAGGCGACAAAGGCCGCCGTGCCCACGCCCACGCCGAAAGCTTCCAGCCCAATCACCCAGGCCAGATTTACGCGCTCCACCGCACCTATGCTGTCCTGATGGCCCTTGGTGGCGAGCCAGGCAAAGCCGACGATGGCTATGATCTGCACTACCCCAAACAGCCACAGTGCGCGGTTGATGCCGATCTTCAACATCCAGATGCCGCCCAGCAGTCCGCCAATTACCTGGGACCAAAACCCGACAATTTTCGCGATACCGCCGATGTCAGTCATGCTGTAGCCCATGTCCAGATAGAACGGCGTGGCCAACGCGGTACACAGGCTGTCGCCCAGCTTGTAGAAGAACAGGAAGGCCAGGATCAGCAGCGCGCTCTGCAAGCCTTCGCGCGTGATGAATTCATGGAAGGGCTCGACCACCGCCTCGCGCAGCGTTCTGGGTGGCGAGGCGCGGTGTGGCTCGCTTACCAGCAGCGTCATGGCGATACCGGGCAACATGAACAGCGAGGTGATGAGGAACACCGTGGCCCACGGCAGATGGTCGGCGAGGATCAGCGAAAGCGAGCCTGGCACCAGCCCGGCAATGCGATAGGCATTCACATGCACCGAGTTGCCCAGCCCCAGCTCATGGTCTGCCAGCAGCTCGCGGCGATAGGCATCCAGCGCGATGTCCTGCGTGGCGGAGAGAAAGGCCAGCAAGAAGCTGATGACGGTAATAGGGTGGGTAAGGAAAGCAACGACAGACTGCCACTCAAAGACAGGATACTTAAGGCCCAAAAATAATGGTTCCCAAGTTACGTTAGGTGGGAGTAAACCGCTGGTGGAAACGAAGCCGTAACAGATGATAGCAACTAGTAAACAAATCTGCGTAAGCAGCATCCAGCCGCGCCGGCGCCCCAGCAACGGCAACACAAAGCGGTCGAGCAGCGGCGACCACACGAACTTCCAGGTATAGGGAAACTGGATCAGCGCAAACAGGCCGATGGTCTTGATGTCCACGCCTTCGGTGCGCAGCCAGGCGGGCACGAGGTTGAGCAGCAGATACAGCGGCAACCCCGAGGCAAAGCCGGTGAAGATGCAGATCGCCATGCGGCGGGTGAAGAGCTGCTGCCAGATGGTCATCTAAATATCTTCCACCACACAGACCCAGGGGCACAGGCAAGAGCGCGCTTCATGCAAATGCCAGGATGCAATGCCTGTGAAGAGGCGGCGTGGTGAAATGTTACTGTCTGCTTGCTCTTGGTGTCTCGGTGTCTTGGTGGTGAACAAGGTCTTCAGCATTCTCAGACATCCTGCCGGAAGCGATATACCGCCGTGCTGCCCAGCAGGTTGGGCAGCAGCTGCACGTCATGGCCGTTGCTCATCACGTGGCGGCCGAGGATGCGCATCTGGTAGCGCGCACAGAACTGTTCGAAATCGTTCAGCGTACACAGATGCACATTGGGTGTGTCGTACCACTGATAGGGCAGCTCGCGCGACACCGGCATGCGGCCGCCAAGAATCTGCAGGCGGTTCTTCCAGTAGCCGAAATTGGGGAAGCTGACGATGCCTTCGCGCCCCACACGCACGATCTCCTTCATCAGCGCTTCCGTATGGCGCGTGGCCTGCAGCGTCTGCGACAGGATCACGAAGTCGAACGAGCTGCTCTCGAAATCGGCCAGGCCGGCATCGAGGTCGTTCTGGATCACGTTCACGTTGTTGGCGATGCAGGTGGCGATGTTGGCGTCGCTGATCTCCACGCCGTAGCCGCGCACACCGCGTGTTTCGCGCAAATAGCGCAGCAGGCTGCCGTCGCCGCAGCCGAGATCCAGCACCGAAGAGCCCTGCGGTATCCACGCCGCAATGGCGGCGAAGTCGGGGCGCAGCCGGCTGAGCTGTGCGTAGTCGATGCTCATGCGCACTCCCCCGCGATGTTGTCGAGATAATTGCGCATCACCGCGAAGTAGCGTTCGTCTTCCATCAGGAAGGAGTCGTGGCCGTGCTGCGAGGTGATCTCGGCGTAGCTCACATCGCGCTTGTTGTGCAGCAGCGCGCGCACGATCTCGAGCGAGCGTTCCGGCGAGAAGCGCCAGTCGGTGGTGAACGACACCACCAGGAATTTCGCCTGCGCCGCGGCAAATGCACGGTTGAGGTTGCCCTCGAAATTGCGGGCGGGGTCGAAATAGTCCAGCGCCTTGGTCATCAGCAGATAAGTGTTGGCATCGAAATACGCCGCGAACTTGTCGCCCTGGTAGCGCAGGTAGGACTCGATCTGGAACTCGATTTCATAACCGTAATTCAGCTTGCCGTGGCGCAGCTCGCGGCCGAACTTGTCCGCCATCGCATCATCGGAAAGATAGGTGATGTGCCCCAGCATGCGCGCCTGGCGCAGGCCGCGTGTGGGCACCACGCCGTGTTCGTAGAAATCGCCGCCGTGGAAATCCGGATCGGTCAGGATGGCGCTGCGCGCCACGTCGTTGAAGGCGATGTTCTGTGCGGTGAGATGCGGTGCGGTGGCAATCGCCAGCACGTGGCGCGTGCGCTCCGGGTACGACAGCGCCCACTGCATCGCCTGCATGCCGCCGAGGCTGCCGCCAATCACCGCCGCAAACTGTGTGATGCCGAGATGATCGGCCAGGCGCGCCTGCGACTCCACCCAGTCTTCCACCGTCACCACCGGAAAGCTGGAACCAAACGGCTTGCCGGTGACGGGATTGATGCTGGATGGGCCGGTGGAGCCATGGCAGCCGCCCAGGTTGTTCAGGCCGATCACGAAGAACTTGTTGGTGTCGATCGGCTTGCCGGGGCCGATCATGTTGTCCCACCAGCCCACGTTCTTGGGATTGTCGGCATAGCGGCCAGCCATGTGGTGGTGGCCGGAAAGGGCATGGCAGATGAGAATGGCGTTGGAGCGCGCGGCATTCAGCTTGCCGTAGGTTTCATAAACCAGCTCATAACGCGGCAACACCGCTCCGCTCTTGAAGGTGAGCGGTGCATCAAAGGTTGCGCGTTGCGCTTCTACTATGCCGACAGAGTGGTCCATTGCGTTCCAAAAACAAAACCCGCGCAGCTTGGTGGCTAGAGCGGGTCGTTTCGCTTTAGCTGGAATATTTAACGTGCCCCGCAAGCTGAGCTCAAATCGGCACAGGGCTAAGTGTCCGTGTTTTGGGCGGGCCTGTCAATGGAGGGGCTGCTTTGCAGTGTGGCTTTGGCCATGCATGCAACCATGGCTGCGTCCCAGGAATTCGGGTGAATTGATACCGCGTGTGATGCCATAATGCCGCATGGTTTCCGTCACCCACACAATTTCCGGCGCAGGTGCCGAGAGCGTCGAGCAGTGGCTGGCCACGCTGGCACCGCACTTTGCCGCGGCCGAACTGGCCGTGCTCGAGCAGGCGTGCGCGCTGGCCGCGCCGCTGTATGAAGGCAGGGCCGAGCTCACCGGCACGCCGCTGCTGCAGCATGCCATGGGTGCCGCCTCCATCCTGGCCGGCATGAACATGGACCATGAGACGCTGGCCGCCGCGGTGCTGCACGCCGTGCCGGCCTGCCGCGAAGACTGGGTCGAGTTGCTGGGAGAGCGCTTTGGCACCAACGTGCGCGAGCTGGTGGAAGGCATCTCGCGCATGGAGCAGATCCGCCAGTTCAGCGAAATGCACACCCAGCAGCACAAGGAAGGCAAGAAGGCTGATGCCGCCCAGCAGACCGAAAGCCTGCGCAAGATGCTGCTCGCGATGGTGCAGGACATACGTGTGGTGCTGATCAAGCTGGCAGAGCGCACGCAGACCCTGCGCACCCTCGGCGGCGCCCCTGATGAGGTGCAGCAGCAGATCGCGCGCGAAACGCAGGGCATCTTCGCACCCCTGGCCAACCGTCTGGGTGTGTGGCAGCTGAAGTGGGAAATGGAAGACCTGTCCCTGCGCTACCTGGAGCCCGCGCTGTACAAGAAGGTGGCCAGGCTGCTGGACGAACGCCGCGTGGACCGCGAGCAATACATCACCGACGTGGTGGCACAGCTGCAAGGGGAGCTGGTCGCTGCCGGCATCAAGGGCGAAGTCACCGGCCGCCCCAAGCACATCTACAGCATCATCAACAAGATGAAGCGCAAACACCTCGATTTCAGCGAGCTGTACGATGTGCGCGCCGTGCGCATCCTGGTGGGCGACATCAAGGACTGCTACGCCGCGCTGGGCGTCATCCACAACCTGTGGCAGCCCATCCCCAGCGAGTTCGACGACTACATCGCCAAGCCCAAGAGCAATGATTACCGCTCCCTGCACACCGCCGTCATCGGCCCGCGCGGCCTGGCTCTCGAGGTGCAGATCCGCACCTGGGAAATGCACCAGCACTCCGAGCTGGGCGTGGCCGCGCACTGGCGCTACAAGGAAGGCAGCAAATCTGACGCCCGCTTCGATGAGAAGATCGCGTGGCTGCGCAAGATCCTGGCGTGGAAGGACGAGCTGAGCGACAAGGGCGACCTGGTCGAGCAGTTCAAGAGCGAACTCTTCCACGACCAGGTCTACGTGCTCACCCCGCAAGGCAAGGTGATAGACCTGCCCAAAGGCGCAACACCGGTGGACTTCGCCTACCTGCTGCACACCGACCTTGGCCACCGCACGCGCGGCGCCAAGGTGGACGGCAACATCGTGCCCCTCAACTACAAGCTGCAGAACGGCCAGCGCGTGGAAATCCTCGCCGCCAAGCAGGGCTCGCCCAGCCGCGACTGGCTCAACCCGGCGCTGGGCTATCTGCAGAGCTCGCGTTCGCGCGCCAAGGTACGCCACTGGTTCCGCCTGCAGAGCTTCGACGAAAACGCTAGCCAGGGCCGTAACCTGCTGGACAAGGAACTGCATCGCCTCGGCGTCATTGCCATCAACCAGGAAAAACTCGCCCAACGCCTGCACTTCAACAAACTGGATGACCTGCTTGCCGCCATCGGCCGTGGCGATCTCACCTCGCGCCAGCTCGCAGGGGCCATCCAGGATGAACTGCCGGCCAAACCCGAGCCCGAGATCAAGCCGCAGCCTGCACGCGCCGGCAGCAAGCAAAGCGCAACTGGCGGCATCCTGATCGAAGGCGTCGGCAACCTGCTGACCAAGATGGCCAAGTGCTGCAAGCCCGCGCCGCCAGACGCCATCGTCGGCTACATCACGCGCGAGCACGGCGTCACCATCCACCGCCAGGACTGCGCCGCGATGACGCGCCTGCCCGACAGTCGGCGCGACCGTCTGCTCAGCGCGCAATGGGGGGGCGGCAAGCATGCCAACTTTGCCGTGGATATCGAAGTGCTGGCCTACGACCGTCAGGGCCTGCTGCGCGACATCAGCGACCTGCTCGCCAAGGAGCGCGTCAACGTCACCCGCGTCAACACCTACAGCACCCACAACCAGGCGCGCATGCAATTCACCGTGGAAGTGGTCGACCTCGAACAGCTGAGTCGCCTGCTTGCCCAGCTGCATCAGGTGCCCAACGTGGTGAGCGCGAAGCGGCAACAGAGAACAGCCTAGACATCCTTGATCGTAAACGGCATAGCTGTTAAATCGCTACATGCTCACCCTCCCGAGACCGGGATTTACAGCCGATGCGGCACCGGGTCCTGGGTCGAGGAAGAGCGGCGAGTTTGCCGTCCCGCTTGCTGAACCTGATGCGTGGACGATGTGGCGACCGGGTTGGGTGGGTGCGTGCGTGTGCAGGTAATCTACATCCCATTAATCCACAGCGCTTGAATGGATCGGTATGCAAACTGCATACCGGACTATGCAGGCTATTCATGTACTGTCCCCGAAAGCATAATGTTGGTATGATTTCCAGTCGTCTTCTGAAATTGGCAGCAGCACGCAATATCGGCAGTTGATGACAATATGCCTGCCGTATAGCCAACGTGTGTTTCCAGGGAACCGCTGATCGAGTCACCACCCCCGCGCAGACGGGTACAGGTGGTTGAAACAACTGTGCTCCCGCCTGCGCGGGAACGACACACCAGATCAGAGGCGACTTAACAGTCAGTCAGATATTGGTGCAACTAAACAAATGGGAGGGGATGTTGGAGAACATTCGGTTTGCGCGCGTATTGAAATATTTTCTCGTAGTAATCCTGACGCTATCAACAAGCGGTTGCCTGTTGTATTGGACAAAGACCGGGGATGCAGAAGAGCCCGTCGACAACAGCATCTTGGCCTACGGCTATTTTGATGACAGCGAAGCGCCATTCAATTTCCGTTGGGGACAGTTACGGCAAATGCTCCCTAGAACGGATGAGCCATTTCATGACGTCAAATTGAACAAGAAGGGCCTCTTCTACCTGGAGAACCTGCCGGTAGGCTCCTATACAATTGAAAGCCTTGGTGGCCCCGTGGGAGGACTGTCCAGCGCATACTGGAGGTGGCACTTCCCGGACACGTCCACCCATCCTGAATTCAAATTGACAGAACTCCGTGCAGGCAAACCAGGCATCTATTTCATGGGTGCCTACAAAGTCTACGAATCAAAAAAAGGAGGTCTGTTTTCCGTAAGCGAATACGCATCCGCGCCGGTATCCAAGCCTTCTGAACTGGAAATCCTGCAGCAACTGCATGAAAAAACCCAGAACACCAAGTGGGACCGCCTGGTAATGGCGCGTATTGCGGAATTGAAAAAGAGTAAATGACGGAAGGGAACAACCTCATGAATCAGAATTTGAGAAATGCCGTGATGGGCATCTTCCTTGCCTTGATGCTGGGTGGCTGTGTGATGCCCAGGACTTCCATTGACAGTCTGTCGGCAGTAGACAAGAGCAAGGAGGTCGTGATCGTCGGCCGGATTGAAATCGACCCGAAAATCCAGAAAGAAGATGTTTCCTTGAAGAATACAATTGGTGCGGGCGATCTCTATCGGCAATTCGTATTGAGGGTGAACGAGGATGTCGGCGAGACCACCAACTACATGGCTGATCGGGAAAATATGACAGTGGTCCAAACTGAGGAAGATTTCTATATTACCCAGAAGCGACCCGAACCCTTCAAGCTTTATGGCGGCTGGTTTTATACCGCGTTTAATGGTGGTAATGGCGGCTCCATCTCCACGGTGCTGTTTCATATCGTCAAGGGCATGAAAATCGAGATCCCCAAGGGGGCGGACGCCATCTATTTGGGCACCATACGGTTCACGCGCGACGAATTCTACAATCTGAAGGCCATCAATCTAATTCAGACGGATTATGAAGCCGCACAGAAGCGATTCCAGAAGAAATTCAACACCAAAATGGTGCTAACCAAAGTACGCGTTACACAAGCGGCCAATTAGCGTTGAATTCGTAACATAAGTGCGACCGTGCGGCTGAGTTCGTAAGCGCGCACGCTGGTCAGGCCCTGCATGTGACTGTAAATTGTGGGGTCTCAACTATTTGGGTCACCCCATGTCCCTCCTGCGCCGCATCGTGCTGACATCGCTGGCCATGCTGGCCTTTGCCGGCAACTCGCTGCTGTGCCGCGTTGCACTCAGGAACACCAGCATCGACCCCGCCAGCTTCACCACGCTGCGCCTGCTTTCCGGTGCGCTGATGTTGTGGCTGCTGGTGGCCATGCGCCGCAGCCAGCATGAAGGGCGCGGCAACGGCTGGTCGGCCCTCGCCCTGTTTGCCTATGCCGCGGCCTACTCCTTTGCGTACATTGACCTCACCGCGGCCACCGGCGCACTGCTGCTGTTCGGCGCGGTGCAGGTCACCATGATCGGCCGCGGCCTCTGGCTGGGCGAGCGGCTGCAGAAACTGCCTTGGACTGGTGCTCGCCCTGGGTGGTCTGGTCGGCCTGCTGCTGCCGGGCCTCACCGCACCTCCCCTCTTTGCCTCCCTGCTGATGCTGGCCGCCGGCGTGGCGTGGGGTGTGTATTCTTTGCGAGGCAAGGGCGCGGGCAACCCCACCCGCATCACCGCCGGCAACTTCATGCGCGCCGTGCCGATCGCGCTCGTGCTGAGCGCCCTCACCCTGCAGCATGTGTCGTTGGACAAGATGGGCATCCTTTACGCCGTGCTGTCCGGCGCCCTCACCTCAGGCATCGGCTATGCCATCTGGTACGCCGTGCTGCCCGCCCTGAAGGCCACGCATGCCGCTACCGTGCAGCTCAGCGTGCCGGTCATCGTTGCTCTGGGCGGCGTCCTGTTTCTGCATGAACCGCTCACCCTGCGCGCACTGCTCGCCTCCATTGCCATCCTGGGCGGGATTGCGCTGGTGATCCTGGAAAAGCGCAGCGCGAATGGCACTTAGGCGGCGCAAACAACGTGCTACGTCAACTGCTAGCTGTGCGGTGCATGCGAGATGGGAGATACTGGCAACGCTGCACGCGAAGTTGCTGCCAGACATCTGCAAGGTGACATTATTTTTGACAATTCGGACCGGTGGTCCCTCAGATAACGGTTAACCCTATGGAAAATGCGCGCTGGTCATTTGTCGCGATGGAGTATTACGCGCTGATACTGAATCGAACCTATCTCATCACCATCAAGGATGATGCCCTGTGTGGTGTGATCTGCCGTGGCCTTACAAGCATCGAAGGCGGCGGTGATCCCGTGACGAGATTCGCCACCGGCAAACTGGCGGTTCATGGAGACCTCAATGACCCCGGGTCCTATGTTGATGCTGGAGTAATGGCCAAGCCTCACAGAGCCGATTTCTGCATCCCCTTGTCCGACATACGCCAGGTCGAGTACACCGCACAGAAGAAATGGGGCATGGGTCACTATCCCCACGACGGGCGCGTATTCGTGGTTACGCCAGCGCGCAGGCGCGAGTTCATCATCCTCGGCAACCAGCCAGGCAAGGAAATTGCCGATCATCTGCAGGCCAGCGTGAGAAAATAAATCTGTCCCGATTCCTATACGCCCCATGTCTTGTAAGGATGGGCTGCAAGATTCGAATTGAAGTAGCGAGCGTCTTCAGTTACTTCATCGCCCAACCAGCTGGGCGCTAAAACGGCTGGCGTTCGTCATCAAGCTCGACTTCGGCGGCGACAATAAGGCCTGCATTGTCACCGAAAAATTCATCAACCTCCCACGTGGTACCTTTATGCACGACCACGTGTCTGGCCTTCTCTATGATCGGTCCTTGGCAAAGCTGCAAGAGCTGTTCGGCGTCTGCAGGTGGAATGGCATACTCATACTCAACTCGTGAGATGCCTTTAGTGAGACCCTTGATGGTAAGAAAGGCCTGCTCCCCGGCTAGCCGCACTCTGACAGTTCGTTCTGGATCGCGATTCAGTAGCCCTGGCTGCGCCGCGCGGAATTGGACTGACGCCATGCATTTCCGATGACGAGAAACTTTCTTTCAATTTCAGTGCCATTGAGCAATCCCAGAAAATTAGGGATGTAACTCAATCGAGTTTTACGCGACTGAGTTGCATTAGGGAGGTGAACGAACCACTCGTTGAGATAATTAACGTTTAGGGCAGGTAAATGCAGGGGTAGACGCCTTTATGGTAGCAGTCGCTTTGCCTGGTGAAACCTCAACTAATTCACGAAGCCTTACCGAACAGTGGCTATCAGCAAACAACATGGTTGTATCGTAATACTTGCCAATTTCAGGGGTGAAAGTAACACCGATTGGGCCACAACTTCGACTATAACCGCCACTATCATCTGCCCAAGACATTTCTATTGTTAGAGGCTTATCTGCCGGAATGACATACTCATGATAGGACCATGGAGTATCGTCAGTTGTAGGCATACCAACTTTTTTGTTAGCGACCAGCATAGAAAATCCACCTGCTGCAGCATGTATGTATTCCGAATTCTTTGTTCCGTAACAAGTTTGCCCTGGATACAGATATACAGCCGTACCGTGAAACACTCGAATTTTGGCGGAGTGCTCTGTATCGACGACCTGTATGGGTGTGGATGAACAACCCACTAACAAAATTGACAGGCCCATAAATGAAGATGTTTTGAGCATAATTATCTCTGGAAGTTAGAAACTCTCGGAGTTAGCCTAAAATTTATCGCTCTCTACGCATTTAATCGATGAAAGCGGATTTGTAGCGATCAAACAAATCAGCCAGCATCGCATAGCACGTGAATGGCAACATTATTCCTAATTGCATTTTTTTGCCGGGCTTACGCCCAGCGGAACGAATGTCCCATCATCCGAAATTTTATGGAATTCTGCCTTGCATAAACCTTTAGCGAAATCCAAATCTAATAGCGCCTCGTAGTCCGCTTTTGACTCTGGAATGAATTGTGAGGCTATAGGGCCACACCTGTAACCCGCAGGGTCAACGAATACCATATCAACTGTAACCGGCTCACCCGCGTTGATTGAATATTCCTTGTAATAAACTTTGGAGGCGAAACTACTGCGCTTCAGCATCATGTCAACCGATGATGTCTCCGGGATACCAATGGATTCGTTTTTTATAGTGCCTATAAATGAGCTGAATGTATCACTCATGTTTCCAGGGCCGGCTACTGCGATAGAGTTTTCTCCTCCCTTGCAGATGGAGTTCAGATATAAATGGGCCCCTATGCCATTTTGAGCAAACACTCTGATTCTTGCCTTGCCATCAACCTTACCAACTTTCACAGTTTGACTAACACTTGAAGTCGAGCACGCCGTTAAAAAATTCAATAGGGCAATGAGCGGTAGTACATACAATCCACATTTCATCATCTACTTCCTCAGATTAGTGAAACATTAGTAGGTGCTAGGTGTTTGCTTCTAGTGCTCGAAGGCATTAACGTTCTCATTACTTCAAATATTAAGAGCACTACAACCTCCATGATCACGCATTCAACCGATCCAGCAAATCCCGTATCTTCATCGGATCGCTCGCCCGCAGGATGCGTTGCGTCAGCGTGGCAATCTCCGGCAGGTTAGTGGTGAGCACGCGCTGCTTGGTGGCGAGCAGTTGCGCCGGGTGCATGGAGAACTGGCGCAGGCCCAGGCCCAGCAACAGCCGGGTGTAGGGCAGCTCGCCGGCCATCTCGCCGCATACCGACACCGGCACGCCGGCCTTGTTGGCGCCGCTGATCACGTGCGACAGCAGGTGCAGCACGGCGGGGTGCAGGGGGTCGTACAGGTGGGCCACTTCTTCGTCGGTGCGGTCGATCGCCAGGGTGTACTGGATCAGGTCGTTGGTGCCGATGGAGAGGAAATCGAGTTTCTTCAGGAAGGCGTTGAGCGACAAGGCGGCGGCGGGAATCTCGATCATGCCGCCGATCTGCACCTGCGGGTTGTAGTGCAGGCCGTCGCGTTCCAGCGAGGCCTTGGTGTCCTCGATGAATTGCAGGGTCTGGTTGATCTCGGCCGGGCCGGACAGCATGGGCACCAGGATCTTCACATTGCCGAATTGCGAGGCGCGCAGCAGGGCGCGCAGCTGGGTGCGGAACATCTGCGGCTCGGCCAGGCTGAGGCGGATGGCGCGCAGGCCCAGCGCGGGGTTGCTGGCCACGCGCTTGGTCTGGTTGAGCTGCTTGTCGGCGCCGAGGTCGAAGGTGCGGATGGTGACCGGCAGGCCGTCCATGCCCTCGGCCACGCAGCGATAGGCTTCGAACTGCTCTTCCTCGTCCGGCAGTGTGTCGCGGTTGAGGAACAGGAATTCGCTGCGGAACAGGCCGATGCCGGTGGCGCCGTTTTCCTTTACGTCCGCCAGGTCGTTCGGCATCTCGATGTTGGCGTACATCTCGATCACGGTGCCGTCCAGCGTGGTGGCGCGCGCGCTCTTCAGGCGCTTGAGCTTCTGCCGCTCCAGCTCCAGCTCGCTCTGGCGCAGCTTGTATTCGGCGAGCAGTGTCTTGTCCGGGTTGACGATGATCACGCCCTGCGCGCCATCGACGATCAGCGTGTCATCTTCCTTGATCAGCTCGCGGGCATGGTGCAGGCCGACCACGCAGGGTGTGTTGAGGCTGCGCGCCACGATGGCGGTGTGCGAGGTGGCGCCGCCCAGATCGGTCAGGATGGCGTTGAACTGGTGCGGCTTGAGCTGGATCAGGTCGGCCGGGCTGACATCGTGCGCCACCAGGATCATCGCCATGTCGTGCTTGCCAGAGGGCGGCACGTGGCCGGGGTGGCCGCTCAGCGTCTTGAGGATGCGTTCCACCACCTGCACCACGTCGGTCTTGCGCTCGCGCAGGTAGGCGTCGTCAAACGCCTCGAACTGGGTGACCAGGCTGTCCATCTGCACCTTCAGCGCCCATTCCGCATTGCAGTGCTCGCGTTCGATGAGGGCGCGCGCCGCATGGGTGATGTGTTCGTCGGTGAGGATCATCAGGTGCAGGTCGATGAAGGCGTCGAACTCGGCGGCCGCCTGTTGCGGGCGATGCTCGCGCAGTCCGGCCAGCTCGGCATGGGTGGCCTTCAGCGCGGCGTCCAGGCGTGCAATCTCCTCTGCCACGCCGTGCCTGGGCAGTACATAGTGCGACACCTCCAGCGAGGTGTGCGACACGAGGTGGGCATGGCCGATGGCGATGCCGCTCGATACCGGCAGACCGTGCAGAGTAAAGGTCATTCACCTTCCCCGAAGTAATCGTTGATCAGCGCCAGCAGCGCAGTCATGGCTTCCAGTTCCTTGTCGCCGTTGGTCTCGATGGAGACCGTGCTGCCCTTGCCGGCCGCCAGCATCATCACGCCCATGATGCTCTTGGCGTTGATGCGCTTGCCGTTGCGAGACATCCACACCTCGCACGGATACTGCGAGGCGAGCTGGGTGAGTTTGGCGGAAGCGCGGGCATGCAGGCCCAGCTTGTTGATGATCAGTGCATCCTGTTGTGGCATGAAACTCTCTTTACTCAATGGGAACAATATAATCGCGGCCGCCATCGATGGCGACCCTGCTCAATTCATCCAGCGGTTTGTCGCGGTACACCACGGCGCGCAGCAGCATGGGCAGGTTGACGCCGGCCACCCCGCGCACGTTTGCCTCGTTACACAGACGACGGCTGATGTTGCTGGGGGTGGCGCCAAACAGGTCGGTCAGGATCAGCACGCCGCCACCCTGGTCGAGCGCGCGGATCAGCGCCAGTGCTTCGGCTTCCTTGGCGGTGGGGTCGTCATCGGCCAATACCGACAATGACTGCAGGTGCGGCGGCAAATATCCCATCACGTGACGCACGCAATCGAGCAGGCTGTCGCCCAGGCCGTTATGCGTCACCAGCAAGATCCCAACCATTCCGTCCGCTCCCATCGCACCTATGGTTCTACACGGCGCTTCGTATCTGCGCTGACGAATTCTAGCCGCTTCTGCATGGCCGGGGTAAGGTGTACCACGCCGTCCGCGTCGACCAGCAGCGCTTCCTGCAACTGCATGGTGTCGGCCGCCGCCCGCCACCCGGCAGTGCCGGCGATGAACAGCGGCTTGGAGGTCACATCGGACAGCACGCCTGCGTGCGCGCCGCGCGTCAGCACCGTCACCGCCCATACGCCTTGCACGGGCTGGCCGCTTCTGGGGTCGATAAGGTGGCAATAGCGGCGGCCAGCCACTTCAAAATAGCGCTGGTAATCACCCGAGGTGCCGAGGGCCTCGCCGTCGTGCAACTCAAGGGTGGCCAGTGGGCCGGGCTGGCGCGGGTGCTGGATGCCGACGCGCCAGGCACGATCGCCGTGGCTGCCCAGCACCATCACGTTGCCGCCGATGTTGACCAGCGCGTTGCGCACGCCCATCCGGTGCAGGATGTCGGCGGCGCGGTCCAGCGCGTAGCCCTTGGCGTAGCCGCCGAGGTCGATGTGCACCGCATTGTTGCGGCTGGAAACAAGCACTTCCCCTGGCGCACCGGTGGCGGGGGAGCGGAATGCAAGATCGCTCATGCGCGGATTGGCCTTCACCAGCGCGGCGATGCGCTTCTCGTCGGGCAGCACCGGCTTGAATTCGTCCGCCTGGAATCCCCAGGCCTGGATCAGCCCGCCGATCGATGGGTTGAACAGGTCGCCGGATTGCGCGGAAAGCCGCGCCGCGTCCTGCAATATCGCGCCCAGCTCGGGCGACACCGGCTGGATCATGCCCTGCGCCAGTGCGGCATTAAGCGTGCTCAGCTCGGAGGGCTTCCATGCATGCAGCATGTTGTGCAGGCGCTGGAATTCCTGCATCACGCCGGCCACCGCCTGTCGCGCGCGCGCCTCGTCCTCGCCGTAGATGCTGATTTCGACCAGGGTACCGAATACGTAGCCCTGCTCCTCATACAGAGGCTCCTTGCCGCAGCCCGCCAGCAGGGGCAGGCACAACAACAGCCACAGCCAGCGGCGCATGACGCTCACTCAGCCGGCTCCGCCATCTCCTCCAGCTCCACCGAAGCGGCCAGCAGCGCCAGACGCGCGACCACGCCATAGGCGTAGAAGCGGTTGGGCACGGCATCGGGGGCAAAGGCCGGGTTGGGCAGGGTACAGGGCGTTTCGAACGCCAGCGGCACGAAGTGCATGCCGGGGGCGTTCAGGTTCTCGTCGACGCCGCGGCCCGTGTGCACGCGGTAGAAGCCGCCCACTACGTAGTGATCCACCATGTACACCACCGGCTCGGCCACCGCGTCGTTGATGCTCTCGAAGGTGTACACACCTTCCTGCACCAGCACCTCGGTGACGGAAAGCCCCTCTTTCACCACCGCCATCTTGTTGCGCTGCTTGCGGTTCAGCTCGCGCACTTCGCTGGCGTCCTTCACCGTCATGATGCCCATGCCATAGGTCCCGGCATCGGCCTTGACGATGACGAAGGGCTGCTCCTTCACGCCGTATTCGTTGTACTTCATCTGGACGTTCTTCAGCACCAGGTCCACCTGCGCCGCCAGGCACTCTTCGCCGGCACGCTGCTGGAAGTCGATCTTGCCGCACTGGCCAAAATAGGGATTGATCAGCCAGGGATCAATGTCGATCAGCTTGGCGAATTCATTGGCGACACGCTCGTAAGCCGCGAAATGCGTGGACTTGCGCCGTGTCGTCCAGCCGGCAACCAGCGGCGGCAACACGGTTTGCTCCAGGTTTTCCAGCAGCGGCGGCACGCCGGCGGAGAGGTCGTTGTTGAGCAGCACCACGCAGGGGTCGAAGTCGCTGACATACAGGCGGTTGCCGTTGCGCCTGATCGGCTCCAGCGTGAGCACGTCGCCGCTGGGCAGCTCCAGCCGGGTCGCCTCGGTGATCTCCGGCAGCAGGCTGCCCACGCGCACCTGCATGCCGGCGCTGCGCAGGACGGTGGCCAGCTGCACCACGTTCTGCAGGTAGAACATGTTGCGGGTATGGTTCTCGGGGATCAGCAGCACGCCGCGCGCTTCCGGGCAGATTTTCTCGATCGCGCTCTGCGCGGCCTGCACGCACAGCGGCAGGAAATCGCGGTTGAGGTTGTTGAAGCCGCCGGGAAACAGGTTGGTATCCACCGGCGCCAGCTTGAAGCCGCTGTTGCGCAGGTCTACCGAGGCGTAGAACGGCGTGGCGTGATCCAGCCATTGCGCGCGGAACCAGTGCTCGATGGCGGACTGAGCGTTGATGATGCGTTTTTCCAGGTCCAGTAGCGGGCCGTTGAGTGCAGTGGTGAGGTGGGGGACCATGGTCTGCCTGATGAAGAATGAATGCGGCCATTCTAGCCGATACTGCCGCGTTAAAGCAGGGCCGCTGCTGAGGAGGCCCGCGGATGGTAGAATACGCGCTTAATTTCAGTCAGGCACACCATGTTATCCACAGCAAACATCACCATGCAATTCGGCGCCAAGCCGTTGTTCGAAAACGTCTCCGTCAAATTCGGCGACGGCAACCGCTACGGCCTGATCGGCGCCAACGGTTGCGGCAAGTCCACCTTCATGAAGATTCTCGGCCGCGACCTGGAGCAGAGCTCGGGCGAGGTCATGCTCGACAAGGGCGAGCGCCTCGGCAAGCTGCGCCAGGACCAGTTTGCGTATGAAGAGATGCGCGTGCTGGACGTGGTGATGATGGGCCACGCCGAGATGTGGGCCGCGATGAGCGAGCGCGACGCGATCTACGCCAACCCAGATGCCTCCGAGGAAGACTACATGCGCGCCGCCGACCTGGAGGCAGCCTTTGCCGAATACGACGGCTACACCGCCGAGGCGCGCGCGGGCGAGCTGCTGTCCGGCGTGGGCATTGCGCAGGAGCTGCAGCAGGGCCCGATGAGCGCGGTCGCACCCGGCTTCAAGCTGCGCGTGCTGCTGGCGCAGGCGCTGTTCTCCAACCCGGACATCCTGCTGCTGGATGAGCCCACCAACAACCTCGACATCAATACCATCCGCTGGCTGGAGGACGTGCTCAACGCGCGCAACTCGACCATGGTGATCATCTCGCACGACCGCCACTTCCTCAACAGCGTATGCACGCACATGGCGGACCTGGACTACGGCAAGATCACCATCTACCCAGGCAACTACGACGACTACATGCTGGCCTCGACCCAGGCTCGTGCGCAGCAGCAGGCCGATAACGCCAAGGCCAAGGAGAAGATCGCCGAGCTCAAGGCCTTCGTGGCGCGCTTCTCGGCCAATGCCTCCAAGGCCAAGCAGGCCACCTCGCGCGCGCGCCAGATCGACAAGATCAAGGTGGAAGACATCAAGCCTTCCAGCCGCCAGTACCCGTTCATCCGCTTCGAATATGACGAACGCGAGAAGCTGCACCGCAACGCCGTCGAAGTGCAGCACATGGCCAAGGGTTTTGACCGCATGCTATTTTCCAACGTCAATCTCAGCGTCGAGGCCGGCGAACGCGTGGCCATCATCGGCCCCAACGGCATCGGAAAGACCACGCTGCTGCGCTGCCTGGCCGGCGACCTGACGCCCGACACCGGCACCGTGAAATGGGCGGAAAAGGCCAAGCTGGGCTACTACGCGCAGGACCACGCTGCCGATTTCGCCGAGGACGTGAGCATGACCGAGTGGATGACCGACTGGCGCGGCCCCGGCGACGACGACCAGATGGTGCGCGGCACCCTGGGCCGTCTGCTGTTCTCCGGCGACGAGGTGAAGAAGAAGGTCAAGGTGCTGTCCGGCGGCGAGAAAGGCCGCATGCTGTTCGGCAAGCTGATGCTGCAGAAGCCCAACGTGCTGCTGATGGACGAGCCGACCAACCACATGGACATGGAATCCATCGAGTCGCTCAACACCGCGCTGCTCGAATACAAGGGCACCCTGCTGTTCGTCAGCCACGACCGCGAGTTCGTCAGTTCGCTGGCCACGCGCATCATCGAGATCTCCGGCAAGGGCGTGACCGACTATCACGGCACCTATGAGGAATATCTGCGCAGCCAGGGTGCAGTGGTTTAGGGCAGCTTTGCGAGGCACATGAGCAGAACCATAGGCGTATTCGATTCAGGCGTAGGCGGCCTCTCAGTGCTGCACCACATCCGCGCTGTGCTGCCGGATGCACGCCTGATCTATGTCGCCGATTCCGGCCATGTGCCCTATGGCGACAAGCCCGTCAGCTACATCGAACAGCGCTCGCTGAGCATCGCCCGGTTCCTCGTCGAACAGGGCGCCGAGGCCATCGTGATCGCCTGCAACACCGCCACGGCCGCGGCTGCGGCCACCCTGCGCGCCAGTTATACACTGCCCATCCTGGCGATGGAGCCTGCCGTCAAGCCGGCCGTCGCTGCCTCACGCAGCGGCGTGGTCGGCGTGCTGGCCACGGTGGGCACGCTGGAGAGCGCACGCTTTGCCGCCCTGCTGGAAAAATACGCGGGCGCGGTCAAGATCGTGACCCAGGGCTGTCCCGGTCTGGTTGAGCAGGTTGAGCAAGGCGAGCTGGACAGCCTTCACACGCGCGCCCTGCTGAAGCACTACACCGCGCCATTGCTGGCGTGCGGCGCCGATACGCTGATCCTCGGTTGCACCCATTATCCCTTCCTTGCCTCGACGATACACGAGGTGGCCGGCCGCGAGGTGGCGCTGGTCGACACCGGCGCCGCGGTGGCGCGCCACCTGTTGCGCCGCATCGAGACTGAGCTCGCGCCTGCGCCGGCCGGCACCGCGCAGGACCAGTTCTATACCAGCGGCGACGTGGCGCAGGCCTCGCGCATCATGTCGTTGCTGTGGAAAAACCCTGTTGAAGCGCGCGCGTTGCCGTTAGAATTCGCGTAAAGCCCGCTGCACGCCTCTGGCATGCACAGGGCATTACGAATCAGCCATAGGTAAACGCATGCCCACCACCCGTCGTTACACCCTGACCATCTCCTGCCCGGACCGGGCCGGCATCATTGCCGCCGTCACCAGTTTCATTGCGCAGCACGGCGGCTTCATCGTCGAGGCGAGCTATCACACTGACCAGGAGTCGCAGCGCTTCTTCATGCGCCAGGAGATCCGCGCCGATTCGCTGCCGTTCGACGCCGCCGAATTCCGCAAGCGCTTTGCCGCGCTGGCGCAGGAATTCGCCATGAACTGGCAGCTGGCTGATTCCGCCAACAAGAAGCGCCTGGTGGTGCTGGTGAGCAAGCAGGACCACTGTCTGGACGACCTGCTGCACCGCTGGCGCAGCGGCGAATTGCAGGTGGACATTCCCTGTGTGATCTCCAATCATGACGACCTGCGCAGCTTCGTGGAATGGCACGGCATCCCCTACTTCAAGGTGGAGATGCACGACAAGACCGCGGCCTTTGCCGAGATCGAGCAGTTGTTCCTCAGGCATGGCGGCGACGCCATGGTGCTGGCGCGTTTCATGCAGATCCTGCCGCCCGCGCTGTGCCAGCGCCACCCTGGCCGCATCATCAACATCCATCACAGCTTCCTGCCCTCCTTCGTGGGTGCGAAGCCGTACCACCAGGCGTATACGCGCGGGGTGAAGCTGATCGGCGCCACCTGCCACTACGTTACCGACGAGCTGGATGCCGGCCCCATCATCGAGCAGGATACGGTGCGCATCGATCACGGCGACACCGTGGACGACCTGGTGCGCTACGGGCGCGACATCGAAAAGACCGTGCTGGCGCGCGGCCTGCGCTACCACGTGGAAGACCGCGTGCTGGTGTGCGGCAACAAGACCATCGTGTTCAAGTAAGCTGACACATCAAGCCAGAGCAGGCCGTGCGGATGCTGCGTCCGCGCGCTCTTCGACGTGATGATTGCGGCACAAAAAAAAGCGCCCCGAACTTCCGGGGCGCTTTGTCTTGCGGCGGTGTTGCGGATTACAGGTTGTAGGCGCGCTCGCCGTGCGTTGCGGTATCCAGACCCTCGCGCTCCGCTTCTTCGCTGACACGCAGGCCGATGGTCAGGTCAACGATCTTGTAGCAGACGAAAGCCACCACCGCAGACCAGATCAGCGCGGTCAGCACGCCCTGTGCCTGCACCCACAGTTGTGCGCCGATCTCGGTGTCGACTACCGTGTTGTTGACGTAGTCGGCGATACCGGTGCCGCCCAGTTTCCAGGTGTTGAACACGCCGGTGAGCAGTGCGCCGAGGATGCCGCCCACGCCGTGTACGCCGAACACATCCAGCGCGTCATCGGCGCCCAGCAGTTTCTTCAGGCCGGTCACACCCCAGAAGCAGGCCACGCCAGCCAGCGCACCGATGATGAGGCCGCCGCCGATGCCCACCCAGCCGCAAGCCGGGGTGATGGCAACCAGGCCAGCGATTGAACCGGATACCACGCCCAGCAGGCTGGGCTTGCCCTTGAACAGCCACTCGGCAAACATCCACGACAATGCGGCAGCAGCAGTGGCGATCAGGCTGTTGGCGAAGGCCAGGGTGGCGGTGCCACCTGCTTCCAGCGCAGAGCCGGCGTTGAAACCGAACCAGCCGACCCACAGCAGCGAGGCGCCGATCATGGTCATGGTCAGGCTATGCGGTGCAAACGATTCCTTGCCGTAACCGATGCGCTTGCCGATCACGAAGGCGCCCACCAGGCCGGCGATCGCGGCGTTGATGTGCACCACGGTGCCGCCGGCAAAGTCCAGGATGCCCTTCTGGAACAGCCAGCCGCCTTTTGCGGTTTCAGTCGCCAGCGTTGCCGCGTCCTTGATTGCGTCGGGACCGGTCCAGAACCAGACCATGTGTGCGATCGGCAGGTAGGCAAAGGTGAACCACAGCGTGGAAAACAGCAGCAGTGCGGAGAACTTGATGCGCTCTGCGAACGCGCCCACGATTAGCGCCACGGTGATCGCTGCGAAGGTTGCCTGGAAGGCCACGAAGGCAAACTCGGGAATCACCACGCCTTTGCTGAAGGTCGCCGCATTGGCCACGCTGCCGGTAGCGGGATCGAAGATGCCTTTCAGGAACAGGCGATCAAACCCGCCGATGAATGCATTGCCCTCGGTGAACGCCAGCGAATACCCATAGATGGCCCACAGCACGGTGATCAGTGCAAAGATCGAAAACACCTGCATCAGCACCGACAGCATGTTCTTGCTGCGCACGAGGCCGCCGTAGAACAGGGCGAGTCCGGGGATGGACATCATGATCACCAGCAGCGAGGCGACCAGCATCCACGCAGTGTCCCCTTTGTTGGGGACGGGGGCAGGCGCTGCAGCGGGCGCAGCCACGGGGGCAGCCGGCGCCGCAACTGCGGCAGGAGCGGCGGTGGCAGCCGCCGCCGCGTCATCCGCATGGGCCGGCACCGACAGGCTGCACAGCGCCGCCAGCAAACTGAAAAATACGAACAGTTTCTTCAACATGGTAAGGCTCCTTATAGGGCGTCAGGACCGGTTTCGCCGGTACGGATGCGGATCACTTGTTCGATGTCGGAGACAAAGATCTTGCCATCGCCGATCTTGCCGGTCTTAGCGGCCTTCTCGATGGCTTCGATCACCTGATCCAGCATGTCGGCCTTGATGGCGGCTTCCAGCTTGATCTTGGGCAGGAAGTCCACCACGTACTCCGCGCCGCGATACAGCTCGGTGTGGCCCTTCTGGCGGCCAAATCCCTTGACCTCGGTCACGGTGACGCCTTGCACGCCGATCGACGACAGCGCCTCGCGGACTTCGTCAAGCTTGAAGGGCTTGATGATTGCAGTAACCATTTTCATATCTACTCTCCTGGACTGGGGCGGTTGCGAAATGCAGCCGCCGCATGAACTGCCTGATTAATACGAGTGCGTGACGGAAACGGCGAAGATGCTGCCGCTCAATACCTTGTCCTCGCCGTTGGCGATGACGTGGTACAGGGTGTTATCCGTTGCATTGGTCTTGGTGTAGGCCGCGCCCAGCACGAAACCGCCGGCCACTTCCTTGGTTACACCCAGCTTGATGTCGCTGTAGCTCAGCTTGTCGAAGTTGTTGATCTTCTGGTGACCAGCATGCGCGCTGACGGTCAGCTTGTCGCCAAGGTCGTAGCTGTAGTTCAGCTCGATGTAGCCGGAGCCCTTGGAGTCGACGTTCGCCGCGTTGGCGGTGGAGGAGCCGTCCTCCCACATCGTTGGTTCAAAGCCTGCCGTGTCGATGCCATACCAGTTGGTGAGCGTATAGGTGTACTTCACGTTCAGCCCTTTCCAGGTCGCGCCGATCACCGCTTCAGTGGTGTCCCATTTCTTGTAGGTGTCGACGGTGGAGGTGTATGCCTTGCCGCCGGGATACATCACCTGCATCAGGCCCACGCTGTAACTCAGGTCGTCATTGACCTTGCCGTTGTAACCGCCATAGATGTCCCATTCCATGCTGGCATTGGTGTACTGGTTGCCGCTGATGTTAGAGGCCCAGGTGCCCAGGTACAGGCCATTGCTGTGGGCGAAATCGAAACCGCCTTGCAGCGCCGGCTCGCGGTAGTTCTGCGAAATGCCGTTGAAGACATAATCGGATACGAAGCCGACGTTGCCGGTAATGGTGTAGGGCGCGGCTGGCGCATCCGCAGCGTAGACGGGCAGCGCGCTCAAGGCGCCGAGAACAGCAACGAGGAGTTTCGATTTATGCATGATTCAGTCCTTTCGGTAGTTGGGCACGGGATAAAATTATCCACGCCAGAATAAAAGCAGATTCCATGCCAGCAGAAATATCGGCGTTAAAACAATATGGTTACGTGATCTGTGCAAGCCTGCGCGCAATGCAGGCACCAAGTCCAAGCGGTCGTGCCGCAGTGCGCACGCATTCGGTGCATGGGGCATAAGGCAAATTTGCTACACTACTTCCACATTCCTATTAGATGAGAGTTGCCATGCTGAACCCCAAGTTTATTGAAGAGATTTCCGCCAAGCTGAATGAGGCGGTCGCCAACAGCCCGGCCCGCGATTTCGAGAAGAATGCACGCGCCTTGCTGGCGCAGGGATTCGCCAAGCTGGATCTGGTCACGCGCGAAGAATTCGAAGTCCAGGCGCAGTTGCTGACACGTGCGCAGGAGAAGCTGCGCGAACTGGAAGCACGCATCGCCGCGCTGGAAGCCGGCAGCAAATAGGCTCATGAGCCTGGCCGTCCTGTACAGCCGGGCACTGTCCGGCATGGATGCGGCGCAGGTCACCGTGGAGGTGCATCTCGCCAACGGCCTGCCCAGCTTCACCATCGTAGGCCTGCCCGAAGCCGAGGTGAAGGAAAGCAAGGATAGAGTGCGCGCCGCCTTGCAGAACTGCCAGTTCGAATTCCCCGCGCGCCGCATCACGGTCAATCTCGCGCCCGCCGACCTGCCCAAGGAAAGCGGGCGTTTTGATCTGCCCATCGCGCTCGGCATCCTCGCCGCTTCCGGGCAGATTCCCGCAGACCGCCTCGATGAATATGAGTTTGCCGGCGAGCTCGCGCTGACCGGCGAGTTGCGTCCCATCCGCGGTGCGCTGGCGATGACCTACCAGGCCGCGCACTGCGGCCGCGCCTTCATGTTGCCAGAGAGCAATGCGGCAGAAGCCGCGCTGGTGGAACAGGCGACGGTCTATCCGGCCCGCTCGCTGCTGCAGGTGGCGGCGCATCTGGCGGGGCGCGAACCCATTGCGCGCTTCGTTCCGCAGGCGCAGGCGGCAGTGCCGAATTATCCCGACATGCGTGATGTGAAAGGCCAGGGTCAGGGCAAGCGCGCACTGGAAATCGCCGCTGCGGGAGGCCATAGCATACTGATGAGCGGCCCGCCCGGCACCGGCAAGTCCATGCTGGCGGCGCGTCTGCCGGGCATCCTGCCGCAGATGTCGCAACAGGAAGCGCTGGAGAGCGCCGCCCTGCAATCGCTGGGCGGCAACTTTGAACTGGGTCGCTGGAAGCAGCGGCCCTACCGCGCTCCGCACCACACCGCCTCGGCAGTGGCGCTGGTGGGCGGCGGCAGCAACCCGCGACCGGGCGAGATTTCGGTGGCAATGCACGGCATCCTGTTTCTGGACGAGCTGCCGGAATTCGACCGCCATGTGCTCGAAGTGCTGCGCGAGCCGCTGGAGAGCGGGCGCATCACCATCTCGCGTGCCGCACAGCGCGCCGATTTCCCCGCGCAATTCCAGCTGGTTGCCGCGATGAATCCCTGCCCGTGCGGCTATCTCGGCCACTACAGCGGCAAGTGTCGCTGCACGCCGGATCAGGTGGCGCGTTATCGCGGCAAGATTTCCGGGCCGCTGCTGGATCGCATCGACCTGCAGATCGAGGTGGCCGCGGTGCCGCAGGAGGCGCTGCTCAAACAGGCCGACGGCGAAAGCAGTTTAGCCATCCAGGCCAGGGTGGAGACGGCGCGGCAGCGCGCTCTTGCCCGTCAGGGCAAGCCCAATGCCCAGCTCGGGGTGAGCGAGATCGATACGTTCTGTGCGCCGGACGAGGCCGGCGCCGCACTGCTGCAACAGGCGATCTCGCGCCTCAACCTGTCAGCGCGAGCCTATCACCGCGTGCTCAAGGTGGCGCGCACCATCGCCGACCTGGCCGGCACCGACAAGGTTCAGAGCAGTCACATCGCTGAGGCGGTGCAATACCGCCGTATGGACAGGCAGAACTAGGGACCCACACGCCCTAGAAATAACTGGTCAGCATCAGATTGACACCCCAGTCGGGGCTGGCGTCGGAGTATCCCTTCATCACGCCGGCCTGCAACTTGCGGTCGCTGCTGAGCTGGCTGGTAATGAATGCAGTCAGCTCGCGCGTACCAGGCGCCAGCTCGGTCGGGCTCTGAGCGGCATCCAGCATGAGGCCGACGGCGTGCCTGTTGTCCAGCTTCTGCCTGACACCCAGTGTGCCGTAATTGATGTTGTTCACCGCGATGCCTTCCGGCACACCCACGATCTTGTGGCCGGCTGTCGCAAACAGGGTGGTGGCGTCCACCGTGTAAAAGGCGTCCAGCTGCGCGGAATAGTCGTTTTGGCCGGTGCCCAGGCCCTTGCTGGCACTGGCCGTGCCAAACTTGATGTTGCCGGCGACATCCAGCAGCAGGCCGGAGGCGTCATACACAACATATGCCGCTGTGGCGATGATGTCCCCCAGGCCGGATTGGGTGGTCGTCCTGGTCGAGGTGCTGCGCGATATGACGCCCATGCCGCGCACCACGTTGCCCAGGCTGGTCACGCTGATATAGGGCACGGTCAGCTTGAGCGTCAGCGTATCCGTCTCGTACTTGGCAACGACCGGGATGTACAGGATATCGGTGGAAGTCGTGCCGCCATATTTGCCGGTGCTGTAGTCAAAGCCGGCGCCAAGGCTGAAACGGCTGTCCTCGGCGAAAGCGGGATATGCCGCAGCGACGAGAGCAAGCAACAGATATTTTTTCATGGGAGTAGCCTCCGGAAGCAGCGCTCCCGCCACCGCCCGGCACCGGGATCGCTGCCATGATTCTACCGCCTCTTATCTGCCGGGGCGTTCTATTCTGGCAGGGCGTTCCACCGTTTCGCGGCGTTCCATCCTTTCGTTACGTCCTTCCCGGTGCTCACTGCGTGTTTCGCGCTTGGTGGTCTGTGCAGTGCGCTTTTCGGCGACTTTGGCCTCATTTTCCTTGAGCTGTTCGGATGCGGTCTGCAGGCCCTTGTTGTCCGGGTTATTGGCCAGGTTCTTGTTGACGCTGGCAGCCCCTTGGGTGACCGGCGCGGGCGGAGTGGTCTGGGCGTGTGCAGCAGTGGCGGCAGCGAACAGGATTGCCGCAGAAACATAAGCGATTTTTTTCATCGTAACCTCCAGAGATTAGACAGCGCGGGTTGCGGAAGTGCACCTGGCTGACAGGACAATAACGCTGCTGTCTGCCCCGCAGATGACGGCAAATACGCCGATTGTCGGCGTGACGACGAACGGTAGCTCAGCTGCGGGGGAGGACGGGAAAGGGCGGCTGCACAGCCGCCACGAGTGAAGGACTAACCGAACAGGCGGGCAAAGAAGCCCTTCTTCTTGGCGACGAATTCGTCGTGGTCTGCCATGTTGGCTTTGACCGAGGCCACATAATCGTGGTCGTCGCGTTTGATGTGGTTGACCAGCCAGGTGGTCAGCAATTTATGCAGTTCTTCGGCTACGTCTTCACCCATTTCGAAGCGGGTACGGAAATCGCCGACCCGTTTGGTAAATATCTCATGCACCTTCTTGTGAGGCTTGAGGAATGGGTAATGCGCCTCTTCCATCAAGGCTTCTTCAAAAGAGAAATGCGACAGGGTGTAATCAACCAGTTCTGTCACCACATTGCCGATCGCTTCCCGGCCCTTGCCGCTGGTGTGGGCATCCTCAAGTTCATTGATGTAATCCAGTATGCGGCGGTGCTGCGTGTCAATCACTTCGATACCGGTATCCAGCTCTGCAGACCATTTCATGCTGCCCATATATCCTCCAAATTCTATTTGGCCGGCTTGATTCCTCGCCCGCCGCGTTGAAAACTGATGTTACTAGCCGATGATAATACCTGATTGATATAGATCAAGTCGCCATAAGTCCATTCCGGCGTCAGGGCCAAAGCAAGAATGGGTTCACGGCGAGTTCCAGCGAAGTCGGGTGGAGGGGGCGGCAGTCCGCACGTGAACGTTGCCTGGATCAGGGATGCGCAAGGCCGCCCGCGCTGAAACAGGCCGGAAACATGCTAAAATCCGCGCTCATTTTTTGAGCAACAGCACATGAGCAATACCCCGCATAAAATCGAACGCCTGCTGCAACAGCGCCTCCTGATCCTGGACGGCGCCATGGGCACCATGATCCAGAGCTACAAGCTCGCGGAGGCGGATTATCGCGGCCAGCGTTTCGCGGATTTCGGGCGCGACCTCAAGGGCAACAACGACC
>DATDDN010000047.1:0-9442 GCA_036523795.1 Gallionellaceae bacterium | reverse complement strand
GGTGCGCTTGATGTTGCCGGTCAGCTTGCGCAGCGCCTGGCTCATCAGGCGGGCATGCAGGCCCATCTGCGCATCGCCCATCTCGCCTTCGATTTCGGCCTTGGGGGTCAGCGCGGCAACCGAGTCCACAATGACGATATCCACCGCGGCGGAGCGCACCAGCATGTCCACGATCTCGAGCGCCTGCTCGCCGTTGTCCGGCTGCGAAATCAGCAGCTCCGACACGTTCACGCCCAGCTTCTGCGCATACTGCGGGTCCAGCGCATGTTCCGCGTCGATAAAGGCTGCGGTGCCGCCCAGTTTCTGCATCTCGGCGATCACCTGCAGGGTCAGTGTGGTCTTGCCGGAAGATTCCGGGCCGTAGATTTCAATCACGCGGCCGCGCGGCAGGCCGCCTACGCCCAGGGCGATGTCCAGACCCAGCGAGCCGGTGGAAACCACGTCGATATCGCGCTCGATGTCGTCTTCGCCCATACGCATGATGGAGCCCTTGCCGAACTGTTTTTCAATCTGGCTCAGCGCCGCTGCGAGTGCCTTGCTCTTGTTCTCATCCATGGTTTCATCCCTTCGAAAAAATTTGTGGAGCGATTATGGCATATCAATTTGCTTTGTCATAGTACGATCGTTCTATTTTTGCCAGCCAAACATAACCATTTGAAAGTACGTTTATTTATTGAGGATATCGGTACATTTTCGGCGGCATTGCCCTCATTCTTTCAATTTTTAATATTTCTGTATTGACAGAAATTTGGAAAATGTTAAGATGCAAACCATGAAACTTTTACCCGTAAGCGAAAAATTCATACTGCACTGGGGCGAGATGGGTTCGCGCTGGGGCGTGAACCGCACGGTTGCGCAGGTACATGCCCTGCTCTACATCGCCGGGCACCCCATGCCGGCGGACGAAATCACCGAGACGCTCGGCGTGGCCCGTTCCAACGTATCCAACAGCCTGAAGGAATTGCAGGGCTGGGGGCTGATCAGCGTGGTGCACCTGATGGGTGACCGCCGCGATCACTTTGAAACCTCCAAGGACGTGTGGGCGCTGGCACGCGCCATCTTCGTCGAGCGCAAACAGCGCGAGTTCGATCCGACCGTGGCTTTCCTGCGCGACTGCATGGCCAGCCCTGATCTGGCGCAGGAAGACAGCGAGGCGCAGAAGCGTATCGCCGATACCCTGCAGTTCATGGAAACGGTGAGCGCCTGGGGGGATGAAATGCTGCGCCTGGAGCCCGCCACTATGGTCAAGGTGATGAAGCTGGGCGCAAAGATTCAGAAGTTGATCCGCGGTTGAAGTCAGGCTGGCCGGTTTCTCCCGGCCATTTTTTGCACAGCAAATTTCTGTCTATACAGAAATTACCAAAATAACTGGAGAGCAGGCATGGACCAGACCTATCCCCTCACCCTCTACTATGACCGCAGCTGTCCCCTGTGCAGTCACGAAATGAGCAAGCTGAAAGAGCACGACCACGAAGACAAGCTGATCCTGGTGGACTGCTCGGCCGCCAATTTCAGCCCCCCGGCAGGTGCGGCCGCACAGCAGCAGATGATGCATCTGCTGCATGCGCGCACGGCAGGCGGCGAGTGGGTGGTGGGCGTGCCGGCGTTTCGCCTGGCTTACGCCGGCGTAGGCTTCACCTTCGTCAGCGACTGGCTGGACAAGCCCCGTGTCATGCGCCTGCTCAACCGCCTCTACCCGCTGATCGCAAGGAACCGCAATCTCGTTCCCGGCTGGATGGCGCAACTCTGGTTCAGCTGGCTGGCCCGGCAGGCACTGCGTCGCAGCCAGTCCTGCGCCAAGGGACAATGCAACGTCTGACCTCCCCCTGCCATCATCGAAAAGGAGCCATCATGGAAGCACAAATCCTGCTGTTATCTCTATTTGTTGCGTGCACTTTGCCGCTGCTGGTGTTGTCTTACTTGCGCAAGGTCCTGCTCACGCTGCTGAGCAATGCCTGCGGCAGCCCGGAGGCCGCTGATTTCTGGTTCAGATGCGTACAGATCCTTGCCGTATCGGGCAGCCTGGTGCTGGTTATCGGCACAGGCAGCAACGCATCGGCGTGGCTGCCTGTCATTCGCAGCACCCTCATCTGGAGCAGCATCGGCATCTTTATTGCGGTTGCCCTGGTCGCGAATGCAGTGTGGAGCAGCATCGTGAAGCCCACGCTGGCGCAGACAAACAACCGCAAGACCAACCCCTGACAGGAGAAAACAAAATGAACGTCCTTCTGTGTGGTGCATCAGGATTTGTCGGCAGGCATCTGGAAGCCGCCCTGCTCAATGCCGGACATCGAGTCATACGTGGCATACGACACCCGAGCAGGCCCGGCGACATCGCCGTCGACTACCGCAACGACATCGAGATACAAACCTGGCTGCCGCGCCTGGCGGGCATAGACGCGGTGGTCAACGCCATCGGCGTGCTGCGCGACAGCCCGGCCCAGCCGATGTCGCGCCTGCACGATGCCGCGCCGCGCGCCTTGTTTGCCGCCGCGGCACGCAACGGGGTCAAACGCATCGTACATATCTCCGCCCTTGGCGTAGGCAGAGGCCTCAAAATCCCCTACCTGCTCACCAAGCAGGCCGCCGACGACTTCCTGCAGACGCTCGATCTCGATTGGGCCATCCTGCGTCCTTCCATCATCTATGGTAAGGAAGGCGCCAGCACGCGCATGTTTTTGCAGCTGTCGCACCTGCCCGTGCTGATGTTGCCGGAAGGCGGCCGGCAGATCGTGCAGCCGGTGCATATCGACGATGTGGCGCAGACCGTCGCCCTGTTGCTCGCCCCCGACACCGCCAGCCCGCCGCTGCGCCGCATCATCGAATGCGTGGGCGCGGAACCGGTGAGCCTGGCCGGTCTGATCAGCAGCTACCGCATGCAGCGCGGCAGCCGCGCACCGTGGGTGCTGGCGACCCCCAGCCTGCTGCTCAAACCAATGGTCTGGCTGGGCGACCGCATTCCCGCCATGCCGATAGGCTCGGACACGCTCGCCATGCTGGCGGCGGGCAACACCGGCGATGCAGACAAGTTCGCCGGGCTGCTGGGACGCGCACCGCGCGGCTACCGGGAGTTCCTGCATGACCAATGACCAGATCATGCGCCGCTCGCTGGCCGCGGTGTGGCTGCTCACCGCCCTTGCATCCTGGCATTACCCGCAGGCGCAGAGACTGGCCTTGCTGCAACGCACCGGCCTGGACGGCAACGCCGCGCTTGCCGCGCTGTATGCCGGCATCGCCCTGGATGCGCTGCTGGGCGTGCTGACGCTGCTCGATCTGCGCCACTTGCAGAAATGGCTGTGGCTGGCACAGGGCCTGGTGATCATCGCCTACAGCGTCATCATCCTGCTGTGCCTGCCGGAATACGCCCTCCACCCCTTCGGCATGCTGATCAAGAACCTGCCCATCCTCGCCATGCTGTGGATGCTGTGGCGCAGCGAACCACCGCACAAGGAAGACACACATGTATGACTGGCTCAAATGGCTGCACATCCTGTCCAGCGTGGTGATGGTGGGCACCGGCTTCGGCAGCGCGTTCTACCTGTTCATGGCCAACCGCAGCGGCAACCTGCAGGCGCAGTGGGTGGTCAGCCGCCTGGTGGTGAAGGCCGACTGGTGGTTCACCACTCCCTCGGTCATCATCCAGCCCCTGAGCGGACTGGCCATGGCGCACCTGGCCGGCTGGCCGCTGAATGCGACGTGGCTGCAATGGACCTATCTGCTGTACGTGCTCGCCGCGCTGTGCTGGCTGCCCGTGCTGTGGCTGCAGCTCCGCATGCATGCCATGCTGCAGCACGCCGTCGCCTCATCCACGCCCCTGCCAACCACCTACTGGCGCTACGCGCGGGCGTGGGAATGGCTGGGCTACCCCGCGTTCACGGCGATGGTGGTGATTTACTGGATGATGGTGGCGAAGCCGGTTTGACGGCAGGGCGGAAGGGCGTGCTACGCAGTAGACCTGAGCCTATTTCCGCTTGACCCTATTTCCGCTTTTGTTTATTTCGACTTCGCATGCGTTATGAACCCAGACACCGTTTTCACCAACATAGTAGGTGTGGAACTCTTCTACTTCAAAGTTGTATACCCGGGCACGCTCCTGCTCATGGTACACCCTGTACACTAACAAGTTCCCAAAGCCGTAATTCTCGACTGCATCTCCAGCGTCAATCTCGGAAAGCGGTACCCAGCCGCCGCGATCTTCACAATAAATAGGGTGATTTGCGGTTACTAAGAAAGTTTCTTTATTACCGGTAACCAAATTAGCTACGATCAATTTAGAAAGTGGCTTATCTTCATTCACAAATGTTTGGGTAACTCTACGATAGGTATATTCATGCTCTTCCCGCAGACGTTTGGGCCGACTCTGATGTTCAGGATATGACAACACCCAATCGCCCACGCGGATTTCTTCGATAGGTTTCAAGCCTTCCTTGGCATGCACCAGCGTGCCTGCAACGAAGCATCCGTAGGAAAACGCGGGGCCATGTCTACCATCAACGCATCCACACACACCCATCACCGCCTCTCTCTGAAAATTCTGTTTACTGTTGTGAAATGAATCCTGAACCGGTGCCGGAGCAATTCGCGTTATGCACCCAGACACCTGGCTGCCCAACGTAATAGGTATGGAAATCTTCCACTTCGATATTGAACACCCGGCGTTTTAGTAGTGCCATGTCTTCAACTCCCCGTTTCCACAAAAATTCGTTTCCATGTTCAGGTTCAATCTCGACAACACCGTCTGAAAAGTCGACTAGACTACCGTAATACTCAGTGTCAAAACTCCAACACCTGAAACCAACATGATCTACCTTTGTAGCCCAAACTGGCTGAGCATTGGCAACGACACCTTCTCTACCATCTTCAGTCACTATTCTATTGCCAGGCTGCAATGAATCAATGCTAGCCCACCCTTTGCCATCGACCCAGACTGGATGGTTGGCGGTTCCGTATATTATTGTTTCAGCCAAAGTATAGTCATGAAGATAGTGCATGAACCAGATCTCCTTGTCCTCATGGACAAAGGTATTCACCACCGGCTTGTAGGCCTGCTCGCCTTCACCGCTTTCCGGCTTGGACAGCACCATGTCGCAGACCTTGATCTGCTCAATGGGAACCAGGCCTTTGTCTGTCCAGACCAGTGTGCCTGCAACGAAGCATCCATAGAGAAACGCGGGGCCATGCCTGCCATCAATGCATCCACACACACCCATCACGCCCCTCTCTGAAAATGCTGTCTACTGTTGTGAAATGAATCCCGAAGCGGCGCCGGAACAATTCGCGCTATGCACCCAGACACCGGGCTGACCAACGAAATAAGTGTGGGAATCCTCGACCTCAATATTGAAGACCTGGCGCGTGAAAGTCTTATACCAATGCTTTCCATCGGATACGAAAATATTACTTGACCCCAAGTAATCTTCTTTAAATGGATACTCATCATTCTTTGGATCGTTGATGTTGGCAAAATCTATACATCTTCCCATGTGATCCTTGAGGTGGATATCTCCAAGTAATCTAAATCCAGTATCCTGCTCGATCGTCGCAAAAACACGCTGTACCAATGTGATCGCCGCGGATTTTCCATCTTCAAGTTCGCACAAATCTCCTCGGGACAAGGAGTCAATACTTATCCACCCTTTACCCTTAACCCAAATAGGATGGTTGGCCGTTCCATATAGATATGAAGGATTGCCGGTATCCATATCATAGTATTCAAAGAACCATATCTCCTTGTCCTCATGGACAAAGGTATTCACTACCAGCTTGTAGGCCAGCTCGCCCGTGCCGTTTTCCGGCTTGGACAGCACCATGTCGCCGACCTTGATCTGCTCAATGGGCACCAAGCCCTTGTCTGTCCAGACCAGTGTGCCTGCAACGAAGCAGCCATAGGGAAACGAGGGGCCATGTCTACCATCACTGCATCCACACACACCCATTACCACCCCTCCCTGAAAATTCTGTCTACTGTTGTGAAATATATCGCGAACTGATCGGCAATGCGCTGGCAGGAATACCCGCCCGTATTGCTGATGGCGACGAACAGCTCTAGGCAAGGGGCGCCACTTCGCACGGCACGCCTTCAGCGCATTCGAGCCGGAAATGGCATGGCACGCAGCCGGCTCGACCACCTCTGCAAAATTCAGCGATGCCCCGGGCGACAGGCATTCCGCCAGTTGTAGGGCGGGTAACACCCGCCGATTCCAGTAAACAAATGGCGGGTGTTACCCGCCCTACTGAACTCCATCACTCCCGTGCCTACTCAAGATTCTAATAACTGCACTTCGCACGGCACGCGCTTCAGCGCATCCGAACCGGAAATGGCATCGCACGCGGCCGGATCGACCACCCCTGCAAAATTCAGCGACACCCCGGGCGGCAAGCCTGCCGCCAGCTCCGGCTGCATGGCCTCGTGCCAGCCGTAGCTGGCGCACACCACGTCCGGCGCCTGCGCCGCATTGAAGCGCGCTTTCACGGCGAGGCGGCCGCGCGCGGTGCTGAGCAGCATCCACGCACCTTCGGCGATGCCGCGCTGTGCTGCGGTGACGGGGTGGATGTCCGCCGTCGGCTCGGGGTAGGCGCGGCGCAGGCTGGGCAGCTGGCGCATCTGGCTATGGCAATACGGCACGTGCTTCACCGACAGCAGGGTGAGCGGCCAGCGCGCATCATCGGCTGCCGGCACATCGCCGCGCGGCACCGGCGCATAGCCGTGGCGCAGGAATGCTTCCGAATAGATCTCCACCCGCCCCGTCGGCGTGGCAAATCCGGCCGTCTCGTACTTGCGGTAACGCAGGGGCAGGTCTAGCGTGATGCCCTGCGGATTGGCGCGTAGCGTCTCGGCCGTGATGCCGGTAGGCCCAAGCACATGCTGCAGGGCGGCTGCCGCATCAGCACCGAAGAAATGCTCCGCCAGGCCCAGGCGTTTGGCCAGCTCGAACACGATCCAGGTATCGGATTTCGCTTCGCCGCGCGGCGCCACGCAGGCCGGGCGCAACTGCAGATGCGCCTCGGCCTCGCGGCTCACATGAAAGCCGGCATACAGTGCTTCGCGCTCCCACGCCGAGGCGGCGGGCAGCACGATGTCGGCCAGCGCGGTGGTCGGCGTCATGAACATTTCGCTGATGGCAAAGAAATCCAGCCGCTCCAGATGCCGCGCAAATTCGGGCGACAGCGGCTTGGTCTGCAGCGGGTTGCCGCCAAAGGCGAACAGGCCTTTGAGCGTGCCGTCAGGCCGCGCCAGATCCTCATCCAGATCGCGCGCCGACAGCCAGCCGCGCCGCCCGGGGCCGAGCGGGCGCTCTGCCCGCCCCACGGTCTTCTCCAGCATGCCGGGCGGCAACAGGTTGAGGCCGGACGCATCATTGATCGGCGGCCTGGGGAAAAACACATTGCCGCCCGGCGCATCCAGCTGACCCGTCAGCGCATACAGCAGGCACAGGGCGCGCGTGGTCTGCGTGGCATCGCTGTGCTGGCACAGCCCGGTCCAGGTGAAGAAGGCAGACGGTGCTGCGGCCAGCATCAGCTGCGCGGCCTGGCGGATTTGCTGCGCCGGCACGCCGGTCAGCTCTGCCGCGCGCTCGGGCGGCATGGCGGCGCAGGCCTCGGCGTAATGCGCAAAAGCCGGGCGGCACGACACGGAGCCGGCACGGGTGTGCAGCGTGTAGTTGCCGCTCAGGGCGAGAGTGGCGCAATCGCCTGCCGCTTCTGCGGCAACGGCCTGGCCCTGACTTTCATCCCACGCCAGATAATTTTTGGGCGAACCGCCTGCATCGACATCGGCGGCCGTAAGGAAGCACCCGTTATCCGCACGCACCAGGAACGGCGCGTTGCTCCAGCGCCGCAGGAAGGCGCGGTCCTCCCCGCCCTGCTCCAGTATCGCCTGCGCCATGGCCAGCGCCAGCGCACCGTCCGTGCCGGGGCGCGGCTGCAGCCACACATCGGCACCGCGCGCCATGCCTGCGCCGCGCGGGTCGACCACGATCAGCTTCATGCCACGCTGGCGTGCGCGGCGTATCTCCAGCGACAGCGACAGCCAGCTCGACGACGGGTTGGCGCCCCACAGCAGCAGGCAGCCGGTCTGCGCCAGCTCGGGCATGCCGATGCCGGAACCGAAGGTGTCCTGCGGGGAAAAATCCTTGTGCCAGTTGCAGTTCTCGGTTGCGAACACCACGTTGGGTGTGCCGAAGGCGCGCGCCAGCCGATGTATCCAGGCGAAGCTGTCGCTGATGGCGGTGCCGCTGGGCGTGGTCACCGAGAAGGCCACCGACTCCGGCCCGGCAGCGGCAGACGCCTGTCGCAACTTCGTGGCGATTTCGTCCAGCGCCACATCCCAGCTGATGCGCTCCCAGCCTGTCGGCGCAGCACGCGGCCCCACGCGGCGCAGCGGATGCAGGATGCGCTCGCTGCTGTTGACCAGCTCGGGCGCCGCGCGCCCCTTGGCGCAGAACGCCCCGCCCGTAGGATGAGCGGGATCGGCCTCTACCTTGCGCAGCACGCCGTCTTCCACCGTCGCGATGCAGCCGCAGCGCGAGATGCACAAAGCGCAGTAACCGTGGATTTGCTGAACAGGCACGAAACCCTCCTGAATGCGTGGTGCACCATGCAGGGTCCGCATGGTGCCGCAGTAATCATACTCGCATCTGCACATGACGCGGCATGCGCCGGAGAGTAAAATGCGCCTTTGTTCACAAAGTAAAATTTAAATGGCAATTCAATGGTTTCGCGGACACATGGTGGCGGCGCGCAAGAAGGCGGCCGAGACCATGGAGCGCACCGATGTGGTGATCGAGGTGGTGGATGCGCGCCTGCCGGAGGCAAGCTGCAACCCCATCATCACCGAGCTGCGCGTGTATCGCCAGCGCCCCTGCCTGAAAATCCTCAACAAGGCCGATCTCGCCGACCCTGTCGCCACCAAGGCCTGGCTGCAGTATTACAACGCGCAGAAGGGCGTGACCGCGGTTGCGCTGTCGTGCAAGAAACCGGGTGACGTGGCCAGGGTGCCCGGGCTGTGCGAGAAGCTGGCGCCGCACCGTGGCACCACGATCAAGCAGCTGCGCATGATGATCATGGGCATTCCCAACGTGGGCAAATCCACGCTGATGAACGCGCTGCTGAACAAGCGCGTGGCCGCGGTGGGCGACGAGCCGGCAGTCACCAAGAACCAGCAGCGCCTGGAGCTGAACGAGCGCATGACGCTGATCGACACCCCGGGCATGATGTGGCCCAAGATCGAGCACGACTCGGACGGCATGATGCTGGCCGCCAGCCACGCCATCGGGCGCAATGCGGTGATCGACGAGGAGGTGGCCACCTTCCTCGGCGACATCCTGCTGGCACGCTACCCTGCCCTGCTGGTGGCGCGCTACAAGATCGACGTAAACGGGCTGGATGGCGCGGCGCTGATCGAGGCGGTGGCCAAACGGCGCGGCTACCTGCTCAAAGGCGG
>DATDDN010000046.1:0-34305 GCA_036523795.1 Gallionellaceae bacterium | reverse complement strand
TGCGCCTCACGCAACCAGGACAACAACAGGCTGACCGCCGACGAGTCCACCGCCTCCACCCGTGCCAGATCGACGACCAGCGAAGTCGCGCCCTGCGCCTCCAAACCACTGTTGTAGAGCGCGCTGGCAGTCACCATGGTCAGATTGCCCGCCACTTCCAGCCGGTTGCCGTTGCGCGTGATCACTTGGCCTCGGCTTTCTTGGCTGGCGCAGTCGCGGCAGCCTGGTTCATTTCGATCAGCGACTTGATCAAGCCGTCTATGCCGACCTGCTGAACCTTCTCCGCAAAGGTGCCGCGATGCGTTCCGATAAAACTCACCCCTTCCACCGTCACGTCATACACCATCCATCCGGCGTCCGTCTTTTCCATGTCATAGTCCACCGTGATGGGCTGCGCGCCCGGCTGAACGATGTTGGTCTTGACCGTCACATCGGTCGCTCCGGGGGGAAGCTTGAAGGGCTTCACTTCCACCGTCTGGTCACGGTACACGGTGAAGGCATTGGTATAGGTGCGCACCATCAGGTTGCGCAGCTCGGTCACCAGCATCTGCTGCTGTTCCGGCGTGGCAGTGCGCCAGGCACGCCCCACGGCCAGGCGCGTCATGCGGGTAAAATCAAAGTGTGGCAGCACCTTGGCATCTACCAGCGCGATGATCTTCTTCTTGTTGCCTTCGCGTATGTCCTTGTCCTGCTTCACCACCGCCAGCACTTCTTTGACGGTCTCCTTGATCAGCACGTCCGGATCGGCAATCTCCGCAAAGGCCGGCATGGCCATAGCAGCCATCAGCAGCACACCCACCAACCATTTCTTCATCATCACTTGTCCTCTACGTGCTCTATTTGCTCTATTTGCCCGAACCTTCGGACTTGTTGCCGCCGCCCACGCTGTACATGAACTTGCCGATCAGGTCCTCCAGCACCAGTGCGGGCTGCGTCTTCTTGAACTCCTCATTGGGCTTCAGCATTTCGGTGTCGCCGCCCGGCAGCAGACCGATATAGTTCTCCCCGAGCAGGCCGGCAGTCTGGATATTGGCAAAGGTATCGCGCGGAAACTGGTAACGCTTGTCTATGCTCATGGTCACGCGCGCCTCATAGCGCTCGGTATCCAGCTTGATCTCGGTCACCCGCCCCACCAGCACGCCGGCGCTGCGCACCGAGGCGGTCGGCTTGAGCCCCCCCACATTGGTGAAATAGGCTTGCAGCTGGTACGTCTCGGACACGTTATAGGTGCTCAGGTTTCCCACCTTGAGCGCCAGCACCACCAGGGCAGCGATGCCTGCCACCACAAATGCGCCCACCCACAAGTCCAGCGTCGTGCGTTCCATCTCATTCCCCTCGAAACATGAATGCAGTCAAAATAAAATCCAGCATCAGGATGGCCAGCGACGACTGCACCACGGTGCGCGTGGTCGCCCCCGACACCCCTTCCGCCGTTGGCGGCGCATCAAACCCCTCGAACAGCGCGATCACTGTCACCACCACGCCGAACACAAAACTCTTGATCACGCCGTTCAGTATGTCGTATCTGAAATCCACCGCGCTCTGCATCTGCGACCAGAACGAGCCCTCGTCCACTCCGATCAGCACCACGCCGACCACATAGCCGCCGAACACGCCCATCGCCGAGAACAGCGCAGCCAGCAGCGGCATGGAAATCACCCCCGCCCAGAAACGCGGCGCCACCACGCGGGCAATCGGGTTGACCGCCATCATCTCCATCGCGGAAATCTGCTCGGTCGCCTTCATCAGGCCGATCTCCGCCGTCATCGCCGAGCCGGCTCGGCTCGCGAACAGTAGCGCTGCCAGCACCGGCCCCAGCTCGCGCACCAGGCTCAGCGCCACCAGCGAACCCAGCGCCGACTCCGAGCCGTAGCGCTTGAGCGTCTCATAGCCCTGCAGGCCGAGCACCATGCCGACGAAGGTGCCCGCCACCAGAATGATGATCAGCGACATCACGCCGCTGGAGAACATCTCCTTCACGGTCAGGCGGAAGCGGCGGAAGCTGGTGGCGGAATACGCCAGCGTCATCATGAAGAAGCGAGCGGCGAATCCCAGCCGCCAGACGCCATTGATGGTCCGCCTTCCGATTCCTTTCAGGCTACGCACTATAGGCATCAGGCATGCACTCCCAGGTCCTGTTGGTATTCACTGCCGGGGTAATGGAACGGTACCGGCCCATCCATTTCACCATGTACGAACTGGCGCACAAACGGGTTGTCGGATGCGCGGATTTGGTCCGGCGTTCCTTCCGCCACGATCACCCCGCTGGCAATAAAGTAAACATAATCCACAATCTTGAGCGACTCCTGCACATCGTGCGTGACGATCACGGAAGTCGCCTCCAGCGCATCATTCAGCTGACGGATCAAGTTGCCGACCACCGACAGCGAAATCGGGTCCAGCCCGGCAAACGGCTCGTCGTACAGGATCAGGCCAGGATCCAGGGCAACGGTACGCGCCAGCGCCACGCGCCGCGCCATGCCGCCGGACAGCTCGGACGGCATCAGGTTATGCGTGCCACGCAACCCCACAGCATGCAGCTTCATCATGACCAGATCGTGAATCACCTCTTCCGGCAGGTCGGTGTGCTCGCGCATCTGGAACGCGACATTTTCATAAACCGACATATCGGTGAACAAGGCGCCGAACTGGAACAGCACACCCATCTTGCGCCGCATCTGGTACAGCCCCTGCTGATCCAGATCGTGAATGGCCTGCCCACCCACCTTGATGTGGCCGCGGGTCGGCTTGAGCACCCCGCTGATCAGGCGGAACAGCGTGGTCTTGCCGCAACCGCTCAACCCCATGACGGCAATCAGCCGCCCCTTGGGCAGCGTCATGTTGATGCCTTGCAGGACGGGGCGCGTATCGTAGGAGAAGTTGACGTCACGGATTTCGACGAACGCTGGCGATGTCACGAATTGAACCCGGCTTGGTTTTCTGGAGGGCGCATTCTAAACCACGCCACCCCCGACCACAACTTGGCACAACTTGAGCTTGCGCGGATTGCGGGCTATTCTTCGGGCATACAGTCTGATCGACACACCTCCATTTTGAATACCGGCTCCAGCCTGCCTGTCCTGCTTATCGTGGATGACGACCCGCTCATCCGCGACTCCCTGCGCCTGGCGCTGGCCGACAGCTTCGACATCGCCCTGGCCGAGAACCGCGCGCAAGCCATCATGCTGCTGCGCGACATGAACACCCCGCCCGATCTGGCCCTGATCGACCTTGGCCTGCCGCCCACGCCGCACCGGCCGGAAGAAGGCTTTCGCCTGATCGCCGCCCTGCTGACGCACGCCCCCGACATCAAGATCATCGCGCTGTCCGGGCAGGACGAGGAAAGCAATGCGCGTCACGCGCGCGCGCTCGGCGCGGTCGACTTCATCGCCAAGCCGTGTGCCCCCGCCAGCATCAGGGCGCAGCTCAACAACGCCCTGCTCATCCCTCCTTCCGCGGCGGACGCCCGCGACGAGGAACAGCTCGGCATCATCGGCCAGAGCGCTCCCATCCAGGCCATGCGCAGCCAGATCATGCTGTATGCCAGCACCCCCTACCCGGTGCTGATCGAGGGCGAATCCGGCAGCGGCAAGGAACTCGTCGCCGCCGCCCTGCAGCAACTCAGCCCCAACAGCCGCGCACCATTCATCGTGTTCAACTGCGCCGCCATCTCGCCCCAGCTGGTGGAAGCGGCCCTGTTCGGCCATGCCAAAGGGGCTTATACCGGCGCCAGCCAGGCGCAGAACGGCTTTTTTGAAGACGCCGGCGACGGCATCCTGTTTCTGGATGAGATCGGCGAACTGCCGCTGGAGCTGCAGGCCAAACTGCTGCGCGTGCTGGAGAACGGCGAATTCCAGCGCGTCGGCGAAACCAGCACGCGCAAGAGCCGCGCCCGCATCATTGCCGCCACCAACCGCGACCTGCGCCAGGCCGTGCGCGACGGCCAGTTTCGCCTCGACCTTTACCACCGCCTCAGCGTCTTCACCATTCACGTCCCGCCGTTGCGCGAGCTGGGGGCGGACAAGCTGCTGCTGCTCGATCACTTCCGCGATTTTTACGCTGCGCAGATTCAGCGCCCGCCCTTCCAGCTGGATGATGCAGCGCTCAAGCAGTGGGAAAGCTACCCCTTTCCCGGCAACACCCGCGAATTGCGCAACATCGCCATCCGCCTGGCCACCAAGCACCCGGGGCAAACCATCACCCTGGCGCAGCTGGAGGCCGAACTGGATCTGCCGGGCGGCAATTCCCAGAACTCGCCTGGCGATGCGGTGGCGCAGGCCCGCCTGGCGCTGCAGCAGGACCCAGCGTTCAACCTGGACGAACTGCTCATGCAATACACCAGCCAGTATATCGACGCCGCCATGGAGCTCAGCCACGGCAATGTCAGCGAAGCCGCCAAGCTGCTGGGGCTGAACCGCACCACTCTGTACAGCCGCATGGACGCGCTGCAAAAATACAAACTCAACAAGACGAGAGAGGGCATGCACTAGATGTATCTCGAACATTTTGGACTGCAGGAACCTCCGTTCAAGATCACCCCGGTGACCGACTTCTTCTTTTCCGGCGCCAACCGCGGGGAAATCCTCGACGCGCTGATCTATGCCATCAGCGAAGGTGAAGGCATCATCAAGGTGACCGGCGAGGTCGGCAGCGGCAAGACCATGCTGTGCCGCATGCTGCTGCAACGCCTGCCTGGCCACATCGAAGCCGTCTACCTGGCCAACCCCAGCCTGTCGCGCGAAGAAATGCTGTACGCCATTGCCGACGGGCTTGGCCTCGACCTGGAAGGCAAGCGCGTCAACAGCATCTTGCAGACGCTGCAGAACACCCTGGAAGAGAAGATTTCCCAGGGCAAGCGCGTGGTCATCCTGGTGGACGAAGCACATGCCATGCCGCTCGACACCATGGAAGACCTGCGCCTGCTGTACAACCTGCAAGTAGGCAATCACAAGCTCCTGCACATCGTGCTGTTCGGCCAGCCCGAGCTGAACGACAAGCTGTCGCAACCCAACATGCGCCAGCTCAAGGACCGCATCGTGCATCACTTCAGCATACTGCCGCTGTCACAGAACATCATCGAGTCCTACCTGCTGTTTCGCCTGCGCACCGCCGGCTATCGCGGCCCCAGCCTGTTTTCCAGCGCGGCAGCCACCCTCATCGGCAAGGCCTCGCTGGGGCTGATGCGCCGCGTCAACATCCTGGCCGACAAGGCCATGCTCGCCGCGTTTGTGGAAAACACCTTCGATATAGAGGTGCGCCATGTCCAGGCCGCCATCCTGGACAGCGAGCTCGGCGCCGCCCGCAAGCCGCCAGCCGTAAACGGCAAACAGGCCTGGCTCATCGCCGCGATCGCAACGATGATGGTTCTGCTTACCGCCATCACCTGGCTGCTGCTCAATCATTATGTCGGCCAGCCAGCCGCCCCGCGCCCCGCAGCCGCCAACAGCGCCGGCGCAGAGCCAGCACTCAACCTGCGCCTCGACAACGCCACTCCGATGGTGGACAACTCCCCCCTGGCGCAGGACGAACACACGCAGCACCTTGCTGCCGCCTCGGCAGTGCCTCCTTCCGCGCTCCTGGCCACGGCAGCAGCAAACGAGCCGGCAGCCACTCACCTGGCCAACAAGACCAGCGAAGCACCCACCCACGGCACCACCCTGCTGCAACAACGCCTGGCCGCCGGCGCGCAACTGCTGCGCAAGCCTGGCAAGGACAGCACCAGCATCCAGCTGTTCTACACGGACGACGCACAACCGGTGCGCATGGAAGGCTTCCTCAAACGCGCCAACAGCCTGGACAAGCTCGGCGAAATCTACGTGCTGCCGATCAAGGTGAATGGACGCAAGGGCTACCGCGTTCTGTACGGCAGTTACCCGAATAGCGAGGCCGCACGCGAGGGCATCAGGCAATTGCCGCAACGCTACAAGGAAGCCTTCGAACCCATGCTGTTTGCCCTCGCCAATGCCGCGACGCGATGACGGCAAATTCGCCTGAAGAATCCCCCGCTTAAGCCATTTGGCATATTGATCCACCCTGCAAATGATGATACGTTGCAGGCAAAACAAGGGGAAACAAATGAAGTTCAGCCATGCATTGCTGTATTTGAGCTGCGCTCTGCTGGCCGCGTGTGGCACGCGTCCCATCACGCCATCAGACAAACACCTGCAACAGAGTCCCGATGAAGTGTCGCATACCGATGCTGACATCCCGCAAGCCACCAAGCGCGTCATCCCGTTGCCGCCGCCGCAAGCCACACCCAGAGTGGAGACTTACAGCGTCGTAGTCAGCAATGTCCCCGCGCAGGAAATCCTGTTTGCCCTGGCACGCGACGCCAAGATCAACCTCGACATCCACGCCGGCATCCAGGGCCCCGTCACGCTCAACGCCATCAATCAGACCCTGCCGCAGATTCTCAGCCGCATCGCCAAGCAAGTGGACATGCGCTATGAGCTGGACAATGGCACCCTGGTGGTGATGGCGGACGAGCCCTACCTCAAGCAATACAAGATCGACTATGTAAACATGTCGCGCGATTCGGACAGCACCGTGACCAACTCCTCACTGCTGGGAACAGGCGCCCTTGCCGGCGCTGGCACGGCCGGTGTCGGCGCCACCAGCAACAACTCCATCCTGGCCATCAAGAATTCGTCCAAGAACCACTTCTGGGACACCCTGACCAAGAACATCACCGACATCCTGCGCGAAACCGACCAGATCCTGCCGGAAGGTTCCAGCGAAACCACCGTGGAGCAAAGCAGGAACGCCAGCACCACCGGCACCGGAGCACAAAACGTGACGGGCAGCAAGAAACAGACGGCCAAGATCGGCTTCGAGAACAGTCCCAACGCGGCAGCGCTTGAAGAAGGGGGCGTCACCGTCACCCGCCGCAGCACCTTCCGTGAAAAGGCCTCGGTGATCAGCAATCCGGAGAGCGGCATCATCACCGTGCGCGCCACCGCCCGTCAGCACGAAAAAATCCAGGAGTTCATCGACCAGGTCATGAGCAGTGCCCGGCGTCAGGTGCTGATCGAGGCCACCATCGTCGAAGTCAAGCTGAGCGACAACTACAAGCAGGGCATAGACTGGTCCAAGTTCCTCACGGCGACCGACAACTCCGGCTTCAATCTGAGCCAGAAGGGCCAGACCGGCATGACGCCCGCCACCAACACGGATGTGGGCAAGCTCATCGTCAACTACGTCAACCCCACGTCACAATACGGCAGCATCAATGCATCGGTCTCGCTGCTGCAGACATTTGGCAACGTGAAGGTCCTGTCCAGCCCCAAACTGAGCGTGATGAACAACCAGACGGCCATGCTGAGGGTGGTCGACAACCGCGTGTATTTCATCGTCAACTCCACGACCACGCCTTGCTCGCCCGCGCCGTGCGTCCCGATCACCACCTACACCACGACCGTAAACACGGTACCCATCGGCTTCACCATGAGCCTCACCCCGCAGATCAACGACAACGACACCGTGCTGCTCAACGTGCGCCCATCGATCACGCGCGCGCTCACGGACGCCAAGGACCCGACTCCCAATCTGCTTGTTGACAACTTCATCCCGCAGACGTCCACGCGCGAGATGGAATCCGTCCTGAAGATCGAGAACAACCAGGTTGCCATCCTGGGCGGCCTGATGGAAGACCAGATCGACAAGAGCACACAGGAAATCCCGCTGCTCGGCCGCATCCCGCTGCTCGGCCAGCTGTTCCAGAACCGTGACGACACCACCACCAAGACCGAACTGGTCATCTTTCTGCGCCCCGTGGTCATCAAGGACGCCAGCCTGAACGGTGACTACAAGGAATTCCGCAACAGCCTGCCCAATGCCGACTTCCTCAAGGAAGACGCCACCGGCGCCCCACTCTCCTCCATCAATCGCTGATCATGAGCCTATTACTGGATGCGCTGAAAAAATCCGGCACCGCCCACCCGCAGGAAGGCGAGGGTCAGGCTGCGCCCGGAGGCAAGCCGGAGCTGTCGCTGGAAGCACACCCCGACAAACCCCGTGCGGCTGCCTCGGCGCCCGCCTCCGGCAATGTCAGCACATCCCGGTCTGCGGGGGAAAACCTGTTTGCCGCGAAGAAGGCCCCGGCGGCCAGCAGATTCAATTACAGCCTGGGCCTGGTTCCCACCGCACTGATCATAGGCTCGGTGCTGGGCATCGCCGGCGCCATTTACGTCTGGTATGAGATCCAGCCGCCCAAGCAGGGCGCTCGCCATGTCCCTCCTCCCGTGCCCGTGACGGCCAGCACGCCCGCGCCGCGGCCTTTGATCCAGCCCGTGCCCGCCACCGTGGAAGCTGCGCCACAAGTGGTTGCGCAAAACAGCCAGAGCAGCAAGACCTCCCACGCCAGGCCCGTGCGGAAGGCACGCCCACCTCAACGCGACGGCAATATCCAGATTGAACACCAGCCGGAGGTCGCCACCGTGAACCCGACGCTGGCAGCCGCCTACCAGGCCTACCAGCAGGGCGACTATGCCTCCGCCTGGCAGCGCTACCGTGAAGTATTGAGCAGGGATCCCAACAACCGCGACGCCCTGCTTGGGCTGGCCGCCATTGCCCAGCAACAGGGGCAGGACGACACCTCGAAATTCTATTACCGCCAGGTCCTCGCGCTCGATCCGCGCGATCCGGTGGCCAATGCCGGCATGGCGTCCTTTGCCAGCGGCGATACCGCCAGCAAGGAAAGCCGCCTGAAACAGCTGCTGACGCAAAACCCGCAGTCGCCCGCGCTGCATTTCGCGCTGGGCAACCTGTATGCCGGGCAGTCGCGCTGGAGCGATGCGCAGCAGGCGTACTTCAATGCCTATAGCCTGGAATCCACCAATGCCTCCTTTGCCTTCAATCTGGCCACCAGTCTGGATCATCTGGGGCAGAACAAACTGGCTGCACAGTATTACCAGCAGGCATTGCAGCTCGATCCCTCTGGCAACGCCGGTTTCGACCGAGCCGCCACCGAGCAACGCCTGAACAAACTGAATGCGCCCTGAGCACTGGAAACGTCCTGACCGCAACGCAAGTTAAACCAATACAAGGCACACCGCGCAGAAAGACAGACATGGCCCTGCTGCAACAGACTCCCCAGCAACCCATCGGACAGTTGCTGATGGCCAAAGGCGTCATCAGCGAAGATCAGCTCCGCATCGCCGTCCAGGAACAGAATCGCACCCACCAGCCGCTGGGCTCGCTGCTGGTGCGCCTGGGCTTCCTGTCCGAAGCCACCATTCGCGATGTGCTGTCGGAGAACCTCGGCAAGGAAAGCGTCGACCTCACCACAGTCATCATTGACTCGGCCGCGATTGCGCTGATTCCCAAGGATGTCGCGCGGCGCTACCAGCTGCTTCCCTTGTCCGTGGAACCAACCAGCAAGACGCTGACGCTGGCCATTGCCGACCCCGACAACATCATTGCGCTGGACCAGGTGCGTGCCCTGCTGCGCGACGAATATCGCCTGCTCACCCAGGTGGCGAGCGAATCCGACATCGTCCGCGCGATCGACCAGTATTACGGCTTCGAACTCTCCATCGACGGCATCCTGCATGAAATCGAGCCGGGCGACATGGAGTACCAGACCGCTGCCCAGGGCGGCGTCAACGAGTTCAGCCAGCCGGTGGTGCGCCTGATCGACGCGCTGTTCACCGAGGCGGTGCAGCAGGGTGCTTCCGACATCCACTTCGAGCCCGAGAGCAGCTTCCTGCGCATCCGCTATCGCGTGGACGGCGTGCTGCGCCAGGTGCGCAGCCTGCACAAGAGCTTCTGGCCGGCCATGGTGGTGCGCATCAAGGTGATGAGCGGCATGAACATCGCCGAAACGCGTGCACCGCAGGACGGCCGCATGTCGCTGCGCCTGTCCGGCCGTCCCATCGATTTCCGCGTCGCCTCGCACCCCACCACCCATGGCGAAAACCTGGTGCTGCGCATTCTGGATCGCCAGAAGGGCATCGTGCCGATCCAGCAGATCGGCCTGGATGAGGCCGCACTCAACACGCTGAAGCTGATCATCGCCAAACCGGAAGGCATCATCCTGGTCACCGGCCCCACCGGCAGCGGCAAGACCACCACGCTGTACTCGGTGCTCAATCACGTCAACACCGAGTCGGTCAACATCATGACCCTGGAAGACCCGGTCGAGTACCCGATCCCGCTGATCCGCCAGTCGTCGGTGAACGAGGCGGCCAAGCTGGATTTCGCCAGCGGCATCCGCTCGATGATGCGCCAGGACCCGGACATCATCCTGGTCGGCGAGATCCGCGACCATCCCACCGCGGAGATGGCGTTCCGCGCCGCGATGACCGGCCACCAGGTGTACTCCACCCTGCACACCAACTCGGCCATCGGCGCCATCCCGCGCCTGCTCGACATCGGCATCCTGCCCGACATCATGGCCGGCAACATCATCGGCATCATCGCCCAGCGCCTGGTGCGCGTGCTGTGCCCGCACTGCAAGTACCCCTACACGCCGGACCACCGCGAACGCAAACTGCTGGAAGTCAGCCAGACCGCCGACATCACGCTGTACCGCGCCGCCGGTTGCGACATCTGCCATCACCAGGGCTACATGGGACGCCAGGCGATCATGGAAATCTTCAAGATGGACAACGACATCGACGACCTCGTGGCACACCGCGCCAGCATCCGCGACCTGAAGAATGCCGCACTGGAGAAGGGCTTCCGCCCGCTGGCCCAGGACGGCCTCAAGCGCGTGGTGCAGGGCGTCACCTCGCTGGCCGAAGTGGCGCGCGTGGTCGATCTCACCGATCGCATGGGCTGACGCCATGGCAATGTACGCATACAGGGCGATCAACAATCAGGGCAAGACCATGCGTGGCCTGCAGGACGCGGCCAACGTGGTGGACCTAGAACTGCACCTCAAGCGCAGCGGGCTGGATCTGATCGACGCCAAGCTGACGGAGAGCGATTCCGGCTTCGGCCGCCGGAAGATCAAACGCGCAGACCTGATCACCTTCTTCTTCAACCTGGAGCAGCTCACCCGCGCCGGCGTGCCGCTGCTGGAATGCCTGGCGGACCTGCGCGACAGCATGGAAGAACCGGTGTTTCGCGAAATCATCGCCAATCTGGTGAAGTCCATCGAGGGCGGCAAGAAGCTGTCGCAGGCGATGGCGCAACATCCCAATGCCTTCGACAAGATCACCGTCAGCCTGACCCACGCCGGCGAGGAAAGCGGCAAACTCAGCGACGTGTTCCTGCACCTGACCGAGTCGCTGAAGTGGCAGGACGAGATGGCTGCGCAGACCAAGAACATGATGATCTACCCGATCTTCGTCGGCACGGTGGTGATCGGCATCACCTTCTTCCTGATGATCTATCTGGTGCCGCAGCTGGTCGGCTTCATCAAGGGCATGGGGCAGGACATCCCTCTGCAGACCAGGCTGCTGATCGGCACCTCGGCCGTCTTCGTCAATTACTGGTACATCCTGCTGGCCATGCCTTTCGTCCTGTTCGGCGCATTCAAGGGTGCGCTGGTCTTCAACCCCGGCCTGCAATACCACGTCGACAAGCTCAAGCTGCACATCTGGCCCACCGGCCCCATCCTGCGCAAGATCATCCTGGCACGCTTTGCCAACACATTTGCCATGATGTATGGCTCGGGCATCACCATCCTCGAATGCCTGTCCAACTCGCGCAACCTGGTCAACAACCAGGTCATCGCGAAAAGCCTGGATCACGTAATCCGCGAAATCGAGGCAGGCAAGAACCTGACGCAGAGCTTCCAGCAGACCGCCATCTTTCCGGCGCTGGTGATCCGCATGCTCAAGGTGGGCGAAGCCACCGGGCAGCTGGATCAGGCCCTGATGAATGTCAGCTACTTCTATGACCGCGACGTCAAGGATTCGATCAAGAAGCTGCAGGTGATGATCGAGCCCATCATGACCCTCATCCTGGGCGCCTTGCTGGGCTGGGTGATGCTGTCGGTGCTGGGCCCGATCTACGACATTATCGGCAAGGTAAAGATATGAGCCACAAGATCCTGCTCTTCCTCAGCACCGACCACTTCCAGGCCTACTACCTGGAACGGGGCGTGCTGTCCGATGCGCAGTATTTCAGCGACGATGAAGCCGGGCGCGAGAAGTTCTCCGCCTACCTCAAACTGCATCATGCGCCCACCTATATGCTGACCGACATGATCGAGGAAGACTTCCGCCAGGAAGTCGTTCCCCATCTCACCGGCTCCAGCCAGGATGCGCTGATCCAGCGCAAGTTCGAGCAGTATTACCGCAACACCCCGTTCCGCCTGGCCGGCGTGCAACAGCGCCAGAGTGAAGGCCGGCGCGACGACGAGATGCTGTTCTCGGCGTTGACCAACCCGGCACGCATTTCCTTCTGGCTGGAGCCGATACTCGAAAATCACATTCCCCTGGCCGGCATCTATTCGCTGCCGCACATCAGCATGCCGCTGGTCAAGGATATCGATAGCGACCACCTGCTGCTGCTCTCCTGGGAAAAAACCGCCGGCCTGCGCCAGACCTACTTCTTCAACAAGCGCCTGCGCTTCTCGCGCCTGACCCCGCTGAATGCGAACAGCAGCTTCAGCGAATCCATCGCCACCGAATCGGCGCGCACCCGCCAGTACCTGCACAGCCTGAGCCTCACGCCCACGGGCGAGATGCTCAAGGTGCTGATCATCTGCCACCCGACCGATCAGGCCGAACTGGAAAAGCAGCTGCAGAACAACGGGGACATGCTGTTCACCTACCTGGACATACGGGAACTCGGACGTCGCCTCAAGTCGAAGGAGACGCTGGAGGACTCGGATGCCACCACCCTGTTGCTCAGCCTGCTGGCCAGCAAACCGCCCGCCACCCAGTATGCCAACTCCGCCCATACCCACTATTTCCTCCTGTGGCGCGCACGCCGCAGCCTGTACGTCCTGGCAGCGCTGACTGCCTTCGTCTGCCTGATCTGGGCCGCGCTGTTATACCAGGACTCCAGCCAGCACGATGCCGACAACGACCCCATCAACAAGCAGATCAGCCGCATCGAACGCGACACCAGGGAAATACTGCAGAGCTTCCCTGCCACCAGCGTGTCGGCGGCGGACATGAAGAATGCAGTCACCCTGCTGGGCAAGCTGCAGAACTACGCCCCTGCCGCGCAGGAACTGCTTGGCGGTCTCGGCAGCACACTGGATGTCTTCCCGCGCGTCGTTACGGACAGCCTGGAATGGAAGGCAGGCACTGCCCCGGCGGCGAACGGCGGCGGCAACGTGCCCGCACAGATCATCACATTCAACGGCGAACTGGTCGGGTTCGGCAGCGACTACCGCAGCCAGCTCAAGTATCTGGATAATTTCCAGCAATCCCTGGTCAACAGCGGTTACCTCGTCACCGCCACCAGCCTGCCGCTGGATCTGAGCGCGAAGGGCAGCATCAGCAACGACATCGGCGACAGCAGCGACAAGCCGGCAAAATTCACGCTGCAACTCGTGTGGAGGCCCAAGGCATGAGCTTCTCCTCTTCCGACTTCATCCATATCCGCGCCAGCCTGATCACCTTTCTGGTGACCCTGGCCATCGGCGGCAGCGCGGTCTATTTCGCGCAGAACTTGGCGGACTCCGCGCACCGCGCCAAGCAGGCCGCGCAACGGCAGCTGGCCGAAGCGCGCAACAAATACAACATCGCCCGCGAAGATCGGGACAACCTCTCCACTTATGCCGCCGAATATGACAGCTGGGTCAGGCGCAAGGTCATCGGCGAAGAGCTGCGTCTCGACCTGATCGAGAACCTGGAAGCCATGCGCAAGCAAAACCTGGTGCTCGATTTCAAATACAGCATCGCCCCGCAGCAGGCCTACAAACCAGAGCCGGCGCTGGACAGCGGCAATTTCGAACTGCGCCAGAGCAGCATGAAACTGCAACTGGACCTGCTGCATGAAGGCCAGCTCACCCGCTTCTTTGACAGCCTGAACAAGCGCATGAAGGGCTGGTTCATGCTCGACCATTGCGCGCTCTCGCGCGCCAACGTGCCCGGCTCGCCGTTGCAGCTCAAGGCGGAATGCACGGGCGTCTGGCTCACCCTCAAGAACAGGAGCGCACGATGAACACCTGCCTGCGCCTGCTGCTCTGTTTGCCACTGCTGACCAGCGCCCCGCTTCACGCCAAGGAGCTGGGCCGCCTGTTTTTTTCGCCGGAGCAGCGCGAACAGCTGGAACTCGGCCAGCTGCGCGGCAATGCCGCAGCGGACGGCAGCGCGGGCACCCTGACGGTAAATGGCATCGTGCAGAAGCACGGCGGCAAGCGCACCGTATGGATCAACGGCGTTCCCCAGTCCGACCTGCCCGCCAACGAGCAGAAGCCCGCCTCCACCACCGTCAAGGTGCCCGGCAAAGGCAAGACCGTCGAAATCAAGGTCGGCCAGAAACTGCTGCTCGACCAGTCTCCGCCACCGGCAGCGGAAACACCCGCGCATTGAGTCCCATGCGTCCGGCACACACGCCCCCACGGCTCCATCATCAGCGCGGCATCGTGTTGCTGCTGATGCTGGTGATCCTGGTCGTGGGCGCCACCGCCCTGCTGCTGAGGTCGCTCAGCAGTGCGGCGCTGCGCATGGAGCGTGACAAGGTTACGGCGGATGCACTGGCGCAGGCAAAGGAGGCGCTGATTGGACGCGCAGTAGCCGATGCGAACCGCCCCGGTAGCTTGCCATGCCCGGATAGCAGTAATTCCGGCGTGGCCGACTTGTTATCTGGCAATAATTGCCCCAACTATATTGGCAGGTTGCCATGGAAGACTCTGGGACTATCCGATCTGCGCGATGGTTATGGGGAAAGACTGTGGTATGTGCTGTCGCCAAATTATCATGATGGTATTTCCAACATCATTAATAGCGACACTGTAGGAACGCTGCTTATTTATGACAACAGTGGAGTCACCTTGCTCACGCCACCCGGTTCCGAAGCCGTCGCCATCATTTTCTCGCCCGGGGATATCGTCGCATCACAGCAACGAGACGTCGCAAACCAAAACTTGGTACAAAACTATCTGGACATCGGACCGAACAGTATTAACAATGCAAGCCAAAGCGGCCCGTTTATCGCGGCCGACAGAACTAACACTTTTAATGATCGCCTGATGGTTATCAAGGCGAGCGACATTATCCCCATTGTCGAAATGCGTGTAGCAAAGGATCTAACAACCGCCTTTGCCAACTATGTTGGAAGCAATGGCGCATATCCACACCCTGCGAATTTCGCTACCTGCACTTCCTCCTCTACGAGTTGCAGCAGTGACACGCTGCAATGCATAGGCAAAATACCTGCCGCAGATCTGGCACTGCCCGTGTATTTCACCAATAACAAATGGTTCAACGTCATCTATTACACCGCTGGCACCAATAGCCTGGCGGGCGGCACCGGCAGCGCCGGGCACGGCAGCAGCGGTTCGGGCCGCGCAGGTAGGTGGGTCGGCGGAGGTGGCAATGTCACTGGCGGAAGCGCGACCGGCTCTGGCACAGGCTGCTACGCCCCCACCCTCAGTATCGCTGGTGCTAGCGTCAATGCATTATTTCTCACGCCCGGTACGCCCCTCAACGGCGCTACGCGCACCGGCATGAGTTCTAGTCCCAATAATCTGCCATCTTATTTTGAAGATGCCGAGAACCAAAATCTTAATGACCTTTACGCTCTGCCCAGCACTGGCTCAAACGATACGATACACATCTTGCCCTGAGTGAAAATGCGAACAGTCAAATCTACAATTTCTGCAACACATGGCTTCACCCTGGTTGAGTTGGCCATCGTGCTGCTTATCATCACCCTGCTGCTGGGCGGACTGCTGCCCACGGTCAGCAGCCAGATAGAGCAACAGCATCGCAACGACACGCGCAGACAGCTCGAGGAAATTCGTCAGGCACTCCTGGGTTACGCCATCATGAATGGCAGGCTGCCCTGTCCCATCGACCCGGCAATCACAGACCCTGCCAATCCGAATTACGGTTCTGCTGCGGCAGCTTGCAGCGCCAACCCTGTCGCAGAGGGTTATCTGCCGTGGAAAACATTGGGGGTAAACGAAACTGATGCCTGGGGCAACAGGCGCACCACTGCTGCCGACCCATGGACTGGCTACTGGCGCTATCGTGTTGATCGCAATTTCACTGGCGCCATCATATTGACCACCGGCTTTACCTGCCCCGGCGGAGATTGCCTCAGCATAGTGGACAACGCCGGAAGTTCACTGACCAACACCATCGAGCGGCCCATCGCCATCATCTACTCCACAGGCCCCAACCTGACTGCAGATGGCCAGAATGGCATCTTCGAATCAACTGCAGGAATCTATCAGAGCGACGCGCCCAACCCGAATTTTGACGACATCCTGATCTGGATTTCCCGTCCGCAACTGTTCAACCGCATGGTCACCGCCGGCAAACTGCCTTGACGCGCCTTTCACGCAAAGCTGCTCGTCAAGCTGCGCCGCGTTGACTAGAATGCCCACCTCTGCAACTTCACACAGGAGTTCTTCATGGGATTATTTGATTCTCTGGTCACGCAAGTGAGCGGTGCGCTCTCCGGCAACAACTCGTCCAGCCACGGCGGCATGCTGGAGGCCGTGATGACGATCATTAACAGCCCGCAGATCGGCGGCATCCAGGGCCTGATCACGCTGTTCCAGAACAAGGGCCTGGGCGATGCCATGGCATCGTGGATCAGCACCGGGCAGAACCTGCCGATCAGCGCGGAACAGATCCAGCATGTGCTGGGCAACGAACACGTACAGGCGGTGGCGCAGAAGCTCGGCATCTCGAGCACCGATGCGGCACAAGGTCTGGCTACCATGCTGCCACAAATCATCGACCACCTGACTCCCAACGGCAGCGTGCCGCATGGCGGACTGCTGGAAGAAGGGTTGTCGCTGCTGAAAGGGAAGTTCTAAGCGAAGGGCGGTGCCGCCCCGTAGGAGCCCGATTCACCTCGTAGAGGTTCTCGCACCCCTTGGGTGCCGGGCGATGGAAGATCAGGCGCGGCGCCAGGTGGTGCCGGCCGCGCTGTCTTCCAGCACGATGCCGGCGGCCAGCAGCTCCTTGCGAATGCGGTCGGCCTCGGCGTAATTTTTTGCCTGCTTGGCTGCAATACGTGCGGCGATCTGCGCAGCGATGGCCGCCTCATCCAGCCCGCCCGCACTGCCGCCCTGCAGGAATTCCTGCGGGTCGCGCTGCAGGAAGCCCAGCGTTCCGGCCAGCGCCTTCAACTGGGCTGCCTGTGCCACGGAACCACTCTTGTTCACCTCGTTGGCCAGGTCAAACAGCACCGCCAGCGCCTCCGGTGTATTGAAGTCGTCGTTCATCGCCGCCTGGAAACGCTGCGCATAGGGCTCGTTCCAGTCCACTTTCACCGCTCCCGCTGACCCTGTCACCTTTAATGCGGTATACAGCCGCGTCAGCGCCCCCTTGGCATCGTCGATGTGCATGTCCGAATAATTCAGCGGGCTGCGGTAATGCGCGCGCAGGATGAAGAAGCGCATCACCTCGGCATCGAACTTGGCCAGCACTTCGCGGATGGTGAAGAAGTTGCCCAGGCTCTTGGACATCTTCTCGTTGTCCACGCGCACGAAGCCGTTGTGCATCCAGTAATTCACGAACTGGCACTGATGCGCGCCTTCCGACTGCGCAATCTCGTTTTCGTGGTGCGGGAACTGCAGGTCGGCGCCGCCGCCGTGAATGTCGAAATGTTTGCCCAGCAGCTCGGAGCCCATGGCGGAGCACTCGATGTGCCAGCCGGGACGACCCTTGCCCCAGGGTGAATCCCACCTCACCTCTTCTGGTTCGGACTCCTTGGCATGTTTCCACAGCACGAAGTCGAGCGGGTCGTGCTTGTTGTCCGCCACGTCCACGCGCTCGCCGGCGCGCAGGTCTTCCAGCGACTTGCCGGACAGCTTGCCGTAGCCGTCGAACTTGCGCACCGCGTAGTTCACGTCGCCATCCGCGGCTTGATACGCCAGGCCATTCTTCTCCAGCTGACCTATCATCGCCAGCATCTGCGGCACATACTGGGTGGCGCGCGGCTCATGGTCCGGCGCCAGCACGCCCAGCGCGCGCTCGTCCTCATGCATGGCGTCGATGAAGCGCTGGGTCAGCGCATGGATCGACTCCCTGTTCTCGGCGGCGCGCTTGATGATCTTGTCGTCGATGTCGGTGATGTTGCGCACGTAGGTGACGTCGTAGCCGGATGCCTTGAGCCAGCGATACACCATGTCGAACACCACCATCACGCGCGCATGGCCGGCATGGCAATAGTCATACACGGTCATGCCGCACACGTACATGCGCACCTTGCCGGGCTCGATGGGTTGGAAATCCTGCTTGTCGCGGGTAAGGGTGTTGTAGATTTTCAGCATGGTGGTTGTTCAGAACTGCATCGGCCTGCCTTCGTTCAGGTTCAGCCAGCCTTTGACGATGCGATAAATGATCCAGACGAAATTGGCGAACAGAATGGCAAAGCCGATGCCCACGACGGCGGTGAGCATGCCCAGAACCGCCCACAGCAGGCCGAACCAGAAGGTGCGGATCTGCCAGCGGAAGTGGCTCTCCAGCCAGGTGCCTGCAGCCTCTTCCTGCTTCACGTAGTTGATGATGATGCCGACGATGGCCGTAATGCCGGCAAAATAGGACAAGGCGTACAGGACGTACACGACCTGTGTCAGGTTGCGCAGCGACTTGATTTTCTCTTCGTTCACGTTGTCATTCCCCTCGCTCATGCCTGCTCCTTCGCCCACGAATCCTTCAGCGTAACGGTACGGTTGAACACGAGCTTGCCACCCGGCTGGTGATCGCGGCGGTCGGTGCAGAAATAACCCAGGCGCTCGAACTGGTAACGCGTCTCCGGCGCGGCATCGCGCACAGCCGCTTCCACCCAGCCCTGCACCACGGTGAGCGAGGTGGGATTGAGGTGCGTGCAGAAATCCACATCCTTGTCTGCATCCGGCTCGGGCACATTGAACAGGCGGTCATACAGGCGGATCTCGGCGGGCAGCGCGTGCTCGCGCGACAGGAAGTGGATCACGCCCTTCACCTTGCGCCCCTGCGGATTCTTGCCCAGGGTGTCGTGGTCGATGCTGCACTTGAGCTCGATCACACGGCCGGCGGCATCCTTCACCACTTCGTCACAGCGCATCACGTAGCTGTAGCGCAGGCGCACTTCACCGCCCAGGGTGAGGCGCTGCCAGCCGGCAGGCGGCACTTCGGCGAAGTCGTCTGCCTCGATCAGCAGCTCCTTGCCGAATGGCACCACGCGGCTGCCGAATTCGGGATGATTCGGGTGGAAGCCGGCCTCGCGCGATTGCGCGCCGTCGGCATTGGTAATGGTGACCTTGAGCGGATTGACGATGGCCATCACGCGCGGTGCGCGCGCCTCCAGGTCTTCGCGGATCGCGCCTTCCATCACCGCCATGTCCACGATGTTCTCGCTCTTGGACACGCCGATGCGTTTGGCAAATTCGCGGATGCCTTCCGGCGTGTAGCCGCGGCGGCGCATGCCGGTAATGGTGGGCATGCGCGGGTCGTCCCAGCCGCTGACATGCTTCTCGTTCACCAGCTGCAGGAGTTTCCTCTTGCTGGTGATGGTGTAGTGCAGTTCCAGGCGCGAAAACTCGTACTGGCGCGGGTGGCAGGGGATGGTGATGTTGTCCAGCACCCAGTCGTACAGCGGGCGGTGGTCCTCGAATTCCAGCGTGCAGATGGAGTGGGTGATGCCTTCCAGCGCGTCGGAGATGCAATGGGTGTAGTCGTACATCGGGTAGATGCACCACTTGTCGCCGGTGCGGATGTGGTGCGCGCGGCGGATGCGGTAGATCACCGGGTCGCGCAAGTTGATGTTGGGCGAGGCCATATCGATCTTGGCGCGCAGCACCATGGCGCCGTCGGCGAATTCGCCCGCCTTCATGCGCGTGAACAGGTCGAGGTTCTCCACCACCGGACGGTCGCGGTTGGGGCTGTTCCTGCCCGGCTCTTTCAGCGTGCCGCGGTATTCGCGCATCTGCTCAGGGCTAAGATCGTCCACATAGGCGAGGCCCTTGTTGATCAGCCCCACCGCGTAGGCGTACAGCGCATCAAAGTAATCCGACGCCCAGCGCACTTCGCCATTCCACTGGAAGCCCAGCCAGCGCACGTCGTCCTGGATCGACAGCGCGTATTCCTCGCTCTCCTTCTCCGGATTGGTGTCGTCGAAGCGCAGGTTGCAGGTACCCTGGTAGTCCTGCGCCAGGCCGAAGTTCAGGCAGATCGACTTGGCATGGCCGACATGCAGGTAACCATTCGGCTCGGGCGGGAAACGCGTGGCGATGCTGCGATGCTTGCCTGAGGCCAGATCGGCGTCAATGATGCTGCGGATGAAGTTGGAAACGGGGGCGGGGGCGTTGCTGCTCATCGTTCAAAATGGTGGATTGCGAGATGGCCTGAATTCTACCCGAAAACCGCCACCCCCATCAGCCGGGCCTGCATACAGCCAGGCAGCATGCGCCGTGAAAGGCGGGCCCTTATTTGGTAGAATCCGGTTCCCGTTTGCAGGTCGGCCTGCCGTACGTATTCTGGAATTGCACCCAATGACCATGTTCGATCGATTTCGCCCCGGTGCCACACTGTGCGCGCTGCTGCTGTTGCTGAGCCTTGCACCGGCCCGCGCCGACGAGGTGCAGGATGCCAACAAGCTGTTCAAACAGGGGCAGCTTGCGCCGGCGCTGGCCAAGGTGGACGCCTATCTGGTGCGCAAACCCAAGGATGCACAGGCACGCTTCCTGAAAGGCCTGATCAAGACCGAGCAGGGACAGTCGGATGAGGCCATCCGCATTTTTGCCGGCCTCACCGAAGACTACCCCGAGCTGCCCGAACCCTATAACAACCTGGCTGTGCTGTACGCAGCCCAGGAGCAATATGACAAGGCCAAGGTCGCGCTGGAAGCGGCCCTCCGCACCCATCCCAGCTATGCCACTGCGCACGAGAACCTGGGCGACCTCTACGCCAAGATGGCCAGCCTCGCCTATAACCGCGCCCTGCAGCTCGACAGCAGCAGCACCGGCAGCCAGACCAAGCTGGCTCTGATCAAGGAACTGTACAGCAACACCAGGGCTGGCAAACCGGCCATCACCCACGAGGCGGCGGCGATTGCCGCCGCGCAGCCCGCCCCCGGCAACCCGCAGCCGCCCGTCAGCCAGCCTGCGGTCGTTGCGGCCGTGGCCAGCCCGGCTGCGAGCACTGCCGCACCGGTTACGACTGCGGCCGTGCAGCCCGCTGCCGCCGTGTCGGCAGTCGAGCTGCCCGCGGGCAAACCCTCCCCCGCCGGCAGCGAGGAAGTGCTCAAGGCCGTGCAGGACTGGGCCGCGGCCTGGTCCGCCAACAACGTGCCCAAGTACCTGTCGTTCTATGCCAGGGATTTCAGGGTGCCCGGCAACGAGAGCCGCAGCAGCTGGGAAAAGCAGCGGCATGACCGCATCGCCAAACCCAAATCCATACGCGTCAGCATCGAATCCGCCAGGGTCCACCTGGCCGACGCCAGCCACGCCTCGGTCACCTTCCGTCAGTTCTACCGTTCCGGCAGCCTCAAGACTTCCACCCTCAAGACACTGGAAATGGTTAAACTGGGCGGCAAGTGGCAAATCCTGGAAGAGCGTGCAGGCAGATAATCCATGCGTTACATCCCGTTGACCCTGTTGTTGCTGAGCACCTGTGGCACGCTTGCCACAGCAGGCGAACTCGACTCGAAAAACGTGGAAGTGCTGCTGGCCAGGAGCCTGGATGCGGTGCGCAACAACCACCTGGATGCGGCCCTGAGCGAGGTGGACTCCATCCTCAAGCGCAATCCCAATTTCAAACTGGCCCATCTGGTCAAGGGCGACCTGCTGCTGGCGCGCGCCAGGCCGATCAGCAGCTTCGGCAACGCGCCGGATGCGCCGCGCGACCGCGTGGAAGACCTGCGTGAAGAAGCTCGCGCCCGCCTGCAAAGGGTGCAGCAGGAAAAGCCGCTGACACAGAGCCCGCGCTACCTGTGGCAGCTCAATCCGCAGCAGAACTACGCCATCGTGGTGGACACCAGCAAGTCCACGCTGTACCTGTTCAGGAACGTCAACGGCGAAGCACGCTATGTGGAGGATTTCTACATCAGCGTGGGCAAGAAGGGCGCCGACAAGGTTTCCGAAGGCGACCAGAAGACGCCGCTGGGCGTGTACTTCATCAATGCCCATCTGGACAAAAGCAAGCTCACCGATTTCTACGGCAGCGGTGCCTTCCCGCTCAGCTACCCGAATGAATGGGACAGGCGCCTGGGGCGCGACGGCCACGGCATCTGGCTGCACGGCACGCCCAGCGACACCTACAGCCGCCCGCCGCTCGCCAGCAGCGGCTGCGTGGTGCTGAACAATGGCGACCTGAGCAGCCTGGGCAAATCCGTGCAGGTTGGCATCACGCCGGTGATCATCACCAGCCGCATGGAGTGGAGCGACGATGCGGACAAGAGCGACCGCGCAGCATTGCTGCAAGCCATCGAACAATGGCGCAGCGACTGGGCCAGCCTGAACACCAACGCCTACCTGAACCACTACGCGTGGGATTTCAGCACCGGCTCCAGCAACCTTGACGCCTGGTCGCAACAGAAGCGCCTGGTCAATTCCGGCAAGACCTGGGTCAAGGTCGGTCTGTCCAACCTCAGCATCTTCCCTTATCCTGGCCAGCCCGGCCTGGTGGTGGTGGATTTCGAGCAGGACTACGCCAGCAACAACCTGGTCAACCACATGAAAAAACGCCAGTACTGGATGAAACGCAACAACAGCTGGCAAATTGTTTACGAGGGATCTGCCTGATGAAACAACTGCAAAGACTCATTTCTGTATTACTGCTGGCAGCCGCAGCGCTGCTTGCAGGCTGCGCTCACTCTCCACAACCCATTGCACAAGGAAATATCACCATGGTCAAACTGCACACCAACCTCGGCGTCATCACCCTGCAGCTGGATGCCGAAAAAGCTCCGGTCACCGTCCAGAACTTCCTGGATTACGTGAAGAACGGCCACTACAACAACACCATTTTCCATCGCGTGATTGATGGCTTCATGATCCAGGGCGGCGGTTTCGAACCCGGCATGAAACAGAAGTCCACCAATGCGCCGATCAAGAATGAAGCCGCCAACGGCCTGTCCAACGACAAGTACACCATCGCCATGGCACGCACCAGCGACCCGCAATCCGCCACCGCGCAGTTCTTCATCAACACCAAGAACAACACTTTCCTCAATTTCACCGCGCCCAATCCGCAGGGCTATGGCTACTGCGTATTCGGCAAGGTGGTGGAAGGCATGGACGTAGTGGACAAGATCGGCAAGGTACAGACCGGCAACAGCATGGGCCACGCCGACGTTCCGCGTGAAGACGTGATCATCACCAAGGCCGAAGTGGTGCAATAAGCCGCACTGCAACAGACAACGGCGCCGCTGGCGCCGTTTTCATTTAGACCCGAATCGCAAGCTCATGGCGCACACCCTGTTCATTTCCGACCTGCACCTGTGCGAGGAGCAAGCGCACACCGCGCAGCTGTTCCTGAATTTCCTGCGCGACACCGCGCCACAGGCCGAGGCGCTATACATCCTCGGCGACCTGTTCGAATACTGGGCCGGCGATGACGATCTCGACACGCCGTTTCACTGCAGCATCACCGATGCACTGCATGCGCTGGGCCGCCAGGGCACGCGCATCTACCTGATGCACGGCAACCGCGACCTCCTGATGGGTGACGCGCTGGCACAGGCCTGCCATGCCACCCTGCTGCCTGATCCGACGCTGATCGACCTGTATGGCACATCCACCCTGCTCAGCCACGGCGACATCCTGTGCACCGACGACCTGAAGTACCAGGCGTTCCGCCGCCAGGTGCGTGACCCGCAATGGCGCGCGGCCTTTCTCGCCCAGCCATTGGCGAAACGCAAGGCGCAGATCGAGGAAATCCGCACCATCAGCAAGAGCGAAAAAAGCATCAAGAGCATGGACATCATGGACGTGAATGGGGACGCCGTTGCCGACCTGCTGCGCGCACACCGCTACCCGCGCCTGATCCACGGCCACACCCACCGCCGCGCCCTGCACCAGCACGCAGTGGATGGCCACCTCTGCGAGCGCTGGGTGCTGGGCGACTGGCACCAGACCGGCAATGCGCTGTTATGCGAGGCACATGGCTGCCGCAGCATCGACCTTGCCTAATTGCCCGGCTTGGATTAAAAAGACCATATACGTCTGCAAGGAGTCATCATGACCCGCTGGATTCTCGCCCTGGCCCTCTTTTGCGCACTGCCCGCTTCTGCCTCGATCTACAAGTGCAAGAAGCCGGACGGCGGCTTTCTCTACCAGGAAAAGCCCTGTGCGGCGGAAACCCAGTCCCTGGGCACGATCAATGCCGGCGGCAACATGGGCGTGGAAATCGATAGCAAGGATCCGCGCGACGCCAAGGCGGCGTTCTACATTGATCAATCCGCCAATGGCCATTATTTTGTGAACGGCACCATCAACGACCAGCCGCTCAATTTCGTGATCGATACCGGTGCCTCCATGGTGTCCATCCCGGGCAGCATGGCCACCGCGGCCAACCTGCACTGCGAACAGTATGGCCGCGTAAATACCGCCAATGGCGTTGCGACCGCGTGCAAGGTCACCATTTCAAAGCTGACCTTCGGCAGGTTCATCCTGCGCAACGTCGAAGCCGCCGTCGTGCCCAATCTCTCCCAGCCGCTGCTCGGCATGAACGTGCTGAGCCGCTTCAACGTCGAGCAACACAATGGCCAGATGAGCCTCACCCGGCCAAATTGATACACCTGATCCAGGATGGCCTTTCCTGGCGTATGCAACCAGGCGACATTCATGTCATTGAAAGCCATTTCCCACCAGCGGCCTTTCAAGTTTGCTCTAAGGAATTCGACCAGATCACATGCCAACCATCCTTACGCACCCAGCAGTTCCAATAGCCTTGTATATGGGCCTGGGGCAGAAAAAGATCTCCAAGCAACTGCTCATCGCCGGATGTATTGCCTCTGTGCTTCCCGACCTGGATGTCGTCGCCTTCAGCCTCGGTGTGCCCTACGCGGCTGAATTTGGCCATCGAGGTTTCAGCCATTCCTTGGTGTTCGCACTCTTGATTGCCATCGCGGGGGCGCTGCTAGCGTCAAAGCTGCTTGAATCCATCCCCACCAGGGCATTCTGGTTCATATTTGTCGCCGCGGCCTCTCATGGATTGCTGGACGCATTTACAAATGGAGGACTTGGCATCGCATTTCTGTGGCCGCTTACCGACCAGAGATTCTTTGCGCCATTTCACCCTATTGAGGTAGCACCTCTCGGGCTATCGCGTTTCTTGTCTGAGCGAGGGGTTACTGTTCTATGGTCGGAAGTTCTCTGGGTTTGGCTGCCGTTGCTGTGCATGGCCGCCGTGTTCGCCACGGCCAGAACACGAAAGGCTTAGCGCTTCTGCGTTCGTCATGACCAGATGGCGACGGCTGCCACATTGCGTCAGCGCTCAACGTCGCCATGCCAGTATATATATACAAATTGGCAGCTGTGCTTGAGCGAGTGCGCCCTTAGTGTTCGAGGAGTAGCATGAGTCGGAAAGGACGTTTGATCGTCATCGTGCTGGTGAGTTGCGGATTGATAGCTCTTGGGATTATCTTTCTCCAGGTCGAACTCGGCAATGATTGGCCGCGGCTATACCTAAGCGCTACCGCGGCATGTAATGGAAAGAAACAGTGCACCCTAGACCTCGCGCAGATCTACGGGGGAAGGTGGGAATCCGTTGTTGCGCTAGATAATGTCGGTGAGCAGGGTTATAAAGAAATGGTGGTTGGAAAGCCGCTCCCCGAATACGAGGAATTCAATCAGGGCCTCATCTTTCTGAGCACGAAGGGAGAGGTTATAGCTGAAAAATATTCTGCTGCTCACTTTGAACTCCTGTTGGGCAACCCACGCCCGAAGCTGAGGTTAAGCTTCCCAGAAGAGCGGGAATACTGGAAGCTAAGCCGACCGAACACGTTTGTGTGTGCGAGTGCGACCAATCACGGTGGCCATACCTTTTACTCTGTCGCACCTGGTAAGTGCACAGAAAAAGGGGACGCGCAATGAGGCGTTCCATCGGCGCCGGCAGCATCGCCTCTTTGGAGCCGCTGGCCTTCGTCGATGAATGTCCGATTTCGGGAAATGTTGTCACCCGATACGTAATGACAAGAAGGGGCACGACTGAGGCACGCCAGAATAGCTATACAGTCAGACGGCTTGCCGCTAGATAACGATCATTCATATACTGAACGAGTTGTCCCACAAATGACCATCACGCAAATTTGCCCAGGGCAAACGTTTATATTTTTCGCGGCAACACTACGTAGACGCATAATCGATCGATTGAAGGATGTTACTGAAAGCAGGGCTTTATGATGCGAACAAGTGTTCGTCGCCAGATATCAAAATGTTCTGGGGTATTTAAGGCAGCTGTTGTTGCCTATGTACTTGGATGGCAACTCTTACTGACTCCCCTCCCGGCTGACGCAAATGATTCAATTGGCAGCATAGCGGTCGGTGGGATTACCTTCCTGAAGAGTGAAGACATACGCCTTATCACGGAGGATCTTTATATTGGCTCGGATGATGTTCGGGTCCGCTATAAGTTCATTAACGAGTCTCCCGGAGACATTCGCACGACCGTGCTTTTTCCGATGCCGCCTTATGGCTGGAATTCGGGGGAATATATGGGCGCAGCAAATGAAGGGCCGTTGGAAGGCTTCTCAGTCAAAGTAGATGGCCGAATAGTGCCTACTCGGCTTGATAGGCGAGCCATCATCGGAGAGCAAGAAGTTACGGGCAAGCTTCGATCTATCGGACTGACCAATGATCAAATCTTCAAAACATTTGCTGCCTGTCCGCCCGAAGACCAAGGAGATTTTTGTGGGGTCACGGAGTTGCAGAAAAGGCAGCTTAAAAAGCTGGGGGCTTGGAAGGTCTCAGAAACGGCCAATTGGGAACAAGACTTTCCATCGCATAAGGAAATCGAAGTCCTGCACGCGTACCCGCCCTTTACGGGAAAATATTATATCTACGCCTACCAACAGAACAGCTTTGACTATTCTGAACTCGAAAAGGCTAGCGATGCATGTTTGGACGCATCGACAATTGGTGCAATAAGGAGGCGGGTGCAGAAACTTGTCGACAAGGGCGCTTCGACTGTCAGAATATACGTGAAGACGGTCGCCTACATTTTAGGAACTGGAAGAAATTGGAAGGGTCCCATCGGCAGCTTTGATCTGACAGTAGCGAAGGACAATCCCGAGCAAATCGTTTCGCTTTGTTTTCCTGGTAAAGCTGCGCGCATTAGTCCCACGCTCATCAGATTCCACCAAACAAATTACCTGCCACAAGATTCTGTCACGATCTATTTCTTTAACATAGATCAAGACCAATAGTTGTTATCCCAAAAAGAAGTTGGTTTTATTTGTCGTGTCAGCATAAAACCGTGCAGTGTCTGCTTTCGAGTGGCATCAATGGCAGCAATGGGACACAAAGCGACCCACAAAAGAAATGGCACTCTCCGCACGACTTACAAGTACGACACCCTGCGAATATAGATGAAATATTTACTCTTATTGTTGTTTTGTCTTTTGCCAAATTTATATGGCACGGCACTGGCGGGAAATGTGCCGATCACCCCCCATCGCGCCAGCTTTGCCGAGATGAAAAGATTCATTCACCTGTTAGGCAAGACTCAACCTGAGGGCCAGACACTGCACATCTCACACTTCAAGAATGGAACAGCATCCGTAACAACGAACACCTCTGACGGCAGCTGGGTAGACTTGCACTCTTTGTGGATCGCCGATGTGAATAACGACGGAGAAGCAGAGTATTTCTGGACAACCGAGGGAGAAGGATCCGGGCACTACGACTATTTCGATGTCTATAAGATGCTGCCGGTCCATGGCCATCTTGTAGAAATTGACTTTCCGCTTGATGGAAAAAACTTGCCAAGCAACCTCGCAGACCTTCCTATTGAGCAGGATGCGAATGGCATTACTTATCTGCGACTCGAGGATATATGGGCAGAAAATGCCAAGGGTGAAAAGATATATGGAGGGGCCAACAGCAATGCTGCCAATGGCATTGCCTGCCTTGTGATTGTGACCCAAGAATACAAATGGGATAAATCAGCGTTAATGATCGTATCTCAGCAAACGCAACGCACAACCTACGATATTTCCCCATAAATTTGATAAGCTAGCTGACAATTATCAACTTGCACAATCATGTGCGCAGATGCACTAGCAGCCTCTTTACTCTGAACGCAACACCGCTAATCATGAACCGTAACGTACTCATCCTGGCCTTCTGTCAGGCCATGCTATTCACCGGCGTAGGCCTGGTGGTGGCATCCTCTGCGCTGATCGGCCAGCAGCTCGCGCCCAGCCCGGCCTGGGCCACCCTGCCGCTGGCCCTGCAATACCTCACCACCATGCTGGTGGCCTATTACTTTTCCAGCCTGATGAGGCGCAAGGGACGGCGTTATGTGTTCGTGCGCGGCGCGCTGATCGGCGTGGCCGGCGCAGGGGTAGCGTGCCTCGGCATCTGGCTGGGCAACTTCTACCTGTTTGCCGGCGCCAGCCTGCTGATCGGCATGCATACCGCGATTGCCCAGTTCTATCGCTTCGCAGCCGCAGAGGCGGTGCCTGCGGACCTCAAGGCGCGCGCCATTTCGCTCACGCTCGCCGGCGGGGTGATCGCCGCCTTCATCGGGCCCAATCTGGCACGCTACACGCGCGATCTGCTTGAGCCCCTCTTCCTGGCCAGCTTCCTGATGCTGGTGCTGGCCACCGCCGCTGCTGCCTGGCTGTCCTCGCGCCTCGAGCTGCCGGCGGTCGCGACGGAAGAAAGCACGGAAGCGGGACGCGACCTGCTGCATATCGCGCTGCAGGGGAAATACCTGGTCGCGCTGCTGGCCGCGATGGTGGGCTATGGCGTGATGAATTTCCTGATGGTGTCCACGCCGCTGGCCATGCACAGCTACGGCTGCTCCTTCCCCAGCACCACCTGGGTGATCCAGTGGCACCTGGTGGCGATGTTCGCCCCATCGTTCATTACCGGTGATGTGATCCGCAAGGTGGGTGTGGTGCCGGTGATGCTGGGCGGCTGCCTGCTGATCGGGGCCTGCGCCCTTATTAACCTGTCCGGTACCACCGTCAGCCATTTTGAAACCGCGCTGATCCTGCTCGGCGTGGGCTGGAATTTCCTGTACATCGGCGCCACCACCCTGCTGACGGAGACCTACACCCCGCAGGAGAAATCCCGTGCGCAGGGACTGAACGACACGCTGGTGTTTGCCACGCTGACCTTCACTTCGCTCGCGTCGGGTGCGCTGGTCAGCCAGCTTGGCTGGGCCGCGATCAACCGCTATTCGCTGATCCCCACCGTAGCCGTTGGTGCAGCGCTGCTCTGGCTGCTGGTGAAGCAGCTGGCGCGGCGTACCGCACCCGCGCTGCCGGGCTGATCCCAGGCCGTTCTAGAACGACAGATGCCGGTTGAGGCACAGCTCTTCGCACGGCACGCCGTCGCCATTGCCGTCGAGCGACTTGACACCGCACTGCTGCAGATAGAAACGCGCCTCCTCGCATGAACGCATCTGGCTGCACTGGTGCTTCTTGCCGCAGGCCGGATCGTGTTGCACGGCACCCGGCTTGCCGAGTGACGCCACAGCCTGGCTCTCCGGATGCGTCTTGCGCCATTGTTCTGGCGGCTCCGGTGGAATGCTCTGTCCCCACAGCCCGCGCCGCGCACGTTGTGCTTCGCTCTGCAGCGCCAGATATTTCCGGTTGCGATGAAAGTGCGAATATTCCCACGCCATGCCGCGCCGCACCTGCTCCTCATTCACGCTGCGCCCGCCCACGCTGAGCTCGGCCACCATGCGCCCGTAATTGTCCATCGCCTGGTTGCGTACATGCACCTGCTTCTGCATTACCAGCTTCACCAGCGCTTCGCGCGACTCGCTGCCAAACGGCTGCGCTTTTTCCGGCGCATCGATGTTGGCCAGGCGCACCTTGATGCGCTGCTCGCCGCGCAGCACCAGTACGGTGTCGCCATCCATCACCGCAATCACTTTGGCATCGAATTCTTCCGCACACGCAGGCTGGAGGGCCAGGCTGAGCAGGAGCAACGCAAGCACGCGCATCACATCACGCTCTTCACCAGCGCCATGCACAGCAGTGCGTAGCCGGCGGCCAGGATGTCGTCGAACATCACGCCAAGACCACCATGCCAGGTCTTGTCGAAATGGCGTATCGGCTGCGGCTTGGTGATATCGAAGAAGCGGAACAGCAGGAAGGCGGCCACCTGCCATACCCAGCCCTCCGGCGTGAAGAACAGCACCAGCAGGAAGGCCACGATCTCGTCCCACACAATGCCGCCGTAATCGGCCACACCCAGTGCGCGTCCGGTCTTGTCGCACACCCACACGCCGAAGGCAAAGGCCCAGATCAGCACCAGGATGAACAGCGCATCGCTCAGGCGCGGGGCGAGGTACCAGTAGATGGGGAAAGCAACCAGCGTGCCGAAGGTGCCCGGCGCCCAGCGCGACAGGCCGCTGCCGAAGCCGAAGGCCAGCAGGTGCGCCGGATGATTGAGCAGAAAGCGCCAGTCCGGCTTGAAACGCAATTGGTCATGCGAAGTGGTCATACCCGGTTTCCTTTATCGTCATTGCTGAGCCATCCGCTGCGCGCAGGCTGCAGCCGCTGCCCGCCATGATGCGTCCAATGCGGCTCAACGGCAATGCCAGCTGCGCAGCAATGCGCTGGATGTCGCCATGGCGCGCCGCCGGCGCGGTGAAACACAACTCGTAGTCATCGCCCCCGGCCAGCACACAGCGTTGCCCCAGCGCCTGCGCAAGATAGGGACGCAGGTGGTCGGAAACGGGCAGTGCCGCGAAATCCACCTCGGCGCCCAGCTTCGAACGCTCCAGGATGTGACCGAGGTCGGCAAGCAGGCCGTCGGAAATGTCGATCGCGCTGCTGGCCACGCCGCGCAGCGCCAGGCCCAGCGCCACGCGGGGCTGTGGCTGGTGCAGTGCAGGCCGCACGGCGGCAAGCTGAGCCTCATCCAGCACCACCCTGCCCTGCAGATGTGCCAGCGCCAGCGCGGCATCGCCCAGCTTGCCCGACACCCACACCTCGTCACCCGCTTTTGCGCCATCGCGCCGCAGCGCCGCACCCACGGGCACCTCGCCCATGATGGTGACACACAGATTGAGCGGCCCGCGCGTGGTGTCGCCGCCTATCAGCGCCACCCCGTGCTGCTCGGCCTGCGCAAAGAAGCCGGCGCTGAAGCGCTCCAGCCAGGCGGCGTTTTCTTCCGGCAGCGCCAGCGACAGCGTGGCCCAGCGCGGCGCAGCCCCCATAGCGGCCATGTCGGAGATGTTTACCGCGAGTGTCTTGTGGCCAAGCAGGAATGGGTCAGCGTCGGAAAAGAAATGCGTGCCGCACACCAGCATGTCGGTGGAAATGGCCAGCTCCATGCCCGGAGCGACGCGCACCAGCGCGGCGTCGTCACCCACACCCAGAATTGCACTGGGTGTCGCACGGGTGAAGTAGCGTTCGATCAGATCGAATTCGGGCAAGGGCGAACTCCTGGGAGAAAAACTTCATCCGCAGATTACGCAGATTTCACAGATTGAGGAAAACCAGGAAGACCGGCCCACTTACGGGCCTGATCAGGATTCAGCTTTGTCTGTTGTTAATCTGTCTAATATGCGTAATCTGCGGACCAAGCTTTTTACTTCGCATTCACTTCCACCGCGCGCACCTGGGCGGCGAGTTTGTCGAGCACGCCGTTGACGAACTTGTGCCCATCGGTGCCGCCAAAGGTCTTGGCCAGCTCGACGGCTTCGTTGATCACCACGCGATAGGGAATCTCGGGATGGCGCACCAGTTCGTAGGCGCCCAGCAGCAGCACGGAGAATTCGATCGGGCTCAGCTCGTTGAGGTCGCGGTCGAGATGCGGGGTAAGCGCTTCCACCATCTGCTGGTGCTGGTCAACCACGCCGCGCAGCAGCTGGCTGAAGAAATCCGTGTCGTAACGCCCCAGGCTTTTTTCGTCGCGCGTGGTCTTCTCGATGTCGGCCGGATCCCCGCCCGTCATGCGCCACTGGTAGATGCCCTGCAGGGCCAGCTCGCGCGCACGGTGGCGTGCACTCTTGGCCGGGGTCTTGGCGTTCTGCTCCTTCATGCCAGCGCCTTCAGCAGGTTGGCCATCTCGATCGCAACCTCGGCTGCCTCGGCACCCTTCACGCTCATGCGCACTTCGGCCTGTTCGTCGGTATCGGTGGTGAGGATGGCGTTGGCGATCGGAAGGCCGCTGTGCAGCTGCACATCGCCCACGCAGCGGGCAGATTCATTCGACACCACCTCGAAGTGGTAGGTGTCGCCGCGGATCACCGCACCCAGTGCGATCAGCGCATCATATTTCTTGCTCGCTGCCATCTGCTGCAGCACCAGCGGAATCTCCAGTGCGCCCGGCACGGTGGCCAGGGTGATGTCATCTTCCTTCACGCCGCACTGCTCCAGCTTGGCGACGCAGGCTGCCAGCAGGCCTTCGCACACCACGTTGTTGAAGCGGCTCTGCACGATGCCGATACGCATGCCCTTGCCATTCAGGTTCTTTTCGATTTCTTTCATTACTCATCCTTCGTTGTGTACATAGCCCACCACTTCCAGACCGAAGCCGGTCATGCTGGGCAGTTTTCTCGGGGTGGCGATCAGGCGCATCTTGCCGACCTTGAGGTCGCGCAGGATTTGTGCACCGATGCCGTAGCTGCGCGGGTCCCAGCGCGCGGCGTGATGCGTCTCCGGCTTGGCGGCGGCGCGCGCCAGCAGGTCTTCCGATGTTTCGTTGTGGTGCAGCAGCACCAGCACGCCGGCCGGCGCCTGCTGGATCTTCAGCAGCGCGTCGTGCACGCTGGTGGAATTGGGATAGCTGACCTGTTCGAGGAAATCCAGCACCGACAACGGCTCGTGCACGCGTACCAGCGTCTCCACGCCGGGCAGGATGCTGCCCTTGACCAGTGCCAGGTGGGTGCGGCGGGTGGTCTTGTCCACATAGGTGCGCAGCTCCAGCTCGCCATAGGCAGTCTGCACCTTGCGCTCCGCCACGCACTCCACCAGCTTCTCGGTCTGGCTGCGGTATTCGATCAGGTCGGCAATGGTGCCGATCTTGAGGCCGTGCTGTCTGGCGTATTCGATCAGGTCCGGCAGGCGCGCCATCTCGCCGTCTTCCTTGAGGATCTCGCAGATCACCGCGGCGGGCGTCAGCCCGGCCAGATGCGACAGGTCGCAACCCGCCTCCGTGTGGCCTGCGCGCACCAGTACGCCGCCATTCTTGGCGCGCAGCGGGAAGATGTGGCCCGGCTGCACGATGTCGGCAGGCTTGGCATTGCGATTGGCCGCCACCAGCACGGTGCGCGCACGGTCCGCCGCGGAGATGCCGGTGGTCACGCCGGTGGCCGCCTCGATCGACAGGGTGAAGTTGGTCGCCAGCGGCAGGCCGTTCTGGCGCACCATCAGCGGCAGATCCAGCTGGTCGCAATGCTCCTCGGTCAGCGTCAGGCAGATCAGGCCGCGGCCGTGCTTGGCCATGAAGTTGATTTTTTCCGGAGTGGCAAACTCGGCAGCAAACACCAGATCGCCTTCGTTCTCGCGATCCTCTTCATCCACCAGCACCACCATGCGGCCGGCGCGAATTTCTTCAATGATTTCCTGTATCGGGGAGATGCCTGTCATTTTCCTGTTGCCCTTGAATTCAACCCGCGGAGATTGCCGAGTTGCATGTTATCACTTCAGTTACAGCCCTTCTTTTTCCGCCGTCATCATACGCTCAACGTAGCGCGCAATCAGGTCGATCTCCAGGTTCACCTTCGAGCCGGCATGCAGCTCTTTCAGCGTGGTGATCTCCAGCGTGTGCGGAATCAGGTTGACGCTGAAATCCGTGCCGGTCACCGCATTCACCGTCAGGCTCACGCCGTTGATGGTGATCGAACCCTTGGCGGCGATGTACTTGGCCAGCTTCTGCGGCGAACGCACGGTGAGCTTCCAGCTCTCGCCGAGATCGACGAATTCCAGCACCTCGCCCACGCCATCCACATGGCCGCTCACCAGATGTCCGCCCAGGCGGTCGGCCAGGCGCAGCGCCTTCTCCAGGTTGACGTGGCCGCCTTCCTGGTCCAGCCCGACCGTGCAGTTCAGCGTTTCGCGCGACACGTCCACGGTGTAGGTCTTGCCTTCGATATTGATCACGGTAAG
>DATDDN010000045.1:0-18679 GCA_036523795.1 Gallionellaceae bacterium | reverse complement strand
CTCCAGCAGCAAGGCATTCACCGGCAACCACTGGCGCGAGAAGAAGACATTGCTTTTCTCTTCCTGCACAGAAAGTGCATCAGCGCTTGCTGGCAGCTGCTTCCAGTTAGAGTAACGGGCGAACTCCATAAAGAAACCGGGGGCACATTAATTAGCAACATCAGTTATGAATCTTGCCACCTATCTATACGTGCCAACATGTCGGTGGCCAAAAAGGCAATTCCCATTGAATAGATCAGCAATTGGATCACGTCATCAATGTGAGCATTCTCAGCATGCCATTCCACCCTCTCTAGACTACAATCTTCCAGCAACACCTCAACTGTTTCTAATACATTGCTATATTTCATGTAAAGCGAGGCATTAGACTCAAGAGGAAAAACACTATGTTCAAGCTTGGTTTTCTCCGATTTTAGTGATGCACGAATAGTTTCTAAAGTTGACCTAATCTTGGTCTGCTCAGAACGGAATTTGTTTAACCAGCCATTTTCATGCCATGAATTTTGCCAAATTTCGCGCCATTTCGTTTTGTCGACTCGCCTATTGAGCTGATAACAAGCCCAACGAAATGCAGGAGCCGAGGAGATACGCTTACTGGCTGACGTTGCACCAAATACTCCCTCAAAATCACTGTATTCCCCATCAGCTCTTTTGAGTAATTTTTCATACTCAGCATCATTTAGGTCATGAATTCCATCGAGAACAATGGAATACATAGATCGAGCGATATGCGCATATTGCTTTTTCTGTGTAGTTTCGTGTGTAACTAACATTTCACTGGCATCCGTGATAACGTGCCGCAATGGCCTAGGATTGGAGCCTCCAGCCTCTCTTTGATCCAGAGTCTCAATCTCACTGGGCCATTTTGCCCAAGTATCGTATGCAAGTTCTGCGAATACATTGGTGCTACTGATTAGCTTCTCTACTGCTTTTGAAAGCGCTACAGCTGCATCAGTATGATGAATAGCCAAGGCACTCTGCTCCGCAATTGACTTCGCCTCTCTGCTAACGCGTAAAGATCCGAATGCAGCAATAGCAGCCCCAACAGAAGCGACAGCTGACATTGCTGAAGGAACAAGGTCAAACCACTTAATTTCATCCATTTAACACCTATAAACACAATGAGTAGCCAAACATCTTTGAGCTTCTATTTGGAATAGCATCTCCCCTGAAGTTGATGTATCTAAACTATGTTGAGCCTGGCCCCTTAAGCTGATTCTGGCAGTGTCGCACTCTTACAGTTGCTATCAGCAGTAGGTAAGCGATGTAAATGTAGATGGCGACATGGCGTTGTTAGGCTGGTTATATCAAGCTTGGCTCTGTAAACTTATTCTGGCTATGGTTCATTGTTGTCATCTTCGTAACCAGGGTAATCATCATTGGATGCATAGTAATCTGCTAGGTCATATGTGAAGGTCGCGGTATATGTATCTCCTAGGCCGCAGGCAGTAAGTTGCGAAAACCCTGAAATCTTTAATTGGCAAGCGACACATTCGAATTTAGATGGTAGGTACTGTTGAGTCTCAACCATTAGATCATCTGCAACTTTCTTGAATGGCGCCGCAATAGCGGTGCCCATAACTAGCGCATCATTTCCGCACGCCGGGCAGTGAACTCGATGGCCGGATTGCCTAGTAGCCCACGTCGAAGCCTGACTTGAGAGCTTGGTACGCTCTAGTGCCGACTTCCCCTCCCAGACAGTCTTATGTGCTGCAACCGATTTCAAAACAGCCTTGGCAGACTCGTCCTTGTATGCTGCGATAAAAGTTGACGCAACGGCCGCCTCTTCCTCGCCCAGGAGTAGTTCGAGAGACTCTCCGAGAGATTCAATAAGAATAGAGCAAGCTTGGTAATAGACAGGCAGCCAAGCGGTGGCCTTAAGGCTATCAAATGGTGTTCCACCTGCGTGAAGCTCCTCATTCCTTCTTGTCATGTGAAGGATAGCGAACCCCTCTAACTCCTTTGTAAACGCAGGAAGAATCTCCTGTAGTCGACTGAATACTGTTGAGACATCAATAGACTTTGGAACAAATTTAGTTGCCGTTGGTGTAAAGCCCAAGCTGAAGTAGATGTTGTTCCAGTCTTTTGCTTCCGCCAGTAACGCTGGATTAACCCTAGCCAGAGCAGCGCGCCCGAGCAATTCAAGTACCAAAGTAGACCATAATGCGAAGCGCCAATCGTCTTTAGGGTAACTGAGCATCTGTTCTGCAAAGCGCTGTGCCTTAGCAAGCAGTGCATCCTTCGACCAAGCGTGTTGTTGTTGTGTTGCTTGCTTCTTCGTATTCAATGCAGTTCTCCTACGTAAACGCGATCAATGTGTCTATTTTTCGCAGATTTCGGAACGGGAGATCGGCGATGAATCATTCTCCAATTGTCAACCACGAGTGTATCGCCAGGAGCCAGAAGCACCACATCATCCACGGCCATCGATGCGATATGTTTCGAGACCAATGTGAAGGCCGCTTCGCTCGTAACAGTCGCTGGCCGCAAGTAAATAGAGTCCCATCTAAGTACTGGCGTATCGCAATTGTCTAGGCAATCCAAGAGCCTTAGAAGCTGTTTCCCATTACATAGTGGCCGCCTTGGTTGAACCAAAGCTCTTCGCAACAGTGTGCTTCCAAGATTTTGGATAAGGGAGTTACCATCTATGAGTCCCGTACCTACTTCAGAAGCGCCCTGAATGCAGCGAAGCACGAGATAGCGGGGTGGAATTGCCCAGTGGGCCAGATCAGTGTGCAGGGGAAATTCGCCGACACCGAAATTCCCACTGTACGTATTCGGCGCTGCTTCAGATACATCGTGTGGCCGCAACTCCTGGACCGTGGAGAAGCCAGTCAATGTGATAGGTTCTCCCAAGAGCGAAATCGCTTCGATTGTAGACAAATCGGGGCGATAACGAGGTATAAATATATAGCCATTTGTGGCAACTGCCTGAGCTAGTGATGTACTCATACGTTGAATTGCGGCATGCTAGCGGATACATAAGTGGCTACGTTATGTGGCCATACCAAAGATAGATTAACTTTCATCTTTTGCCGCACTACTTTTTTTGGGTTTCGCAACAACCTCAAATCCATCTATTATTTTATTAAGTAACAGCGCTGAAAAATCAGATGTCGGATGACCCGGCATTGGACTCTCAATTCTTTCACTCTTTTGTGTTTTGGCTGTTTCGAACTGAAATGCACCTTCTGTTAAAGACTTGCGCACTTCGGTTTGGAATCCCGCAGAAGCATTGTTAGCTGCCACTCGAATTCTCATAAACCCAATCTTGTAATGCTCAGTTCTAGCAATTTCTAAAAGATGGAATCGATATAGCGACACCAGAACACCTATGAGAATTGAAATTAAGATGAGAATGCCAGTTACTACAGTAGTCATTAGGGTTGACTGTTGTGGCGCAGTCTCATAAATACCTCGATATGCAAAAAGATAAAATCCTCCGACCACAGCAAGGAAACCAAGCTCAAGAAGAACTATCAATAAACGAGTCATGTACTTCCGATGGAAAGCAATATAGTCATTACATTCATTTATCGCTGCGTCAATTGACATAACATTTTTTTCATTGGAGTTGGTCATATTAGTTCCTAATAGCTAACGATCAAGCTTACAAACTGCGCTAATACCGAGTAGAAGGTCGAACATTTATAGGTTAGTGATGCATGACCTGTTCAGCAATTTCCTGCGCTCTTTGGATAGTAATGCCCTGATGAAAATCCACAGAAAGTGCGCGAAATCGATGGGGTCAGACTCCATTGATCCGCTGAGGACCAATCGAACAAACTTGCCATTGCACCGCATACCGTACACACTTTTTGACGGATACCTCAAATGTTTGGCTATTGCTCATTATAGATAGGCATCAAATTTATTTTCTCTGTTCAATCCCATTCCCCACCACCCACTTGGCAAACATCCCAGACCGCAGCACAAGAAATGCACCCATGGCCAGATTGGCCGCCGCAACCAGGAAATCCAGCTTGTCATTCGGACTGAGGCTTGCGTATGAGGAGAGGCTGCCTGTGAAAACAAATGCGCGAAACACATACCAGATGCCATTCAGGAAGCCATGACCGAAAAACCAGAGGCCGATCAATGCACAGCCTACCCGTGCGGCTTCATAAGGATTCAGGTTGATCGTATTCACATCGCGGGTGCGCGGCAGCAGCTTGTGTGCTGTCCACATCGGAAAGAACCAGAGCAGCAGCGCTGCGGCCAGGTACATCACCGATGTCGCATAGGAGTAGACAGACTCTTCACCAAGGAATGCACCATTCAATGCCTTGGGAACAAGAACAGCGTACTGATAACTGCTAAAGACCAGCCAGATTGCAGCGAGGCGAATTCCAAGGCCAACAAATTGTTGAGGTGTCATAAAGATCCTTGATAACTAATATTCTTGAAATTGATCTATTCGGCTGGCCGCGCTGTCTACTGCGCCTTCCTGCTCGGCCTTGGATTCAGAGTAAATTCCGTCTTGAGCGGCACCGTGACATTCCGGACTTTGTCCGTCAGGCTCACCTCGACTCGCCAGACCCCGGGAGGATCGCCATCCTCCCCAATGAAATCGATCACCGCGGCGCTTAGTCGGGTGTTAAGGGGGTTGCCTTGCAGTTTACCGGCCGCACACTCGATGCCCTTTTGCGCCAGCGGCACGTTGCCATCGGGCCTCATCAGCTTGATGTCGCAGAGGACCTTGATGCTGCCGGCTGCATCTACCTGCGGATTGCTGTAGAACGTGAGTATCGTGAGCCGCTTCCCATAGTCCACCCTGGACGCGCCGTGGAGCTCCGGCACGGTCTCGGGCGAAGTGTTCCACTTCTCTTTCCAGTCGGGGTCGGAGGTTGTCATCAGCCAGCCGCCAAATCCCTTGACGCTCTTCATCGCGTCCGAGTTGGGAACCGGCTTCCCATCACGCGTTACCCACGCACTATCGCGCGGCTGGGCAGCAGCAATACAATCACGCAGGAATTGCTTCTGGCGCTCAGATACGTGGTTTGCGGACAGTTTGCGTTTGGCGAACTCAAGGATGCTCTGGTGTTGCCGACAGTTGGATTTGAAAGACCAGGTGGCAGCGCCGATCACCGTCATTTTGCCGAGGTCGCCCTTGGGCAACTCCAGGCCGGCATACTGAAAGATGTTCTCCAGATAGCGTTCTTCACCAGTGGCAAAGTAGCTTACCCACCACACATCGAGTTTCGTTGGATTGACCTGGGCGTCGTCTGCCACAAATTTTGCCTGCGGTGATTTGCCCGCGAGAATTTCTCTGGCGCGTTCGCCAAGTGCGCCGTCGACAATAGGCCAGCCGTATTTCTGGGATATACGTGCAATCATTACCGCTACCAGCCAGTCAGCGCCATTGCCCTTGGCCTTTAGCTCCGTCTTGAACTGTTCTGCATTTTTCTGCAGCACGGTGAATGCGTCCTGGCTCGGCGCCAGATAGAAGTTCGCCAAGGTGTTGCTGAAGTGCTCGATATTTTCGGCACGCGCACCGCTGCAAACAAGCATCGTCAACACACAGGCAAGCCAGGCGATTGTTCTCATACTGTCACCAAAGGTTAGGGTTAAGGGCAGTGCCCATCGGGCGTTTATGCGCGTGATGGGCAGTCAATCTCTTCCTGTCGCTTCCTGCAACAATGAGGCGAGTCTCCTGGCCTCATTGGACGAAAGGGTGAGAGGAAGCATCTGATAGCTCGCAAAACTCTTGGCAACAAACTCCAGACCTACGGCTTTGTCAGGATCGCCTCCGCCAAGAACATGAACCTTCAATACCGATGAGACGGGCGGATGTGCAAGCCCCGCCACTTCGCCAACGGTTCGCTGGATGCTGGCGCCAAACATCGCGGCCTTGAATCCGCCATACCGAAACATGCGAAAAATGAAATAGCCCGCAATACCGACAAAGACGAGCCAGAACAGATTATCGAAAAGCGTTTGCATACGATTCCTCAGCTATTTGCAGAACATTGTGCGACTGACTAGCGCCGAACAACGGGCGCGGCACCACCAATCGCACTCATGCCCGGTCTTTGTGGCATCGGAACAATCTGGGCAGGAACCTGGAAGACAGGAGGGCTGAACTGCTGGCGTTGCAGCAAGGGATTGGCAGTAATCTTCCTCCCAGCCAGCGTGCTAGCCAGATTGAGGGCGTTGGCGCTCAGTGCCAAATCGAGCGGTCTCCTGCCATCGCTGTTCAACAGATTCGGATTGGCACCTGAACGCATGAGCAGTTTGGCAATTTCAGAACGTACAGGCGGGTCGCCATTGCTGAATTGTGCGAGCGCGTGGAGAGCCGTGTTGCCACGGGCATCCTTGCCATTCACTTCCACGGTGTGTTTCAACATCAACGTTACCAGTTCAAGATCGCCGACCTTGGCAGCCGACTGCAAGGCGCTTGCCGAAGCAAGAGGCGGCGGTTCCACGCTCGCGCCTGCGTCCAGCAACAGCTTCACCGACTCCATCGCGCGCTGCTCGACGGCAACGGCCAGCGGGGTGGCACCTGACTCATCCGGCATATTGGGATTGGCCTTCTTGTCCAGCAGCAGCTTTACCACCTCGGGCCATCTAGCCGCGCAGATCAGCGGCGTGCCCCGTTGGCCCTTCGCATTTACATCCGCCCCCAGCTCGATGAGCTTTTGCAGGAAATCGAGCTTGCCCTGTTGCGCCACGTAACACAGCGAAGGCTGCCCATAGATTGTGGCCGAGTTGATATCTGCCCCGGCCTTGATCAGCTTGCCCAGCAAGGCAGTCAATTGAGACAGGTCAGTTCCATAGCCATACTGCAGGATTCTCGATATGACCGTTTCCCCGGCCTGGTTCTTGAGCTTGGGATCCGCACCCTGCGAAAGAAGAAACTCGACCGCCGCGGCCTTGCACGTCGGCGTGGAGCATGAAGCACCCGCTGCCAATATCAGTGGAGTGTTGCCATACAGGTCTACCGCATTGACCCCGGCACCCGCCGCCAGCAATGCCCTCATATCGTCAACAGAGCCCACTTTTGCCGCTTCCATGAGCGGGGTCTGCCCGGACTTGGTTTTGGCATTCACGTCTGCACCGCTGGCCAGCAGCAACGCAGTCAACTTGTCCTTTCTGGTCTTCAGTGCGCAGTGCAGCGGCGTCGTTTCCTCGTTGCCGCGCACATTCACCGACATGCCGCTTCTCAAAAACAGAAAGACTGCTATCTGATTCCCGTTACATGCCTGCTCAATGAAAGAAGCCTCCGAGTAGGTGGCCCCGGCAGACTCAATTTCATTTCTGGCCTGATATTTTGCCCAGGCGCCATAGCCAAACTTCGCACCTGCGGCAAGAATCAGCGTTGCGGCAGCGGTTCCCAGAATCAACACAAGCTTGCGAGGAGTCAGTTTCATACGCTCTTTCATAAGACATTATGCAGGGCCATGCAGCCGTGTTCAGCCCGGATTTCACCATTCAATTGATGCCCATTTACAGTCGTCTGCCGGGAGCAGGCTCACCCTGCTGCCCTCCTTACGGCTTCACCACCACCCCCTGATTCGGAATCTCGCCAAACATCTCCGGCGCGTACATCGCTTCCACGCGCGTTTCCGGCAGTTTGAATTCGCCGCCGTTGTTCAGGCGCACGGTGTATTCCACGGTCCATTTGCCCTTGGGCACGAATTCGTAATAGGCGCGGAATGAATCCAGGGTGCGCTCTTCGAAGGCCGGCCATACCCAGCCCTTACGCACTTCGCCGCCGGTGAGGATCTTGGAATCCTTGCCTAGACCTGTCCCCAGGATGGAGGCGCCGGTGGGGATGGGGTCGTTGACCACCACCCAGCTCATGTCGGACTGCGCTTCCAGGTCCAGGCGCACGCGCAGCACGTCGCCGCGGCTCCACTCGCCCGCCTTCTGCTGCTCGATGGGGGTGACGGTGCGGGTGATGCGGTAGCCGCTGGAGAATGGCTGCTTGAGCGGGATGGCGGCCAGGCTCTGCACCATGGCCCAGGGGCGGCCGCTGCCTTCATGCTTGACGCTGAGGTTGGCCTCGCCCTTGGGCCACGGCAGGGTAAAGCTGGTCATCTTGTCCGCCCCCCAGCTGTAGTCACGCTGGGCATCCGCCAGGCGGGTGACGGTCTTGCCGTCCACCCTGGTGGACTCGAATTTGGCGGAGAACTTCTCCATCGCCAGCACGCCCCAGGCATTGGCCAGGGTGGTATCCCAGCGGCCATGATGCTGGCGGCCCAGCGCACCTCGCACCAGGCGCGGCATGTCCGGCCCCCAGTTGTCCTGCTCCAGCATGGCGATAAGCAGGCGGTTGGCGTTCTGGTCGGCGGAGTTCATCAGCCACCACAGGGCGTCGCTGCGCTCGGTGGAGAACGTCATGGTGGTGCCCTGGAAATTGAGGCGCGAGCGCAGGATCTGTTCGGCCTCGGCCTTGCGCCTGTCCGCCTGCGGCAGGTCGGGCGCATGCTTGAGCAGGGTGTACCAGTCGATCACCGCCGAGGTGGGCCACAAGTTGGGCTCGATGGAGAAGCCATCCAGCCAGCGCGGGTCGATCTCGGTCTCGCCGCGCGACAGGGCCGCCAGCGCGGCTACCTTGCGGATGGCGAGGTCGGCCGTGGGCAGCGCGGAGTAGCGCACCACGCGCCCCTCGACAAAGCCGACCAGCGCCTTCTCCATGCGGTTCTTGCTGTACTCGGGGATTTCGTAGCCCGCTTCGGCCGCGATCGACAGGATGTAGGAAGTCAGCGCGTCGCTGCCCTCGTCCATCAAGGGGAAGTATTTCACCAGGCCATCGCGGTCGAGGTAGGACGGCAGGTTGTCCATCAGCACGCTCCAGCTGTGCTCGTCACGCAGTGCCACCGCCTTGGAGGCGCGCTGCTCGAAGCAGGTGTAGGGGTAGCGCTCCATGTATTCGCGCACGCCGGCCAGCTCGTCGGCCAGGCGGCTCTGCAGCACCACACGCACGCCGCCGCGGCCGGGGATGGCATCCTTGGGCAGGGCCACCGTCATGTTGAGCGGCTGTTGCTGAACCTGCTCGATGGTGGCCTGGAAGGTGCGCACCGCCACGGCCTGCTGCACGCGCTGGGTGATCTTGAGCGAATCGCTGGCCGCACCGGGCCCGCCTTCCGCCTGCGCCACCACGTGCCACACCAGGCCGCTGACGTTGATGGGCGCCTCCACATCCCAGCCCACTTCGCGCGCTTCGCCGGCATTGAGCTTGAGCGATTGGACCTTCAGCGCATCCTGCAGCAGCGGCTTGTCGCTGCCCGCCGCCGTGACGGTCGGCGTGAGGGTCAGGGCTATCGGCTGGTCGGAGGTGTTGCGCACGGTGAAGTTGGCGCGGAACTTGTCCTGCTCGCGCACCAGCGGCGGCAGGCCTGGCACCAGCATCAGGTCCTGCGTGGAGCGGATGGTGGACTGGCCGGTGCCGAACAAGCCTGTTCCTCCCCCTGGGCCGCCGTTGGCCACCGCCACGATGCGGAAGGAAGTGAGCGAATCGTTGAGCGGCACCTCCACGGTGGCGCGACCCTCGTCATCCAGCTTGACGCGCGCCTTCCAGAACAGCAGCGTGTCGAACAGCTCGCGCGCAGACTTGCGCCCGCCGCTGCCCCCACCGCCACCCGCCGCCACGGCCTTGCGCCCGAAGTGGCGCTTGCCCACCACCTGCATCTGCGCGGTGGCGGTTTCCACTTCGATGCCGCGGCGGCGCATCATGGCTTCGAGCAGGTTCCAGCTGTTGTTGCCCATCAGTTCGAGCAGGCCTTCATCCACCGCGGCCAGCGCGATCTCGCTGCCTTTGGGCGGTGCGCTGCCGTCGGGGCGGCGCACTTCCACCGCGATGCTGGCCTTGTCGCGCACGCGGTACACCTGGCGGTCGGATGCGACCTTGACCTTGAGCTCATGCTCTGCCCAGCCGACGTTGATTTCGGCGATGCCCATGCGGTAGGCCGGCTTGGCCAGGTCCACCATGGCGGTGGGCGCAGGGGCCGCCAGGCGGCCGCGCACCACCATCACCGAGACGAATACGTTAGGCGCGTAATAACCCTTGATCGGTATCTCCACCACCGGGTTCTTGCGCAGCAGCGGCATCACGAATGAATCGATGATACCTTCGCGCTCCACCGTGACCAGCGCAGTGGCCTCGGCAAACGGTGTGCGCACCTGGAAGCGCGCCACATTGCCCGGCTCGTAGCGCTTCTTCTCCGGCAGCACGTCCATGCGGTCGTTGTCGGAAGCCTGGTACCACCAGTCGTCCGAGCCGGCCACCCAGATTTCACGGTTGGCGCGGCTGGGATTGCCGTTGCTGTCGGCAGCCTGGGCGTTGAGGATCAGGTTGCCGTCGGCGGGCGCCTTGATGTCGCAGAACACGTAGCCCTTGGCATCGCTGGTGCCGCTGCAGGCGGCGGCCTTGAGCAGCTTGACCTCGCTGCCGTGTTCATAGGCATAGAAGCCGCCGATGAGGCGACGGCGGTGCGAGTAGTATTCGCGCTGCAGCACGTCCACCTTGAGATCGGCGCCCGCCACCGGCTTGCCGCTGAGGTCGAGTGCGAGCAGCTGGAACTTGAGGTGGTCTTTAGACGACACCCAGCCATCCGGCTTGATGCCCACCACCACGGCCGACGGCCACAGTGCGACGCGGGTGGAGGAATTCAGCGTTTCGCCGTTGGCGTCGCGGTATTCCACTTCGGTCAGCAGGTCCTGCGGGGTTTCGCTGCGCGGGATGCCGGCGATGTTGGCGCGTGCGGCGCCTGCTGCATCCAGGCTGAGCGACAGGGTCTTGAGGGTCTTGGTCTGGCCGTTCGCGCTGCCGTCATCCTGCTGCGGCGCGCTTTCCTCTTCGTCATCTTCGGCGCCGGAGCTTGCGGTGGTATTGCTGCGTGCTTCCTCCTTGCCGGTCTTCACCCCACCGTTGGCAAACACGAAGCCATCATAGTCGGCAAAGAAGACTCCCTTGGGCATCACCTGGCTGCGCAGCTTGACGGGCAGCATGGCGGCCGCGCCGCCGGCCAGGTAGTTGATCTGCACATCGAGATCGACGGCCCTGGCGTTGATCTGCGGCTTGGCCGGCCCCTGCAGGGTGGCACGCATGGTGGGCACGCGATAGGCCTCGACGCGGAAGCTGCCTATGGTCTCGCCGCCATAGCTGCTCTTGCCGCGGCGGAACTCCAGCACGTAGGTGCCCTGCTTGGCTTCCTTGGGAATATCGAAGTCGGCCACTGCAATGCCGCTCGCATCCCAGTGCAGCGGAATTTCATATTCCTGCTCGCTGCCCTGGTGCTGGATGACGAGCTTGCCATTGGTGATGTTGCCCGCCGGCAGGAACACGCCAGTGCTGGTGTGGCGGCGCGCGATCAGTTTCATGTGCGCGGTTTCGCCGGCGCGGAACAGCGTGCGGTCGAGCACGGCGTGCATCAGGCCGGCGTTGTTGCGGTCACCCTGCGGCAGGTTGAAGCGCCAGGTGGAAATGCCTTCGTTCCAGTCGGACAGCACGAAGGTGAAGTCGTCATTCAGCTTGGCGGTGACGAAATACTGGTGATCCCAGTTGTTGAGGCAGCCCGGCAGGCTTTCGCGCGCGGGCAGCTCCTGCGCGATGCGCGCGAGGCCCTGGGTATTGGTCTTGCCCTGCCAGTAGATGTGCCCGTTGCAGTCGCGCACGGCCACATCGGCATTGGGCACCGGGTCGCCCTTGTCCAGGCTAGTCACCCACACCAACGACGATTCGCGGCCCTGCTTGAAGTGGGCAGCGAGGTTGGTGACGAGGGCGGCGCTCTGCACGTAATAGATCTTCTTGTCGGCACCGGTGATCTTGTTCTTGACCACGGTCAGCAGCTTGCTGAAAGTGCTCTCTTCCTTCTTCTGGGCGCCCTCATCCGCATTCTCTTCATCGCGTTTTTCATCGCGCATCAGGGCGGCACCCAGACGCGGGCTGGCCAGCTCCACCACATGGAAGCCGGGCGACGGCAGCGGGATGCCGATCACCTCGAAGGCACGCTCGCCGCCGGGCTTGGGCAGCTTGAACTCCCGGGGGCTGTCCTGCGCGGTAAACACCGAGTTCTTGCCCGGCTCGTCGGAGTGCACGTTCTGCAGGCGGCGCATCCAGGCGATGATGTCCTGCGGGCGGTTGAGCTGGGTCATGTTGCCGGTGATGACCGGTACTGCGCCCGGCTTGATGGAACTCATGCTGGCGGCCAGCTCGGCCTCGACATTGCGCACGGTGACGGCGATAGCGGGCTGCGCATTGCGTTCGAGGATGCCGAAGCTGGAGGCGAACTTGACCAGGGGCGGATCTTCATCGGTGCGCACGCTCAGGGGGAAACGCGCGGCATTGTTTAGCGCACGGCCGGCATCGTCACGCAGGTTGGCCGGCAGTTCCAGGCGGAATTCCGTGCTGGGTGGGAACGGCGGGTTGAAGCTGAGCTGCTGCACAAAGCCGCTCTTCGAACTTTCGTCGGAGATGACGGGCTTGATCGCCTGCTTGCCCCGCATCAGGCGCACGCGCCTGGCGTCTTCCAGTTTGATCGGTGCGGTGAAGTCCAGCGACATCGGCAACACCGGGATGCACTGCGCATCCTTGTTGGTGCGATCGCAATGGAACTGCGCGCTGAAGGCGGGACGCACCTTGAACGGCAGTGCCTGCTGCTCAGTGGTGGGGAGGCCGCTGGCCGACTCTATGCCGGCGCCCCACACCAGCTTCACTTCGGCCTCGTTGGGGAACGGGCGCTGGCATTGCAGCACGACGATGGGCGAATTGGCGCCATCGCGCAGCTTGAGGAATTTTTCCTGATCGCTGCCCGCGACCGGAAGGCCGAAGATCAGCTCCAGCGTGTGCCCGGAGAATTTCACCAGCCCGCGGAAATACTGCTCCATGAAATCCTTGCGCACTTCCAGGATCTGGCGGCGTTTGTCGCCTGTGACGATCTGCACGGGGATGGGTTCGTTGATGCCGCTCACGCTGCACCAGGCATTCTTGAGTACGGTCTCCGGCTTGGCGGGGGCGTCCAGGCCGAGGATGAATACCTGCTGCTCGTCGATCTCCTCCCAGTAATTGGGCAGGCTCTGCACGATGGCGGGGCCGCCGGTATTGAAGGAGTAGCTTTGCGTGCCGACGACCGGCTTGCCGCCTAAGCCTGTCAGCCCGGCCTTGAGACGGAAGGTGCAGCTGACGCCGGCGGGAAGATCGCGCTCGAAGTCATACACCCAGTTGCGGCCGTCAGCCCAGCGGCCCTTGCCCTTCTCGGGGCAGTTGATGTCGAAGGGATCGAGTTCGCGGGGATCGCCGAAGGGCACCATCTGGTCGGAGAAACGCACGGCCACCTGGCGCACTTTCTTGACCTGCCCCTGTGGCGAGAAGAATTCCACTGAAATCGGTGCTGCTGCCAGCGCCATCGTTTGGAAAAACAACCACAAGCCCACTGCCAGCAACGCCCTGTTCATTACTACTCCCCCCGGAAATAAACACAGTCCCAAGTAGGGATTCTGGCGGAGGTGCCAGGTCGTGGCAAGTGCGGATGAGGGATTATTCAGGGCGCATAGCGATTTGGGGTAAACACCTTGGTGATGTGTTTATGATCGTAGAGGGAAATGCGTGTAGGAGCGGCCGCTGGCCGCGACCTATTTGTGCATCGCGGCCAGCGGCCGCTCCTACAGGAAGGAACACTGTGTACAGACGGCTATGCAGTTGCCTTCTGGTCCAGCTTGTCGACAAATGCCTGCAGCTCTTTGGGCAACGGCGCAGTGAGCTGCAGCGGTTCACCCGTCAAGGGATGGTTAAACGCGATGGAATGGGCATGCAGGAACATGCGCTTGAGGCCCTGCTTCATCAGCTCCTTGTTGCGGGCGAAGTCGCCGTACTTGTCGTCGCCGGCGATGGGAAAGCCGAGATGTGACAGGTGCACGCGGATCTGGTGGGTGCGGCCGGTCTTGAGCTGCGCTTCGAGCAGGCTGTAGCCGGGCCAGCTTTTCTGCAGGGTGAAGATGGTGTGCGAGGCCATACCGTCTTCGCGCACCATGACGCGCTTTTCACCCTGGGGGGTGTCGAATTTGTGCAGGGGCAGCTTGACGTGCTGGCGGGCGTTTTTCCATTGACCCAGCACCAGGGTGTAGTAGCGCTTGTCGCTGTTGCCCTCGCGCATGATCTCGTGCATGGCGGTGAGGGCCGAGCGCTTCTTGGCCAGCAGCAGCACGCCTGAGGTCTCGCGGTCGAGGCGGTGCACCAGTTCGAGGAATTTGGCCTGCGGGCGGGCGCTGCGCAGCTGCTCGATGACGCCGAAGCTCACCCCGCTGCCGCCATGCACGGCCACGCCGGACGGCTTGTTGATGGCCAGGATGGCGTCGTCCTCATAGATGACGGGAAACTCCTGGGCCGGAACGTACTCCTGCTCTTCCTTCTCGGCCACGCGGATCGGCGGGATGCGCACCTGGTCGCCAAGTTGCAGGCGGTAGGTCTGATCCACCCGTTTTTTGTTCACCCGCACCTCGCCGCTGCGCAAAATTCGGTAGATGTGGCTTTTTGGAACACCTTTAAGGTATTTACACAGGAAGTTGTCGATCCGCTGCTCGGCACTACCCTCGTCGATTTCCGCCCAGCTTACGGATTCTTTGCTTAAACCGTTCATTTTGAATATACTTCTGTACGCGTGTGCTGGATGACCAGGCAGGTGGGATGTAAAATTCCCCGCAGGCCATAAGGTTTAAGTGAATCAGAGCTGGCAGATTGGCCGCCTCACTTTAATGAAATACCCAGCCGCCATCCGGTTAATGTCACTCACCGGGGAAAGCAGTGATAGTAATTGATTTACGCGCTCAAAGCACCAATTTACCGTGCCGCCCCTGATCGGTTCAGCCGCGGCACCTGATAAAAAGACTAACCCGATAGAGACCGAGATCTTGCAGCTCCGTTGTCATAGAGACACCAACTCAGTAGTTATGCAACCAGATCTGGCACGCGGCTAGCCGCGTGGGTTAAGCCTTGCCCGTGTACGAGCGCGGGAAAGCATACAAAATGAAACGCATGTTATTCAATGCGACACAGCCGGAAGAACTCCGTGTCGCCATTGTCGACGGTCAGAAACTGATTGACCTGGACATTGAATCCGCCGGAAAGCAGCAGCAGAAAAGCAACATCTACAAGGCAGTCATCACCCGCATCGAACCCAGCCTCGAAGCAGCATTCGTCGACTACGGCGGCAACCGCCACGGTTTCCTCCCGTTCAAGGAAGTTTCTCCCCAGTATTACCAGAATGAAGGCGGCGGCCGTCCCAGCATCAAGGAAGCCCTGCGCGAAGGCCAGGAACTGCTGGTGCAGATCGAGAAGGATGAGCGCGGCAACAAGGGCGCTGCCCTGACCACCTACATCAGTCTGGCCGGCCGTTACATCGTGCTGATGCCGAACAACCCCAGCGGCGGCGGCGTATCGCGTCGCATCGAGGGCGAAGACCGCAACGAACTGCGCGACATCCTGGCCCAGCTGGAAGTGCCCAAGGGTTCCAGCATCATCGCCCGCACCGCCGGTATCGGCCGCACCCTGGAAGAGCTGCAGTGGGACCTGAACTACCTGACCCAGCTGTGGGACGCCATCGACGGCGCCGCCAAGACCGAAAAAGCGCCTTCGCTGATCTACCTGGAAAGCAGCCTGGTGGTGCGCGCCATCCGCGACTACTTCCACCCGGAAATCGGCGAGATCCTGATCGACACCGACGAGATCTACGCGCAGGCTCACTCCTTCATGAGCACGGTGATGCCGGACAATGTGAACCGCATCAAGCGCTATCAGGACGATGTGCCGCTGTTCTCGCGCTTCCAGATCGAACACCAGATCGAATCCGCGCACGCCCGCCAGGTGAACCTGCCTTCCGGCGGCGCGATCGTGATCGACCATACCGAAGCGCTGACCGCGATCGACATCAACTCGGCGCGCGCCACCCGCGGCACCGATATCGAGACCACTGCGCTCAACACCAACCTGGAAGCGGCTGAAGAGATCGCCCGCCAGATCCGCCTGCGCGACCTGGGCGGCCTGATCGTGATCGACTTCATCGACATGGAATCGAGCAAGAACCAGCGCGAGGTGGAAAACCGCCTGCGCGATTCGCTGCGCTATGACCGTGCCCGCGTGCAGACTGCCAAGATCTCGCGCTTCGGCCTGCTCGAGCTGTCGCGTCAGCGCCTGCAGCCCAGCCTGGAAGAAACCAGCTACACGCCCTGCCCGCGCTGCAACGGCATCGGCCATATCCGCGGCACCGAGTCTTCCGCACTGAATATCCTGCGCATCATTCAGGAAGAAGCGATGAAGGACAACAGCGCCGCCATCCACGTGCAGGTGCCGGTGGATGTTGCCACCTTCCTGCTCAACGAGAAACGTGGCGACATCTTCAGCATCGAGTCGCGCCTGAAGGTGCACATCACGCTGATCCCCAACCCGCACATGGAAACGCCGCACTACAGCGTGACCCGTCTGCGTCACGACGACCTGACTGCAGAGACCATGCAGGCCAGCTACAAGCTGGTCGAGAAGCCGGAAGAAAAGAGCGCCACTGCGACCCAGCAGAACGTCAAGGTGCAGCGCCAGCAGGCTGCCGTACAGGGCATCACGCCTATGCAGCCCGCGCCCAAGCATGTCGAGGCCAAGGCGCCTTCCCTGCTCGATCGCTTCGTGGCATGGATGAAGTCCTTCTCCGCCCCGGCCGTTGAAAAGCCGGCCGAGAAGAAACAGCAACGCCGTGAGCGCGGCGAGCGTGGTGAACGCGGCGAGCGTGGCAATCGCGAGCGCGAGGACCAGGGTCGCCAGCGCAACAAGCAGCGCCGCGACAAGGAAGAAGCGCCACAACAACGCGCCGAGAAACAGCCTCGCCCGGAGACACCCAAGCCGCAGGAACCGCGCCAGCCGCGCCAACCGCGCCCGGTAGCGGAGAAACCCGCGCTGGAAAGCCAGCCTGCTGCTCCCCGCCCGGAAGGCGGTGAAGAAGGTGCCGTCAACCGCGAAGGCCGCAAGCGCGGCCGTCGTGGTGGCCGCCGTGAACGCGAGCGCCGTGAACAGCAGAACGCCACGGCCGCCGGTGAAGGCGAAAGCCTGCAGCCCATGGTTGAAGAGATGACGGCACCGGCGCCGGTGGCGGTGAGCGAGTCCGTTGCGGTTGCCATGCCGGCTGCCGAAGGCGTAGCCGAGGCGCCAGCACCTGTCGTGGTTGCCGAGACAGCTGCCAGCGCCGCACCTGCTGAGAGCAGCGCGACCGATGAGGCCGCCGCAGCCGCCCTGGTGCAGATCGAAACGGACGCTGCAAAACTGGCCGCGATCAACACCCTGCAGGCCAGCAGCAGCGCCGCGCCGGCTTCCCGCCGCCGTGCGCGCCCGCGTGAAATCTACACCTACAACAGCAATGAGCCGCTGGTGCAGATCGAAACCAAGCCTGCAGAAACACAGCACTAACCGCAAGCAGCATACGTAGCAACAAAAAAACCGCACTGTGCAAACAGTGCGGTTTTTTTATGCTTCGACAAATTCACGTTGCGCCCTGCCGTTTTTTTCGTCACCAATCGATAAGCTATGCTCTCTAATGGAACAGCCACCGATAAACAAATGTGGCTGGAACTAGGCCGAAAAAGACTGACAATACACCAGCGAGAAAAAGCAGGAGCAAACCAGGCGAATCCGATCCATCATGAATTGGAGTCTCGGCCAGGAGAAATAGAAACGGAACGAATGAAGACAGTGCACCACCAATGAACGCAAAAACAATCAGAGAAATCCTGATCGCTCGCTTCATGATCCCTGATCTCTGTTGACCTTCAGTTGATGATCAAAAATGACGCTGGCGGATGTGCTGCAACAGGCCGTCGGATGCGTCTTCCACCATGTCCAGCACGCGCTCGAAGCCGTCCGCGCCGCCATAGTAAGGGTCAGGCACCTCACGCTCGGCGTGGCGGCTGGCATACTGCATGAACAGGCCGACTCGATCGCGCTGCGCCGGCGGACAGATCTGGTGCAGGATGGACAGATTGGCATTGTCCATCGCCAGCACGTAATCGAAGCGGGAGAAATCGGCCACCTCGACCTGGCGCCCGCGCAAGGCACTCATGTCATAGCCGCGCTGCAGGGCGGCGCGCTGGGTACGGCGGTCCGGCTCTTCGCCGATGTGGTAATCGTGCGTGCCGGAGGAATCGATCAGGATGCGATCATCCAGGCCGGCCGCCTGCACGCGCGCGCGGAATACCGCCTCGGCGGTGGGCGAGCGGCAGATGTTGCCCATGCAGACGAAGAGGATGCCTGTGCGCAAGCGCAAGGCTGACGGACGGGTGTCGGCGTCCTTTTTGAAAGGCAACGTCGTCATCGGAATCGAGTCTCGGGAAGGGCCGCGCGCATGGGTCGGGACACCTGACGGGTACCCGCTGCCACCCGGCCTCGAAGCGCTTGTCCGCTGCTGAAGCAAGGGGCAACGATACGTTGCATGGGGAAGTCGTCAAGGCGTGGCATATGTCCGGGTTGACGAAGCGTCATGTCGTTGGCGTGGGGCATGTTGTAGGACTGGCACGGATTTAGACAAAGCGCGTCCGCCGCTAGAATCGTTCGCCTCCCGGACTTCCGTCAACAAAAATGAGCACGAGCCCGATCGTTGCCCCCGATCTCGTGAAGGTCGGCATTCCCGGACTGGATAACGTGCTGTTCGGCGGCATCCCCGCCGATCGCGTGTACCTCGTCGAAGGCGACCCGGGTGCCGGC
>DATDDN010000044.1:0-8815 GCA_036523795.1 Gallionellaceae bacterium | reverse complement strand
ATATTTGTAGGAATTCTCGGTGTGAATGGTTTCTCCGGCCTCGAAGCGGAAAGACTCGCCAGGCAGGCGGATAAGCTGCGCGCGCCTGCTGATGAGGTGCATTTCGATGCGGCCCAGTGCTGCGTTGTAATAGGCGTAGTGGGTGAAGCCGTCCACATCGAGCCGCGCACCCAGTTCGCGCTGCATGCGCGCCAGCAGATTCAGGTTGAACGCCGCGGTGTGGCCGTCGGCATCGTTGTAGGCGGCATTCAGCAGGTCGGGCGACTTCTTGCAGTCCACGCCGACCAGCATCGCCCCGTTGCTGCCGAGACACTGCGCGGCAGCGCGCAGCAGCCGTATGCATTCGTCCGGTGTGTGGTTGCCTATGGTGGAGCCGGGAAAGAAGATCACCCGCCGCTGGCCCGCAATTTCGTCAAGCGCCAGCCCGGGCAAGCGCATGTAGTCCGCGCACACGGGCTGCACGCGTATGCGGGGAAACATCGCGCGCAGACGCTGTGCGCTTTGCAGCAGGAGCGGCTCGCAGATGTCTATCGGTACATACAGGGCGCCATCCGCCAGGTGGCGCAGCAGCAACGGTGTCTTGGTTGCGCTGCCGCAGCCGAGCTCGATCAGCACGCAGGAGCTGCCTATCAGCTCCACCATCTGCGCGCAGAATTGATCGAGGATGCCGATTTCGGTGCGCGTCAGGTAATACTCCGGCGTGGCGCAGATTGCATCGAAAAGCCGCGCCCCGATCGCGTCGTAAAAGAACCTGGGCGGGATGGCGCGGGGCCGTTGGCGCAGGCAACTGCGGACAGTCGCCAGGAAGTCGTCTGCCGGGGGCGTTGCGTGAGGGGCAGGTGATTTGCCCTGCATCATGCATCCTCCGCCAGGCGCAGGCCGGAGAACATCCAGCGGTCGGCCGCCCGGAAAAAATTGCGGTAGCTGGCGCGCACGTGATCCTGCGGCGTGACGCAGCTGCCGCCGCGCAGCACCATCTGGTCGCACATGAACTTGCCGTTGTACTCGCCCAGCGTGCCCGGCAAAGGGCGGAAACCCGGATAAGGCAGATACGCGCTTTGCGTCCACTCCCACAAGTCGCCATACAGCTGGGTGAGGCCAGGCTGGCGCGCGGGCTGCGGATGCAGCCGCCCGGATTCGAGGAAGTTCCCGGCGATGGGCAGCGACGCGGCGGCGTATTCCCATTCCGCCTCGCTCGGCAGTCTCTTTGCGGCCCAGCGTGCGTAGGCATCCGCTTCGTAATAGCTCAGGTGCGCGACCGGCTCGTGCGCATACACCGGGCACATGCCGCACAGGGTGAATTGCTGCCACTCCTGTCCGTCAGCGGACCAGTACAAGGGGGCTTGCCAGTGCTGCGAATTGACGATGTGCCAGCCATCGGACAGCCACAGTTCGGCGCGTCGGTAGCCATCCTCGGCCATGAAGGCCAGATATTCCTCGTTGGTTACGAGGCGGCTTGCCAGTCTGAAGCCGCGCAGCAAGGCCTGGTGGCGTGGGCGTTCGTTGTCATAGGAGAAACTACTGCCGTCGTGGCCGATTTCGACAATGCCGCCGGCAAATTCGTGCCAGCCGGCGGCGTGCGCTGAAGCTGACGCCGGCACCGCGCGTGTGGGCTGATAGCACGGATTCAGGGGATTGACGGAGAAGTTGAATTTCACATCCATCAACAGCAGTTCCTGATGCTGAATCTCGTGCTCGATGCCCAGCTCCACCCGTGCCAGGATGTCAGCTGCCGCGTATTGCGGCGGATCAGCCAGCAGGGCCAGCAGCGCGTCATCCACATGCCGGCGATAGCGGTAGATCTCCGCCACCGTGGGGCGCGACAGCAGGCCGCGATGGGGGCGGGGGAAGAATGTTCCCGCGGTTTCATAATACGAATTGAAGAGATGCGCATAGGCAGCATGGAAGCTGCGGTAGCCGGGTGCAAAGGGAATAAGGATGAATGTCTCGAAGAACCAGGTGGTGTGCGCCAGATGCCACTTGGGCGGGCTGACTTCGCTGCTCGCCTGTACGCCATAGTCTTCGATTTCAAGCGGTGCGCACAGGGATTCCATGCGGCCACGCACGAGGCGCAGACGGCCGGCCAGCGTCGCTGCGTGTTCTGCAGGAATGGCATTCATCGGTTCGAAATCCATGCGCCTCCCGTCTGCTCCAGCCCCGGGGTGCGCAGCGCGGCCGGGAACTGATGGGCTCAGGTCGCGATTGATCAGGGCGCAGCTCGCGGCATTCACGGCAGGGAAACACGCTGCCAGCTCGGGTCCGGGTTGTACTTGACTGCCTTGGGCGCCAGTGCGCCCGTATCGTTTCCGAGATCCTTTTCGAACACTGCGCCATCATGGTCAACCATGAATGTCTTGATGCCCGATGCGCCATAACGCGCGGGATAGGCAATCACTGCAAATCCGCCGATCATCTTGCCCTTGATGAAATAGGCATATTCGCCGCCTGGCGCATCCTCGCCCTGTGCGGTGAGGATGCGGTAGAAGTAGCCGTGATAGGGCGACAGCGCCGGGGGATAGCCCTCGCTTGCTGCGGCCGCGATCAGCGGTCCGAGCGGACTCTGTGGTTCGTCCGCTTTGTCCGGCCAATAGAGCCCGTCATGCTTGCCTGTGGTGCTGACGATCCGCGCAGCATATTCAGGCACCCCGTCGCTATCCAGGTGCGAAGCAGCGTATTCGCGTTCAGCGTCCACGATGGCCAGGCACACCTGGATCGCCGCCAGCTCGTTGCGGCCGATACGGCGGTCAAGGATCTCCTGCTCGCCCTGCTGTGTGTCAAACCTCCAGGAATCGGCGTCTTTCACCAGCGGAATCGGGAACGGCCAGCTGTCCTTGCCGATGATGAGCACGGCCTTGGCGTCGCCTTCAAACATCAGCCGGTTTGCCTCGCCATACGCTTTGACGAAGGAGGCGCGGCCTTGTGCATCCGCCACCGCGTCGCCGGATCTGATCAGCCTGTTGCCGCTGGCACCCAGTATCGCGCCCAGCTTCGCCTGTTTGTTGGATTTGACGGCATCCAGCAGTCCGGCGACCGCCGCTTGCGGCGACGCATAGCTTTTCTGTCCTGCTGGCGCGGCCACGGACGCCGACATCACACCGCATAACGCGAACAGACATACCAGCAGGCGTACGCGGTGCCAGCCCTGCGCATGCCACCACGTCCTCTCAAGTAGGCTTGCCATGATTTTCTCGGTCCTGTTGTCGTTCGATGAACATTTGCATCACCCCGGATGCCGCGACCTGCCGGCAGGCATGTTGCCGGCAGGCGGGCGTGCAGGCTGGCCGCCCTGACGGTGAAGTATGCCTTCCTGGCTGGCACGGCCACGCGTACTGTAGCTGCGCACCCTGTCGCCGCGGCCGATGTCCTCCAGGGCAGGCGGCCTTGCCTCCAGCGGCGGGCGACTGAAGCCCTTGGGGGGATTTGCGCGGTTCTCGAACCCGCGCTCGTGCGGACGGTCTGCGCGGCCTCCACCCGTATTCGGGCGAATCTCGACGGGGCGCTGATTGGGTGCAGGTGCGCGTGGCGGGCTGATGAATCCGCCCCGTGCGCCGGAAGGCGGCAGGTCGTATCCGCGATAGTCGCGCCGTGTTTCGGGCGCGGCGGTCGAGCGGCCATAGTGCTGGCGCAATGACAGGTCGCGATAAGGCACGCCGCGGCGGTGATCGGGGTCATGCTGCCAGATGCCCGGCTTGGGCAGGCCGTGACCGTCGTGGCGCCTTGGGCCGTAGTAATAGGTAGGGATTACATTTACCACGTGAACGCGATAATGCGGCCAGTCGAAGGCGCCGAAGAAAAAGCCGGCGCCGATGGTGATGCCGAACCCCCAGGCGAAACCCGGCGCATATCTTGGTGCATAGTAGTAGCCGGGCCATGGCGCCCAGTAGATCGGCGGATAGTCGGGCCACCACCACGAGCCGTAGACCACCACAGGGTCGTAGTAGGGCACATAGATGACGTCGGGACTGGCAGGTACGATCACGATGGTCTGTCCCTGCCGCTCCACCCGAACCTGTTCGTTCGAGCTGAGGTTGCCGGCGTCATATGCCTTGTGCCGCAGATTCTGGATCGTGGTCGTCACCTGCGTTTCCTGCGCGAGGAAGGCATCTCCCATGCGCTCGGTCCACTCCAGTTTTTCGTCCATCATCTGCAGGATCTGCGGGAACGCGACCAGCGATTTCACGCTGGGATCCCAATCCTCCTGCTGCACGGCCTTGACGGCATTCTCCCTCACGACGCCGGGGTTGGCCCTGGACCAGCGCGCGGCCTCCACCACCTCCAGCGGGTAGGTGGACGCCATTAAAATCTGCGACAGCAGTGCGTCAGGGTACAGCGCGATGGGCGCCAGCATCTGGTCCAGCTCCTGCTGGCTGAATGCGGGCCGGGCTTGCGGAGCAGCCCGCTCGGGCGTGGCTGGTGTTTCGACTTGCGCAACGGCTGGTGCACAGGTGAGGAGCAGCGAGAGCACCAGCGCAAGCCCGCCGGCCAGCATGGCGCTGGCCCGTGCCACGGGCCGCGCCTGCTGCGGCGAGCGATTGTCAGCAAGGTTGCAGATCATCACGATATCCGTCCCTTCCCGTACTGGATTGGCTCCTCGAACTGCGGCAACGGAACAAGCAGCAGCGCAATCCGACAACAGGGACATGTCTTTACGCTCATGGCCTGCCGTCCGGTGAGCCCCGCCATCCCTATTTCTTGTTCCCGTCTTCACAGGTGTTGATGCCGAGGATTGCATTTGCCGGGCAGAAGCGCACGGCTGCGGTCACTAGTGCGATGGCTGCAATGACCAGAGCGACTATCTGCCATGTCGGTCCGATGGGGGCAACCAGCCCCACTATCAGCAGCACTATCCCGAGCACGATGCGACCGGTACGATCAATTCCGCCAACATTGCATTTCATGATGGCCTCCTGACGCTGAGTTGATATTGCGGTTGGTGTGCGTGGTCTTGCGTGTGGGACCGGCTGTGCAGACCTGGCCGGCCCGCGCTGGTCTGGCTGCGGCATCATCCCTGCCACGCACTGTCGACCCGCCTTGCCCGCAAGCCTGCACTGGCTCAGCAGATCCGGGGAATCACGCCATGTCACTGTACCGAATCGCGCGAATTATCTAAATACCTAATTCCACGTACATTAGGCACCGGAATCGCAGCCAGGTTCAGTGGTCTGGGTGAGTGGGAAAGGGCGCGCTATGGCCCTGCACGACGCGCCTCGCTCCGGCTGACTCTGCGGGCGGCCCTCCCGGCCGTCCTACATCTGGCTGGCCGGTGGCGCGACCTTGATTACTTCTTCCAGGGTGGTGGTGCCCGCGGCAATCTTAAGCGCACCGGAAATGCGCAGCGGCTTCATGCCTTCACGTGTCGCCAGCTCGCGTACGCTGGCGATGTCCGTGGTGGGGGTTACCAGCTTGCGCAGCGCCGGAGACATCAGCAGGATCTCATAGATGCCCACCCGGCCCAGGTAGCCGGTCATGCGGCATTCCAGGCAGCCCACAGGGCGATACAGTTGCGCCGGCGGCTTGGATTTCCACGGCGCCACCAGCGTGTCCCACAGCTCTTTCTCGTCCGGCTGCATCGGGCCCGCCTGTTTGCAGTGCGGGCACAACGTGCGCACCAGGCGCTGCCCCATCACCCCGAGCAGGGTGGAGTTGAGCATGTAGGAGGGCAGCCCCAGATCAAGCAGGCGCGTCACCGCAGCCGGGGCGTCGTTGGTGTGCAGGGTGGACAGTACCAGGTGGCCGGTGAGCGCCGCCTGGATCGCCATGTCGGCGGTTTCCAGGTCGCGGATCTCGCCTATCATGATGATGTCGGGGTCCTGCCGCATCAGTGCGCGCACGCCATCGGCGAAGCCGAGCTCGATGCCGTGCTGCACCTGCATCTGGTTGAAGGCCGGCTCCACCATCTCGATGGGATCTTCGATGGTGCATACGTTGACTTCCGGCGTGGCAAGCTGCTTGAGGGTGGAGTACAGCGTGGTGGTCTTGCCGGAGCCGGTGGGGCCGGTGACCAGGATGATGCCGTTGGGCTGGCTGGTCATGAACTGCCAGCGTGCCAGGTCTTCCTCGGAAAAACCCAGCTCGGAAAAATCGCGCACCAGCACCTCGGGGTCGAAGATGCGCATCACCAGTTTTTCGCCGAAGGCAGTGGGCAGGGTGGACAGGCGCAGCTCGATTTCCTGGCCGTCCGGCGTGCGCGTCTTGATGCGCCCGTCCTGCGGACGGCGCTTCTCCACCAGGTCCATGCGCCCCAGCACCTTGATGCGGCTGGTCATCGCAGCCATCACCGACATCGGCACCTGGTACACCTGGTGCAGCACCCCGTCGATGCGGAAGCGCACGATGCCCAGGTCGCGCCGCGGTTCGATGTGGATGTCCGAGGCGCGCTGCTCGAAGGCGTATTGCCACAGCCAGTCCACGATATGCACGATGTTCTGGTCGTTGGCGTCGAACTGGCGGTTGCTCTTGCCCAGTTCCACCAGCTGCTCGAATGAGGATTGCCCGGACGTGCCTTGGCGGTCGGCCCTGGTTGCACTTTTCACCGAGCGCGCCAGATTGTAGAACTCCACCATGTAACGGCTGATGTCGGGCGGGCTGGCCATTACGCGGCGTATGTCCTTGCGCAGGATGGGTTTCAGCACGCTCTCCCATTCGCGCAGGAAGGGTTCGGCCGTGGCGACGACCACCTCGTGTGTGCCGACCTGAACCGGCAGTATGCCGAAGCGTGCGGCGTAGTCGCTGGACATGATGTCGGCCACGGCGGAGAAGTCCACATTCAGCGGGTCGATGTGGTAATACTCCAGGCCGACGCGGTGCGCCAGCCATTCGGTCAGCGTGTCCACGCCGAGTATGCGATGAGGGGCGACACGCGATTTCCAGTTCTGCTCGCTGATGGTTTGCAGCGGGTGTACATCCTGGCGGTGGCCGCGACGTGCGGCGAGCAGCGCATCGGCATCGGTGCTGCTGACCATGCCGTCTGCCAGCAGCATGTTGAGCAGCTCGGAAAGGGTCAGTTTGTGTTCACGCGCATCAGCGGTCTTGGGGGCTGCCTGTTTCATGGTGGTATCCCTGCCTGTGGTGCCTGCACTATACTTGCAATTGTAGCCGCAACCCAACTGTTCGGCCGTTGCCAGGACGGTCCTGGCAGCGCATCACTATCATCTGACAGGAACGATCATGCAGATCAGAGTTATTCACGCCGAATTTCAGCAACAGCAGCTGGTGGTGCATGCGGCAGGCCTGCTGCGCCCGCCGCGCCTGCAGTTGAACGGCAATTTTGTCAGTGGCAAGAATGGCTGCTACCAGGTCAGCAACGATGCTGGCACCAGCATGCAGGTATGCCTGAAGTGGCGCTTCCCCGACCCGGTTCCCAGAGTGGCCATAGACGGCGCGGCAGTCCAGATTGCCCACCCGCTGGCCTGGTACGTCTATGCATGGTGTGCCCTGCCTGCCTTGCTGCTGTATTCGGGCGGCACCTTCGGCTGGAGCGGCAACGTCCTCGGCGGCGTGATCGGCCTGCTGGGCACCTATCTCAACCTGCGCATCATGCGCAACGACGAAATCGCGCTGGTGCGTTACTGGGCGTCGCTGCTGGCCACGCTGGGCGCCTACATTCTCTTTGCCGTTCTCATCACGGCGCTGCAGGCAGGCAACGGCCAGCACTGAGGTTTTGCCGCCGTGTCCTGCGCGGCGATGACGAGTGACGGGAGGCACGATGCGCAGCACGGCACACCCCGATGACACGCAACAGCGACTGCTCGCGGCCCTGCGCGCAGCCGCCCCTTATCCGCATGCCGTGCGCCAGGTGCGGCTGATCGAGACGCACATCTCCTGGGTGCTGCTGGCCGGCTCCTATGCCTACAAGATCAAGAAGGCGGTCGATCTCGGTTTCCTCGATTTCTCCACGCTGGCCGCGCGTCGCCGCTGCTGCGAGGAGGAGCTGCGCCTGAACCGGCGCCTGGCGCCGCAGATCTATCTCGACATCGTGCCGCTAGGCGGAAGTGCTGATGCGCCCGTGCTGGGGGCGGAACCGGCGCTGGAGTATGCGGTCAGGATGAAGCGCTTCGCCGGTGCCGGACAGTTCGATCGCCTGCTGGCGCGCGGCAAGTTGCTGCCGCAGCACATCGATCTGCTGGCCAGGCGCATCGCGCAATTTCATGCGGCGTTGCCGCCTGCCGCGCCAGACAGTCCTTACGGTTCTCCTTCATCCATCTGCGCGGCCGCCCTGCAGAACTTTGCGCAGATGCGCCCGCTGCTGCAGGATGCGGGCGATCTCGCCAGTCTGGACGCGCTGCAGCACGCCACGACGGCAGCCTGCACCGCGCTGGCGTCCGTGATGGCGGCACGCCGGCAGCAGGGCAGGGTGCGCGAATGCCACGGTGACCTGCACCTGGGCAACATCGTGCTGTCGCACGGGCAGCCGCTGCCGTTTGACGGCATCGAGTTCAACGCCGATCTGCGCTGGATCGACGTGATCAACGAAGTCGCCTTCACCGTGATGGACCTGCAGCAATACCGGCGCGCCGATCTGGCCAGCCGCTTCCTCAACGGCTGGCTGGAGGAAAGCGGCGATTACGCCGGCCTAGCGCTGCTGCGCTTCTATGTCGCCTATCGTGCGGCCGTGCGTGCCAAGGTCAGCGCAATCCGCCTGGCACAAGCCGGCTTGACTGCGCGCGTGCGCCAGCAGGCGCTGGCCGAGTGCCGGCGCTACCTGGCGCTGGCGCAGCAGGCCTGGCAGGTGAACAGGCCGGCGCTGATCATCACCCACGGCCTGCCGGGATCCGGCAAGACTTTCTTCTCGCAACAGGCGCTGGAGCGCCTGGGC
>DATDDN010000043.1:0-5670 GCA_036523795.1 Gallionellaceae bacterium | reverse complement strand
CCGCGGTGAATTCATCAGCCTGATCGGCCACTCCGGCTGCGGCAAATCCACCCTGCTCAACCTGATCGCCGGTCTCCTTCTGCCAAGCGAAGGTGCGATGATCTGCGCCGAACGAGAAATCGCCGGCCCCGGGCCTGATCGCGCCATGGTGTTCCAGAACCACTCGCTGCTGCCCTGGCTCACCTGTTACGACAACGTCTACCTGGCGGTGGAGCGGGTGTTCGGCGCAATCGAAAACAAGGCCCTGCTGGCCGAACGCACCAGGGCAGCACTGGCACTGGTGCATCTCAGCCACGCTGAACACAAGTACCCGCATGAAATCTCCGGCGGCATGAAGCAGCGCGTGGGCATCGCCCGTGCCCTGTCGATGCAGCCCAAGGTGCTGCTGATGGACGAGCCGTTCGGCGCCCTGGATGCCCTCACCCGCGCCCACCTGCAGGATGAGCTGATGAAGATCGTGGCCGAAACCGGCAGCACCGTGGTGATGGTGACTCACGATGTGGATGAAGCCGTGCTGCTGTCCGACCGCATCGTGATGATGACCAACGGCCCGGCCGCCACCATCGGTGAAGTCCTGAGCGTGGACCTGCCGCGCCCGCGCGAACGCCTGGCCCTGGCCAACGACGCACGTTACCACCAGCTGCGCGGTGCGGTGCTGGAATTCCTCTATCACAAGCACGCCAAGGCAGCCGCATAAATGAGCGAAACCCGGACAACCTGCTGTTATTGCGGAGTCGGCTGCGGCGTGATCATCCGCAGCGAGGGCAACCGCATCACCGGTGTCAGCGGTGACCCTGATCATCCTGCCAACGCCGGCCGTCTGTGCAGCAAGGGCGCCACGCTGCACCTGACCGCACGCGACGAGCTGCGCGCGCTGCAGCCCGAGCTGCGCACGCAACGCGAGGCCAAGCGCCAGCCGGCCAGCTGGGATGTGGCCCTGGACCATGTGGCCGAGCGCTTTGCCGGCATCATCCGCGCACACGGGCCGGATGCGGTTGCGTTCTACATCTCGGGCCAGCTGTTGACGGAGGATTACTACGTGTTCAACAAGCTGGCCAAGGGGCTGATCGGCACCAACAACATCGACACCAATTCGCGCCTGTGCATGTCCTCTGCCGTGGCCGCCTACAAGGCCACGTTGGGCATGGATGCCCCGCCCGGCTGCTATGACGACATCGAGCAGGCCAGCTGCATCTTCATCGCCGGCTCCAACACGGCCTATGCCCATCCCATCCTGTTCCGCCGCATCGAGGCGGCACGCCGCGCCAATCCCGAGCTGAAACTGATCGTAGTGGACCCGCGCCGCACCGACACCGCCAGCGCGGCCGACCTGCACCTGGCCATCCTGCCCGGCACCGACGTGGTGTTGTTCCATGCCATGCTGCACGTGATGCTGTGGGAGGGCTGGTGCGACATGAACTACATCGCCGCCCACAGCGAAGGCTTCGAGCAACTGAAGGCCACGGTGCGCGACTACACCCCGCAATACGCGGCGTCGGTATGCGGCATCAGCATCGATGACATCCTGCTTGCCGCGAAATGGTTTGCCACCTCCGGCGCCACCCTGTCGCTGTATTGCCAGGGACTGAACCAGTCGAGCCAGGGCACCGACAAGAATGCTGCACTGATCAACCTGCACCTGGCCACCGGCCACATCGGCAAGCCGGGAGCGGCCCCGCTGTCGCTCACCGGCCAGCCCAATGCCATGGGCGGGCGCGAGGTGGGGGGCATGGCCAACCTGCTGTCCGGCCACCGCGACATGAGCAACCCACAACATCGCGCCGAGGTGGCCGGCCTGTGGGGAGTGGACAGCGTTCCCGAGCAACCCGGCAAGACCGCGGTGGAAATGTTCGAGGCAGTGCGCACAGGCAAGATCAAGGCGATCTGGATCGCCTGTACCAATCCAGCCCAATCCATGCCCGACCTCAACCAGGTCACGACGGCCCTGCAGCAGGCCGAGCTGGTGGTGCTGCAGGACTGCTTCCGCCATACCGAAACCGCCGCCTTTGCCGACGTGCTGCTGCCCGCCACCAGCTGGGGTGAGAAGTCCGGCACGGTGACCAATTCGGAGCGCTGCATCAGCCGCGTGCGCGCTGCCGTGGCGGCACCCGGCGCGGCGCGGCATGACTGGCAGATCGTGGTCGATTTTGCCCGGCGCCTGGCTCGGCATCTACACCCTCTCCCTACCCCTCTCCCGCAAGCGGGAGAGGGAACCATAACCCTCTCTCCCGCAAGCGGGAGAGAGATGGAGAGAGGGCAGATGCTATTCCCCTACACCAACCCAGAAGAAATCTTCAATGAACATCGCGCCAGCACCATCGGCCGCGACCTCGACATCGGCGGGCTGAGCTATGCCGTGCTGGAACACAACGGCCCGCAGCAATGGCCCTATCCACTCGACCCCGCCGCGCGCAAACAGCGCCTGTATGGCGATGGGCGCTTTCCCACCGCCAGCGGCAAGGCGCGCTTCGCCAACCTGCGCTCCGCGCCGACAGCAGAAGACATCGATGCGCGTTATCCATTGCACCTGAGCAGCGGCCGCCTGCGCGACCAGTGGCATGGCATGAGCCGCACCGGCACGGTTGGCCGCCTGTTCAGCCACGTGGAAGAACCGCTGCTGTCGATGAGCGAAGCAGACATGGTGCGACGCAGCCTGAGCGAGGGCGATCTGGTGCAGGTCAGCAGCCGCCGCGGCAAGCTCAATCTGCGTGTGCAGGCTACGCCCGAACTGCGCCCGGGCCAGGTGTTCATCCCCATGCACTGGGGTGCGCAATTCATGAGCGGGCTGGGTGTCAACGCACTGACGCTGGATGCATGCGATCCGGCATCGAAACAACCCGAGCTCAAGCACGCCGCCGTACAGGTGGAAAAACTTCAGCTGCCCTGGCAGATGGCTGCGCTGCGCCGTGGCCATGCGCTGCGCCGTATGGCACAGCTGCAGCCGCTGCTGCAGCGCTTCGACTACGCCGCACTGGGACTGTATGGACGCGATGAGGAGCTAGTGATGCTGCGCACAGCCCATGGCACGCCGGTTGACGAGGCGCTGCTGGCCGAGATTGACGCCATCCTCGGCCTGGACGATGCCAACGAAGTGATGAACTACCGCGATGCGCGCCGCGGCATCAGCAAACGCGCGCTGATGGAGGACGGCAGGCTGCTGGGCGTGCGCCTCACCGGGGAAACCATGGCACGCGACTGGCTGAAGGAAGTCATTGCCAGCGGTGCGGATGCACAGGCCATGCGTCCCTGGCTGTTTGCCCCGCTCAGTGCGCCCCCGACCGGGCAAGCTCAGCGTGGGCACATCGTATGCAACTGTCTGGACGTGAGTGAGCTGGAGATCATGACCGAGTTCCGCCACGGTCTGGATCTTGCCGCGATCCAGAGCAAACTCAAATGCGGCACCCAATGTGGTTCCTGCCTGCCTGAGCTGAAACGTCTGGTGGCGCAGCCAATGGCGGCATGAGCCGGAAAAACCAATCGAAGCAGAAAAACAACAAACCAATCAACCAAGGAGTAAACCCATGAAAAAAATGAAACTGGTGATGGTGGGCAACGGCATGGCAGGCGTGCGCACACTGGAGGAACTGATCAAGCTCGAACCGGACATGTATGACATCACCGTGTTCGGTGCCGAGCCCTACCCCAACTACAACCGCATCATGCTGTCGCCGGTGCTGGCTGGCGAGCAGGGCATCAATGACATCATTCTCAACGACCTGGACTGGTACCAGGACAACCACATCACCCTGCACCTCAACAAAAAAGTGGTGAAGATCGATCGCAGCAAGAAGATCGTCTACGCAGAGGACGGCACGGAAGCCGCCTATGACCGATTACTGCTGGCCACCGGATCTACGCCGTTCATGCTGCCAGTGCCCGGCAAGGACCTGACCGGGGTGATCGGCTACCGCGACATCCATGACACCAACGCCATGATTGAAGCGGCGGGAAAATTCAAACATGCGGTGGTGATCGGCGGCGGCCTGCTTGGCCTGGAAGCCGCCAACGGCCTGGCGCTGCGCGGCATGGACGTGACCGTGGTGCACATGATGCCGTGGCTGATGGAACGCCAGCTCGACCAGAATTCAGCCCAGATGCTGCAGCAATCGCTGGAAGCCAAGGGCCTGAAATTCCTGCTGGAGAAAAGCACGCAGGAGCTGGTGGGTGATGCCTCCAACCGCGTGAAAGCGATCCGCTTCAAGGATGGCGGCGAGATTCCGGCCGATCTGGTGGTGATGGCCGTGGGCATCCGCCCCAACACGGTGCTGGCCGAATCCGCGGGCATCCACTGCAACCGCGGCATCGTGGTGAACGACACCATGCAGACCTATGACCCCAGCATCTATGCGGTGGGCGAATGCGTGTCGCATCGCGGCACCGCCTATGGCTTGGTGGCCCCGCTGTTCGACATGGCCAAGGTGTGCGCCAATCATCTGGCCCGCCTGGGCATCGCGCGCTACCAGGGCTCGGTCACTTCGACCAAGCTCAAGATCACCGGCATCGACCTGTTCTCGGCGGGCGATTTCAGCGGCAGCAACGACAGCGAAGAAATCCTGATGCAGGATGCCGGCGGCGGTGTGTACAAAAAGCTGGTGCTGAAGGACGACAAGCTGGTAGGCGCGGTGATGTATGGCGACACCAGGGACGGCGCCTGGTACTTCCAGATGATCCGCGATGGACGCAACGTGGCCGACATCCGCGACCACCTGATGTTCGGCCAGTCGCACCTGGGCAATACCGGCCACCAGGGCCAGAGCAGTGCCGCCGCCATGCCGGACAACATGGAAGTGTGCGGCTGCAACGGCGTATGCAAGGGCGACATCGTGAAAGCGATCAAGGACAAGGGCCTGTTCACCCTGGAAGATGTGCGCAAGCACACCAAGGCCTCGGCCTCGTGTGGTTCCTGCACCGGCCTGGTCGAGCAGATCATGGCCTCCACCCTGGGTGGCGCCTATGCCCCGCAGGAATCTTCGGCCAAACCGATGTGCGGCTGCACTGAACACACCCACGAAGCAGTGCGCAAGGCCATCGTCGAACAGAAACTGCTGTCCATCCCGCAGGTGATGGAATTCCTTAGCTGGAGCACGCCCAACGGCTGCGCCAGCTGCCGCCCGGCGCTGAACTACTACCTGCTGTGTGCCTGGCCACATGAGGTGCGGGACGATCCGCAATCGCGCTTCATCAACGAACGCGCCCACGGCAACATCCAGAAGGACGGCACCTTCTCCGTGGTGCCGCGCATGCACGGCGGCATCACCACCCCCGAACAGCTGCGCCGCATCGCCGATGTTGCTGACAAATACCAGATTCCGACGGTGAAGGTCACCGGCGGCCAGCGCATCGACCTGTTCGGCATCAGGAAGGAAGACCTGCCCCAGGTGTGGGAAGAGCTGGGCATGACCTCGGGCTATGCCTACGGCAAGGCCCTGCGCACGGTGAAAACCTGCGTGGGCAGCGAATGGTGCCGTTTCGGCGTGCAGGACTCCACCCAGATGGGCATCGACCTGGAATACGCGCTGGACCGCATGTGGACGCCGCACAAATTCAAGCTGGCCGTATCCGGCTGCCCGCGCAACTGCGCCGAGGCCGCGATCAAGGACGTCGGCATCATCGGTGTGGACTCCGGCTGGGAAATCTATGTCGGCGGCAACGGCGGCATCAAGACCGAAG